>JAAXHD010000186.1 GCA_012271015.1 Candidatus Poribacteria bacterium | reverse complement strand
TGATGGACATCCAACACAGCCTGAATCTGGGATTCAAACGCCGAATGGGGTCTCTATGAATGGAAATTTCTGGGTACTCGTTACCTTTGACCGACGGATGGATCCCGGGATTGGGAACGAAAACCGGTATGTCTTACGAGCCGCAGAGCGGATTGGGGGTGTGAGTCCGGTGTCTGCAATCCGGGACCGGATGGGCAGACGCGCCCTCTTGGCATTTGAGACAGACAGTCTTCTTGAGCACTTCGGGCAATCGCCCACCGATACAACGGATCAATATGAGATTACCGTATCCAACGTTGTCGATATTGATGAAAACCCGATCCGTGCTTCTACACAACCTCTTGAAATACCGCTTGATGTTCTCGGAGCCGCGGTGTCNNGGCACACGCATCCAGCTCTTTACCGCAGGTGGTGAGTTGCTTGAGACATTAGATGTGACCGATCAGGATCACAACCGCAAGGAGTGGTGGCTTACGAGCAATAACACCGCAGACGTATCAACGGGTATCTATATCTATGTCCTGGAATTTGACACAGAGAAAAAGATCGGCAAAATCGCGGTGATTAAGTAGTTATCAACTATCGGCAGTCAGTGGTCAGTAGCCCCAGCGGGGCGAAAAGTGTATAGAAAACACGGGCTACCCAAAAGTCAAGCCCCAGCGGGGCGACATCTATGTAGTAAGGGGGCTCATGAACGACTTTATCCTCATCGCAAACCCCATTTCCGGTAAGGAACACGCGAGAAATGTTGCTGAACAGGCGTATACTGCCCTCACTGAATCTGGTGCTCAGGGACAATTGACCTTCACTTCGGCGTCCGGCGATGCCAAGCGTTTCGCACAGAAAGCCGTCTCTGATGGAATTCGATCCGTAATTGCGTGCGGGGGCGATGGAACGCTCCACGAAGTCGTCAACGGCATCGCGACGGTTCCAGATGTAACTTTGGGTGTGCTTCCGTGTGGGCGTGGCAACGATTTTGCGGCGGCGATCGGTGTACCACTGAAACCTGAAGCCGCAATCGCAACCCTCTTATCTGGCACGCCTATCCGTGTGGATTTAGGATGTTGCTATAATAGCAGTCAACCATCAACGATCTCTTCTGTAGGAGCGAGTTCCACTCGCGACTCTGATAACCGACAACCGACAACTGACAATTACTTCACCACCATCGCCACCTGCGGTTACGATACGGAAGTGAGCCGCCGTGCCGCGAACGGAACACCGCTGTTTGCAGGCACTGCCTCCTATGCTTATGCCGCGGTGGAGACACTTTTCTATTACGAACCCCCGTTCGTACGTCTTGAAGGCGACTTCGGTGTCCACGAGGGACCGATCCTCCTCGCTGCGACAGGCATCACAAACCGATACGGCGGTGGATTCCAGATTATCCCGAACGCTCGCATCGACGATGGGCTTTTTGATGTCTGTATTATCCGTCCGGTGTCCTCTCTAACGGTGTTACGGCTCATGGTAACGCTCTTCTGGGGTGGACATGTTTCGCATCCTGCCGTCTCCATGCACCAGACCCGCACTTTAACCATTGAGACCGACCCCCCCATACTGTTGTATGCCGATGGCGAACCGATGTGTGAAACCCCTGCCACAATTGAGATCATCAAGCATGGACTTGCTGTAATAGCACCCTAACTTTTTCAGTTTCATATCTATAGTTAACGTGAGTTTGATAATTAAACAT
>JAAXHD010000211.1 GCA_012271015.1 Candidatus Poribacteria bacterium | reverse complement strand
GCGTTCACTTTGCTCGGATTCTTGCCACCGCCTTGTGCGAGTTCAGGACGTCCGCCGCCGCGACCGTCTGCTAATTGTGCCAATTCAGAAATAATTTTGCCTGCCTGTAAACCGCGACTCTTCACCAAGTCCGGGGTTACACCGACCACAAATGCCACCTCATCTCCAGCCACAGCAGCAAGCGCGACGACCCCAGATTCTAAGCGGTTTTTGAGCGCATCAACAAGCCGCCGCAATCCATCTCTATCTGTATCCGCAACACAAGAAGCGACCACCCGGACATCTTCTACAAGTACGGCATCTTTGACCAAAGCGTCAACGTTGCCAAGCGCGTGTTGGCTCTTAAGCTGTTGCAGCTGCTGTTCCAACTCGCGTTGTTCTTGCAATAGCCGTTCAATCCGTTCAAGCAAATCCGTTTTCGGGGATTTCAAGAGATTCGCTGCATTGGAAAGGAGGGCAGTGTCTTCTTGAATAGTCGTCACCGCTGTGTTTCCGGTCAACGCCTCAACGCGTCGGACTCCCGCGGCGATGCTGCTCTCACCCATAAGTTTCATGAAACCGAGTTCGCCGGTCGCATTCACATGCGTACCACCGCATAATTCAACGCTATAATCCCCAGCTTGCACGACGCGGACAATATCTCCATACTTGTCGCCAAAGAAGGCTAACGCGCCTTTCGTTTTCGCGGCATCCAGCGGCATTTCACTGATAGCAAGCACGTCATTTCCGCGGATTTTTCCGTTCACATATTCCTCGATGTCGCGCAGCTGCGCTGACGTGACAGATTCGTAGTGCGAAAAATCAAACCGTAATCTACCCGCTTCAACAAGAGAACCCGCTTGTCCGACATGCGTTCCGAGAACCTGCCGCAATCCACTGTGCAGGAGATGCGTTGCTGTGTGGCTCACCGCGACCGCCTTCCGATGTGCGGTATCAATTGTTGCACGCACGCCAGTATAGGGTGTAATTTCACCCTCAAGCACCTTACATCTATGGACAACCAAATCAGGAGAAGGTTTAAGTGTGTCTTGCACAACCAACTTCGCATTTTGGCTCTCAATTGTGCCGACATCGCCAACTTGTCCACCGGATTCACCGTAGAAGGGAGTGCGATTCAATAGCACGAACACCGCATCTTCCGCTTGTACGCTGCCTATCGACTCCGCATCGGCAATTAAAGCGACAATCTCTGCGTCAACGCTATCCTCCGTGTAGCCGACAAATTCCGTTTCACCATGCTCCTTAAGGACTTCTGCGTAAACGGAAATCTCCTCGTCTTTGGCACCGCCTTTCGCTTCCCATGCGGCGCGTCCGCGCGCCCGCTGCGCTTCCATACTCTGCTCGAAACCGGCATCGTCAACGGTAAACCCGCGCTCACGAGCGAGCATTTCTGTCAAATCAAGCGGGAAACCGAACGTGTCGTATAACTCAAACGCACGTTTTCCGTCAAGTCGTGTGCTATCTTTTTCCGTCAGTGTATCGAAGGACTGGTCAAGAAGTTCTAAGCCGCGTTCAATCGTTTGGTGGAAACGGTTTTCTTC
>JAAXHD010000223.1 GCA_012271015.1 Candidatus Poribacteria bacterium | reverse complement strand
GGATCCGTTCTGTGGGTGTGGCACGACGATTGATGCGGCGCATACGCTCAAACGGAATTGGATCGGTATTGACCTAACGATTCTGGCGTTGGATCCGATGCGCCAGCGGTTGGCAGATCGGCACGGATTGGAGCCGTCTGTTGATTACCAAATCGAAGGGTATCCGACGAACATGCAGGAGGTTCGTCGGTTCTTGAAGGATGGCGATAAACGGAAATATCACGATTTCTCGAAAAAACGAATATCAGAACAACACGTCAAGAGCAAACACATCCTAACTTTTGAAATTACGGATCCCGAATGGGGACAGACTTATACCGCCTATATAAGGAAAAAATTCGATAAATGGAATGGATGGATTCCTAATGTGCCAGAAGTTGACCAGTGTGAAGAAGGCACTCAAAAAGCATTATTGACGACTCTGAAAGACAAACTTTCTGAAGCTTTAGAGGCTCGCGCGGATGCTTGGGACAAGCAGATTGAAGAAGATATAAAAGCTGGGAGACTCGAACATCTTCGCAAGGAGGCTCTTGAGGATATTAAGGCGGGGAGATTCACCGATTTATAAAGCGACCTCTAAGTTTTGGGAGTATTACCACAACCTTCCATCAACTATTCAAGAACTTGCAGACAAAAATTTTGAACTACTCAAGCGAGATCCAAATCACCCATCTCTTGGCTTAAAGAAGGTGAGGTTGTTCACCTCTGCTTGAGTCGTCCCCATATTCGGGTTAGTCTTATCTCTGGAGAGACATTCAGTCCTGAAATGGTGAAGGAATCCGCCCATGCCGCGCCGACCCATTCGTTTGCGATGTTAATGCCTTCCATGACGAAACCGAGAATTTCGATCTTATCGAAGTTTGCATCTTGGAACGCTGTGCGGAGTTTGCCATCTGCGAACAGTACGAAATGTCCGGCATTAAATTGGAGTTCCATCTTTTTGAGGGCATCCGTTCCCCAGCGGGTGCGTGGTTCCCTGGAAAGCCGAATTCGGAAGGGATGGCTGCTGCCTCTACCGTCGAATCGCCTCGCTCTGATTTCATCAGGGAAAAACACGTAGAAGAAGGGATCCTCTTCTGGAGTGTCGGGAAAACGGCGTCCTACACAAAAACCGAAACGTGTTTTATCGACACCGAGGTCGTTTATCGTGATTGTGAAGTTTCTGTAGGGCGGTGGGAGCGCGGTGAATTGGTAGAGTTCGTATTGCACATCCCATTCCCGATTGACCTCTGCGTGTAAGAATCCGTCCTCGATTTTCCAGATGGAATCGTTTCCGACGACGCGCCACGCTTCGGGCTTTTCGGTATTGAAATCGTCGTGCCACGTCTCGGCGGAGGCGGAAAAAGCACAGTTTATAAGCGTACAAAGAAGTATGAGAAGTGTTGTGTTTATGTTTGGCATAAGATAGTTGTCGGCAATCAGCAGTCAGTAGGCGAGGTTACAAACCTCGCCAGCGGAGAAAGGCAAGGCGGTTCGGGATTCGGAGATCCCTCCTACAGGTTGAGGTTTAGTTGATTTTGATACAGTCGTACCACTGTTGTGTTTTCTTTCCTTTCCGACTCAGGATCCCCGGCTTGCGTTCAACTGGGGGACCGAAGTCTCCATCTTTTTGTTTTAGGACGTTCCAGTCGGGAGGGAACCATGTTCTGAGGGTTTTGCAGTTGACTTCGACGGTTTCGCCCTCCCATCCGCCGATTTTGTAGTACATCGGGCAGACCCATCGTTCTGCGCCACGGGCATACCGCCGCCACCCTACGACAGAGGCTTGCGCTCGGATAATATTTCCGTCTCGCCAGTGTCGTTCAACGCCGCTCCACGGATAGCCGGTTGTTCCGCCCCCTACACTAATTTCATCCCATCCTAAATCGTCTCGGAGCGTAATATAGGAGAAGTTTGTGCCCCACGGTGTGTCGTCTGTGCTGAAATACCACCGTTGGCCCCGATACCATCGGAGCGCGCCTCGGATACTTGAACGGGAAACTGCGGCACTTTCGATAGTTTCTACGATGTCGAACCGTCCCCTATTGTTATAGGGATTATGAACACCGGAACAGAGGGTAAGCGAGTTGAGTTCAGGTCCGAACCACGTGCCATTTACACCGGGGGTTCTATAATAGAACCCTGAATTCGCGGGTTGAGCACGTTCCCCCGGGTTCAACCTCGCTCTGGCATGGGTAGCCCAAAACGCGATGAGGAGAACCACCACGAGGAGGCAGGCATCGAAAATCAGATCCAAGTTTTTTCGTACCATTTTATTCATAGTTTTCAGTTGTCGGTTAAGTCA
>JAAXHD010000378.1 GCA_012271015.1 Candidatus Poribacteria bacterium | reverse complement strand
CCCGTTGCGTCTGTAGGCATCCCAATTGATTCAATCGAGAGGTATTCGGCGATCTCAGAGATAGTCGCTATCCGCAACTGCACGGTCGCTTGCTGTTCCCAGACCTGTCCTGTATCCGTTGTGAAACGGACAATCCCTGAAATCTCTTGTGTCTCCGATGGATTCGCTGTGGATGTTTTTAAAACTAATTCACGGTACCACACCTCTGATGCGACACCGAGTCTACCGGTGGTAGAGAGGCAAGTTTTCGCATTCATTGTTTCACTATTCCAATCTGCTGGAAAGCGAACAGCGGTTAGGGTTGATGGTAGACAAAGTTCCAAATCAAAGGTTGTTGGGACATTCCCGTTTGTAACAAGGACGGTAGCGGTCATTTCACTTTCATGCAAAACGAGTGCCTTCTGGACGTTTTCTAAGGTATTCCTTGAACCCGACTGACTCGCGGCACCATAGGGAATAGCGATCTCTAAATTCCCTTGTGTGTAGGTCCGCGGCGCGGTCACACTTTGAAGGGTAACACCCCCTGTGGATAAGGTCGCCTTAAACTTATAGGTCTCCCCTTCGTTCCATTGAAAATAAAGGGATTCTGTCTGACGGGGTGGTACAGGAAAGTTGAGTTGTGCGACCCTCACGCCGTCCATACTAAAAGCACTCAGACGCTGTACCGGTGCCGTCGCATTAAATTGCACCTTTGCCCCCAGTGAAAAGAACGTCACCCTCCATGAGATCGGCTCTTCTTTGGGGGTTGAAGCACAATTGAGCAAAGAAATGAGCAGTGGCAAAACCCATAAGACTTGCGCTATTTTATAGTTGTCAGCAGTCGGCAGTCGGCTTTTAGTTGATTGCTGACTGCTGACGATTATTCTTCCGATAACGGATGACCGATACCGTATGACCATTAGAAACTTCACCTACGAATGACAGATTAGTGGCCCTGACCGATCATCACCAAGTCAAGGATATTCACCACTTCGTCTCCATTAACATCAGCAAGTATTCCGGCACCCTCGTCCCCGAGAAAACGACTTACGATTATCATATCTTTCATATTGACGAACCCATCGTTGTTAATGTCTTCGCGTCGCGGAACAATCCTCGCGAACCCCACAATAGAGCCACCGGGTCCGACACGGTAGGATTTTAAGAGAGACACATCTGTCACGTCCATGACGCGAACGAAATCCTGCCCGCCGCCGGACCAATCGGGCTGGGTGATATAGAGATTTCCATCCGGTGCAAAGGTCAGCCCTCCACTGATAGATGTATCTGCGTCGTTACTGAAGTTGGCGATCGTGTCATCTTCGTCCCGGATCCAGTTTTGTGCGACGATATCGTAGATAAGCAAGCCGGGGTTTTGCCAACTGCCTTGGATAAACAACTGTTTTTCTGAGTTAAGGGCGGAGGCACCAGGCGTGAATCCGATCTTAACCGTTTCGATGATCTCATCAGTAGCTGCATCAATCAGAACGAGATGCCCCAGGATGTCGTTGTAATTACCCGTTGTCTTGACGATAACAGTGGATTCACCGTCGTTGATGATCGCCCCAGCGTTCGTTGGCACCGGAATGGATTTCAATATGATGTCTGTCTCTGTATCAATCACTGTGACAGTGCTATCGTAATAGGTCGTTTTCCGTGCAACCGGATCCCACTCCCATGCGGGGTTCGTGACGTAGGCTTTACCGTTGAGGAGCGTGATACCCGTAGGTTTGTTGAAGGAGCCGGTGAGAACCTTTGTCACATTACGATTCGGAATGTCAATGACATGTACCTCATGCGTCGCGGCACAGGTGACGTACAACTTCTGATCACTGACCACAGCGATCTGCTGCGGAGTTGTGCCTGCTTGGATCGGGATTTCACCAACGAACTCTCGATCTTCCAAGTTAATAATATAGATGTTGTCACCGGAACTTGTTTCACCAGTGATAGGTAAGTTGAAACTCGTGATATAGGCGAGATGCCCGTGAATAGAGAGACCAATTGCCCGCCGCCGCAATATCGGATCAAAGCCGATGCGGAGTATCTCGTTGTCAACAGCCCTTCTCTCATTTGGCTCTTCCAGATTAATGAGTGAGAGAGAAGCAGTGATGCCCAAATCTGGATGTGTCAGGGCATTTATGACAACAGCTGCATTCGGATCCTCTGTTTGCCCTAAAGCAGGGCTAACGAAGAGTGTAAAAAGGATCGCACTTATAAGTAGAAGTGAATAGCACGAGAAGTGCCGCCGACCGGAAAAAATTTTGTCCATTAAAAACCTCCGTAATGAAACAAAAAACCCCTGCTTTCATCGGAAAGACAGGGGAGGAAGCGACACTTTGTGTAAGGTGTATCCTGTAAATGTGTAAGAGAATTCTATACCTTATGTGGGTATATTTATTTTTGATCTGACAGGATACTGTGCACTGTTCCACCGCTTTCCCGCGAAAGCAGATACGTGAAACATGATTCAGGCAGGTCTCCTGACTTCCGATCATTTAGCGTCGTTGTAGCCAAAACTGGCACTACAGCGTTCCGTTGAACCTTCCTATCAGTCGTCTGACAGTGGTTTTCAGCGGATATTTCGATCGTTCACAGTGGCGGGGCCGTGGCGGATTCTCACCGCGCTTCCCTATTCTCCGAAATTCGGCACCTGAACCGTTGGTTTATTCAATTGTTATGCATATATAATATCACGTTGCACGATTTTATGCAAATATTTTTTCCAACAAAAAAATTTGACAATGCAAAACAGATGTGGTATCATTAATATTAAGCGTGGATACATCCAAAAAAATTTTCAGTTATCCACCGTTGTTGAGAAAGAAAAAGAATGACACTATTACGTTCACACTCCAACTTACATAGCGTATCTAACCATTGGCATTGGTGGCGATCCAATGGCTTGTGGGGGAGTGTGCGTTCAAACGGATAACTGAAATAGAGACTGAAAATCGTCATTTTTTATCTTTAAGTCCTGTTGAAGCCTTATGCACACCGATCCCGGCGGCATAAGGTATTTTTTTTGCAAAGGAGAAACAGATGAAAATTCTATCGGAACTCAAGTATGACCGCGATGGTTTAGTCGTGGCAGTCATTCAAGACGAGACGAACAACGAAATCCTAATGGTAGGCTATATGAACGCGGAGGCAATAAGAGAAACGTTGAATACAGGACGTGTCTGCTTCTGGAGCCGTTCCCGCCAAAAACTGTGGATAAAGGGGGAGACTTCAGGGCATACACAGACGGTTAAATCTATCGCAGTAGATTGTGATGGTGATGCCCTACTCATAAAGGTTGAGCAGAAGGTCGCAGCATGCCATGTCGGTTACCGCTCCTGCTTCTTTCGAGAAGTTTCCCCCGATGGAGAGTCAACACATATAGTAAGTGAAAAGATTTTCGATGCAGATGCTGTTTATTAGACTCCGATATTTCGTCGGTTCTTGTATCCTTGCATCCGTTCGAGAATTGCTTGATTAAATTCATCTATAGTCTCGATTTTATAGGAAAGCCCTTAATTACCTATTAAGGGCGGGTCAGGCGTTTGCAGCGGGCTGAAATTACAAAACTTCAGATTCAGAAAAGAGTATGTCCGTTTAAAAAATCAAACAAAACGATGGCCTGCATTCTGCGCAAGCCTATAGAGGCTTGCGGGACAATGCGAAGTAGACGCAGGCGGATATACGGATAAGAACCTGAACTCCAGACACACCTGACCGAACCGCAAGGAATAATTGAAAAATGTATTATCCTACGTTGGAAGATTTTCGCGATCAAGCGAAATCAGGAAACACGATACCGGTATACCGATCAATTATGGCGGATATGGAGACTCCGGTGTCTGCTTTTTACAAGTTGATGCCAGATAATTATGCGTTCTTGCTCGAAAGCGTTGAAGGTGGTGAAACCCTTGCGCGTTACTCTTTTTTGGGGAGTCAACCCTCGGTGCTTTTCCATAGTAAAGGGCATCAGGTTACCATTGAGTATTTGGAGAAAGGCGAAACCGTCGTTCAGGAATATGAAGATCCGTTGAGCGCCCTTGAGGAATTGATGCAGAGTTACCGACCTGTTGACAGTGAAGAGTTACCAAAATTCCACGGTGGTGCAGTCGGTTATATGAGTTACGACATGGTGCGTTTCGTTGAGGAGTTGCCAGATGATACCGAAGATGAATTGCAACTCCCCGATTGCTTTTTCATGATTGCCGAGACGCTTCTGATATTTGACCATGTGAACCACCAGATCAAGGTTGTGGCGAACGCACACATTGATGGAGATGTGGATGCGACTTATGCGAATGCCATTGCGAAAATTGAGGCATTGGTTGAGAAACTCACAACTACTTCCGAAGCATATTTACGCAGGAATAGCGATGAGCATCAGGAGCAGTATGATAAAATCATATCTGATCCCGAATCGAACTTCACGAAATCCGATTACGAAACGGCTGTTCGGCGCGCTAAGGAATACATAGCCGCAGGCGATATTATCCAGGTTGTGCCTTCGCAGCGGTTCAGTTGCCCAGTGTCCGTAGACTCGTTCGAGATATATCGGGCATTGCGAATGATTAATCCATCACCGTATATGTATTATCTACAACTTGATGGTTTTGACATTGTAGGGGCATCCCCAGAAATGATGGTGCGTGTAGAAGATGGTATCGTCCAAACCGTTCCAATTGCAGGAACACGCCCGCGTGGCACAACCACTGAGGAAGATAGGGAGTTGGAACAGCAGCTTCTCGCCGACCCGAAGGAACGGGCAGAGCATGTCATGCTCGTTGATTTAGGACGGAACGACCTCGGTCGGGTCTGTGAATATCATACCGTTGAGGTGACCGACCTTATGATAGTTGAGCGTTTCTCGCACGTGATGCACATCGTTTCACACGTCATTGGACGATTACGAGAAGACCTTACGGCTTTTGATGTTCTGCGCTCGTGTCTCCCCGCTGGGACCCTCTCTGGGGCACCGAAGATACGCGCAATGGAAATCATTGATGAACTTGAGCCGACGCGTCGTGCTACGTACGGAGGAGCGGTGGGGTACTTCAGTTTTTCCGGTAGTGCAGATACAGCAATTACTATCCGAACCGCGGTTATCAAAGACAGCACCGCTTATGTGCAAGCAGGGGGTGGTATCGTTGCGGATTCAGTACCTGAAACTGAGTATTACGAAACTATGAGTAAAGCGCGAGCAATGCTCAGTGCTATTGCATTGGCAGAACAAGGTTTCTTACTGTAGTGACTGATCTCTGAGAAAAAGGAGACGAAAAAATGGTTTTAATGATTGATAACTACGACTCTTTTACCTATAATTTGGTGCAGTATTTGGGTGAACTCGGTGCTGACTTGGAGGTTCATCGGAGTCGAAAAATAGGAGTGGACGCATTAGATGCGCTGGAACCTGAACGGATTGTCATTTCACCCGGTCCTTGCACGCCGAAAGAAGCAGGTATATCCAACGATACCATAAAGCACTTCGCTGGTAAAGTCCCGATTTTAGGCGTTTGCCTCGGTCATCAGTGCATCGGGGACGTGTTCGGTGGTGAAGTCGTCAGGGCAGATCGGTTGATGCACGGGAAAACCTCAATGATCGTACATAACGAGATTGAGCTTTTTGAAGGATTGGATAACCCATTTGAAGCGACACGCTACCATTCGCTTATCGTAAAAAGGGATACACTGCCGGATTGCCTTGAGATCACCGCCTGGACGGATCAGGATGAAATCATGGGACTTCGGCACAAAACTTTGCCTATCTGGGGTGTGCAGTTCCATCCAGAGTCGATTTTGACAGCAGCTGGAAAGAACTTACTCTCCAACTTTTTGGCATTGTAGATGCGGTGTTAAAAACACAGGACTTACGCAAAATCAGTTAATTCCGTATATTCGGACGCGTTCGGTGCGGTTAGGAAACCGCACCTACCGGGGAGTGCATAAGTCCTAAAACAGAAAGGTTTAATATGACAAAACAGATGGACAATCTTACACCTGTCCCAGTTCTCGTCTCTTGGTCCTCGGGCAAAGATTCTGCGTGGGCACTCCACACACTACAGCAGCAGCCGGAACGCTACGATGTGCGGGGTATTTTTACCACTGTCACAAAGACATTTGATCGCGTCTCCATCCATTCTACGCCGGCATGGGTACTAAAACAGCAAGCGGAAAAACTGGGTGTGCCATTGTATGAGATACCAATCCCGTATCCCTGTTCCAATGCAATTTACGAAGACGCGATGCGAAAATTTCTCGCCGAAGTGGAAGCGTTGCCTGAGCATTTGCGGGCATCGCATCTCGCATTTGGTGATCTCTTCTTGGAAGATATTCGTGAGTACCGAGAGGATAAACTTCGCGGCACTGGCTTCACGCCAATTTTTCCGGTGTGGGGAGAAAATACAACACAACTTGCTGAAAAAATGATCGCTTCTGGTATGCGTGCTATTATTACTGCCCTCAACCCTACCAAGGTTCCCGCTGATTTTGCAGGACGTTGGTTCAATGCCGAACTCCTTGCTGATTTACCCGATGGAGTGGATCCGCTTGGCGAAAATGGCGAGTTTCATACATGTGTTATTGATGGACCGATGTTCAGTTCACCTATTGCGGCGAAACCGGGTAAAGTTGTCCAGAGAGATATTGTTTCTACGAAAGACAGCAATGATAAGATTCACTCGAGCCGTAACACTTCTCCAACTTACGTCTATGCCGACGTAGTGCCTCTGGATGCCTAATTTGATGAAAGCTGCAGTATTGTGGACAGGTGGGAAAGATTCTGCGCTCGCGTTTCAAGTCTCCTTAAATCTCTACGATATAAGGAGACTTGTCTGTTTTGTTCCAGCGGATCATCGGCAATTTTACGCACATCCGACACCCCTTATGGAGCTACAAGCGCGAAAAATCGGAATTCCAATTGAATTCATGCCTATTACTGAACCCTATCAATCAAGTTATCGCCAACAGATTCGAATCCTGAGAGACAGTGGAATTGAAGTCCTAATCACAGGAGATATTTCTACCGTAGACGGGATGCCTAACTGGATTGACGGTGTTGCAACAAATCTGGTAGGTGTCTATAAACCGTTGTGGGAGTTAGATCGGCACACTATACTGAACACTCTCATCTCTGAGAAATTTGAAGTAATTTGTTCTCTCGCTTACAAAAAGTTTTTTCTCCCTACAATTGCTGGTAGATATTTAGACGCGGAACTCATTTCAGAACTGAAGCAGCTACCCGTTGATGCCTGCGGCGAGCAAGGCGAATACCACACATGGGTGTTAGATGCCCCCTTTTTCAAGGAGCCTCTGCGGTTAAAGGATATACGGGTCGTTGAGGCGGCGGAATATTGTTATCTAACCTACGAACAAGCGAATTAGTGCGTTGATTTTAGCCATTTCTGCACTCGTGTAAGTTTATCGGGCGGGATGTGTGAGGTATTCGCGTCTATAGGAAATGTGCCGTTCGCTACCTCTTCCTTGTATCGGCAAATTGCCTCAAAAGTCAGATGACTGTAATCTTGATAGCGTTTGGCATGTTTGAGTGGGGGACCTATGCCTAATATATCGTTGATAACAAGGACTTGCCCGTCACAGAATCGTCCTGCCCCGATACCGATGGTCGGAATAGCAAGGGTATCGGTTATGATTTGACTTACCTCTTCCGTGATTTTCTCAAGGACGATGAGTGTCGCGCCAGCGTCTGCGAGTGCCTTTGCTGATTCAATGAGCTGTTTCGCCTTGGCAAAAGTTCTTCCATGGGTTGATGCTTTAGTCCCGTGGATTTGTGGATTATGACCGATGTGCGCGCAGGTGTCTATACCCTGTTCAGTGAGTGCGGAAACAATAGGGACTTTTTCCATACCACCTTCTAATTTAACACCGTCTGCTCCATCGGATAGAAAGAGGTTCGCATTTGTGATGGCTCGCGTTGCATCTCGATCAGCGGCATAGGGCATATCAACAAGGAGGTAAGCGTTCGTGACACCGCGACGTACTGCTTTGAGGTGATGACGCATATCTTCCATCGTCACCTCCGTCTCGTTCTTATAGCCGAGAACGTTGGTTCCAACACTGTCGCCGACGAAAACGATATCAATGCCCGCCTCGTCTTGCAAACAAGCGGTAGGATAGTCGTAACAGGTCAACACAGTAATTGGTTGCCGCTTCTGTTTCTTGGTGTGCAGATAAGCGATGTCTTTCTTCATTTTTTAAACTATTAACTCTGGTCCCTGCTCCATTACATTACGCAGTGGTTTCTGGTGAATTCCAACCGCCTCTTATAGTAAAGTTTAGAATTAATTAGACACTCCGCACCGGCGAGGTTAGAAACCTCGCCTACCAGGGGAGGGAGGAATGTCTATTTATTTTTCCGTTTTACTATAATAACTATAGTTTGGACAATTCGTGTTCCATTGAGGTAGAGTTTCCAAGGGTCCCCAGATTTTTTTCAAGGGGCACATATCGGCAAAACTCGGAGAAAAACGGACCGCCCCCCGTAGGGTGGGTTGAACATGTCCCTTGAAA
>JAAXHD010000207.1:951-1900 GCA_012271015.1 Candidatus Poribacteria bacterium | reverse complement strand
TATAGAGGTCAAGTTTGTTATTGACAAACTCCAATAAAATCTGATTAATCACCTCTTCAAACTTGTAGCGTTTGTTGGTTTCAGTATTATTGCCCTCCATCACCTGCCGAAGCTCGACGTTATCGTGCACCTTTTGATGGATAGTCGCAATGTCCACCCGATCCTCTGCCGTAAAATCCGTCTGATAGGCATCGTTCAACGCCTGAACGATATTGGAAAGGAAATCCTGTTCTGGCTCCCGAATTGTACCGACATCGCTGCCAATCCCGTCAACTTCGCTATCCTCGGCTTCAAGTGAGAGTTGTAGACTTTCATGCGTTCTCTGTACACGAAACGAATCCAAATCCACAGATGCCAAGACATCGCTCAGGTCGGGGTGTTCCCGTTTCGGGAGCTTCTTGTTGAGACTCCGACCGAAAGCGTACAACTTCTCCAACGCCATATCGGTGAAAGTAATCAACTGTGAGATGTACCCGTAGAGCCGAACGTAACTTTGTAGGGTCGAACGAAACGCCTCTCTGTCATCTCTTTCAAGTGCCGACCACCGCTCAACGACGCTATCGAGGATGCCCTGTAGCGATTCATCGGGCAGACTCGGTTCGTAAAAGATACGACAGAATTCCTCAACCGTCTCGGCATCGTAGAGGCTAAAACCCTCCAACTGGCTCTGTAGGTCATACAACCGATTCGGATCGGTTTCCTCCGCGAGCGTCGTGGTCTGATAGTATAGTTGAAACGCCTCCTGGACCTGATCGGGTTCGTTCACGAAGTCGAGGACAAGCGTATCCGTCTTACCAGCGGCGACGCGGTTCAGACGGCTCAAACTCTGGACACATTGCAGTCCGTCTAACCGCTTATCAACATACATTGTCTGTAGCATCGGCTCATCGAAACCTGTCTGGAACTTATTGGACACAATCAAAATCCGATACTCAGGACTCTTGAAGGT
>JAAXHD010000207.1:0-848 GCA_012271015.1 Candidatus Poribacteria bacterium | reverse complement strand
TTCGATTGTCTTTTCGGTGTGTTCGGTGAAGTGTTCCAACATAATCCGAGTCTTGGTTTCAATACTGTGGGGTTGCAGGTCAACGTAATTTGTCAGTGTGCGGAGCGTCCGTGCCCTTTCATACTCCCTATCCTCTGGCACGCTTTTGACCAGCTCGAAATACCGCTTAAAGGTGGTGTAGTTCTGTAGCACGTCCAGTGTAAACCCTTCGCTGATACTCTGGCGCATGGAATAGGTATCAAACGGGGCAAATTTTCCTTCAGCGTTCTTCCGTCCGAACAACTCCAAGGTCTTGTTTTTCGGTGTGCCGCTGAAACCGAAATAGGAGATATGATCCTGCATTCTGCGAAACTCCATCTCCTCAATAATCCGAGCGTCTATATCCGATACTTCATCGGCATCATCTTCCATTACGCCTAACGCAATCCCTTGCGAGAGTGAAAGCCTGAGATTCCGTGCGGATTCACCGCTCTGTGAGGAGTGCGCTTCGTCAACAATCACAGCGAAGTGCTTGCTCTTGAGTTTGCCCATCTCTTCGGCAATCACGCTGAACTTCTGAATCGTCGAGATGATGATGTCCTTGCCGGATTCGAGAAACGCTCTGAGTTGCGCTGAGGTCTTATCAACAGAATGAACGACTCCTTCAACCTGTTCCACCTGCTTGATGGTGTCCTGGAGTTGTTTGTCAAGCACACGGCGATCCGTCACAACGATGATAGAGTCAAAAATCCGATGCGTATCGGTATCAGAGCGGAAAAGATGCGTCAGCAGGTGCGCCAACCACGCGATGGAGTTCGATTTGCCGCTCCCTGTGGTATGCTGGATGAGGTAGTTGTGCCCGACCCCTT
>JAAXHD010000399.1 GCA_012271015.1 Candidatus Poribacteria bacterium | reverse complement strand
AGATAACCCCCCTAACCCCCCTTATCAGGGGGGAAGAAGATGGGAATTACTTCGATTTGATGTGTTTAAATAATTATGGGCTTTGCTATAACTGCCTCCTGTTAACTGATAACTGTGTACTATTTCATTAATTTCGCTTCAGGTCTGCCCAAGTCGTCGTTAACTTTCCGACAGGTTCAACATCAAGGAACCCCTGGATTTCGGAGAAGAAACTATCTTGGTCGTTTGATTTATCGGGATAGATTTTAACAGCATCGTGTGTATCATCATCAAAATGTAGGTTGATGTACGCCGAACCGCCGCCTTCACCGACGCGATAGACCAGCACATTCGCACCTTTTTTCAAATCGACGGTTACGTTGTGAAGGATCGTTTGTGCGGCACCTGTCCATCTGGAGTTGTTGTACCATTTTTCGCCGTTAATCCAAATTTGTGCGTAATCGTCGTGTGCGGGTGACATGACGGCTTCTCTTGCTACCGGCGAATTAATGACGATAATGCCATAAATATCAAGGTTATCAACAGGTCCGTCACGGTTCATATTGTTTCCATCTGCGGGATCGAGTTCAAAGACTGTCCATTCGCGAGTCCCGCCGTTACCACCTTTCCATTCAACGTCAAATGATTTTGTGCGGTTCAGTCCGGCGATTGTTGAAAGTTCAACTTGTGTGATTTTACCGTCCGTCCCCTCGTCAATCAAGTCTTTTGGAGCAGTCGTATTGAACCCACCGCTGTTTTCATAGTTGCCATCGGGGCCATACCACTTCGTAATCCAATTTGGGTTTCCAGCGTGACTTTCTCTCAAGCCGTCGTCGTTAGGCTCTGGATTTGCGAGAAGTTCGTTTTCCTTCAAGGGACCGTCATCAATATCGTTTGCCTGTGCGAAGGCAGAATGTGAGATTCCGATAGCCAGTAGTAAAACAGTCGCGACAACGACTATCAGTTGGTAAAAACTTTTCATTAAATTTGTCTCCCTGTAAACAATTCATAAATAAAGCAGGCTTCCGGAACCTGCATGTTTTGCCAGAAGATTCATTACTATGTAAATAGTATACATTCTTAACGAGGGTTTGTCAAGTACATAGCGGAACGAGATGAGTTATCAGAGAACTGGTTGTCAGTTATCAGTTAAAGAGACTTATGATTAACCAAAGCACCTCTGTAAGGGAAACCGGGTTACCCAGCCCCTACAAAACTGAAAGATTTTTTCGCAGAAAAAATCGTACTAATAACTGACAACTCCCAAATATGTGCTTAGCGGTTCCGTTTAATATCGCCCCACGTCGTTGTGAGTTTACCGACAGGATCAACGGCTAAGACACCTTGGATTTCCTGAAAGAAACTTTTTTGGTCCTTCGCCTTATCAGGATAGATATCGGCAGCATCGTGAGTATCATCATCGAAGTGTAGATTCATGTAGGCATCACCGCCGGATTCGCCACACCGATAAAGGACGACGTTCGCGCCCTTTTTCAACTGGACTTGAATGTTGAAATCTACTGTCTCTGCGCCTCCTGTCCATGCGGAGTTGTTATACCACTTCTCACCGTTAATCCAAATCTGTGCGTGATCATCATGGGCAGGAGACATCACAGCTTCCCGGTCCCCTGGCGAGTCAATAACACAAATCGCATAAGTATCAATGTTATCTCCGGGTCCATCCCTATTCATGTGATTCGAGTCCGCTGGTTCAAACTCAAAGATTTCCCATCCTCGAGTTCCGCCGTTGCCTCCGGGCCACTCCATATCAATGGTCTGCGTCAATTGTAAACCTGCCACCGTTGAAAGCGTGAGTTGCGTAAGTTTGCCATTGCTCCCTTCGTCAATGAGGTCCCTTGGAGCCGTATTACCGAACCCACCATTATTTTCGTAGTTCCCATCGGGTCCATACCATTTCGTAATCCAGTTTTTGTGACCTGCGTGGTTCTCGTTCAACTCGCCAGCGGGATTCGCAAGCCAGTCTGCCTCTTTTATAGGACCGTCGTCAATATTGACTTTGCCTTGGGCATAAACGAACGGTGCAACGCTCATCGCCATGAAAAAAATGGTCACTACAGCGAGTGTCAATTGATAAGTGGTTTTCATAAGAATTTGCCTCCTTATACTATAGTTTGGACAATTTTCAAGACTCACGTTATATCAAACCGAGACTGCTGTCTAAACAGAAGTCCAGATCACTTATCAGACTTACATAAAGATGTTTTTTTTAATATATTATCTATTTAAAAAACGTCCTTATATAAGGAATTATAATTTACCTTCTGTGTCAAGTTAAATTTATCTACGATTCGACACTACTGAAAAACCTACGTGATATTCAGACGATAATGTGGTCTGAAATTGAGATTTTTACAACTTGTGCTAATAATTAATCTTATCGTTTGGACAATTTTCGATAGGATGTGAAATCGTTGGTCTTTTGGGCAGTGCTCCGAGAACCGGCGTTATTTTTTGCTAAGTTCTGCGGTGTGTGAAACTCGTAGAAAAATCCGTTGGTCATTGAAAATTTAACCAAAATGTGATACGAATTGTCCAAACTACTGTAAACATGATATATCATACATTTTTTGCAAAATTTTGTCAAATATTTTATAACACAAACGTGAGTTTGATAAAAGTTTATGT
>JAAXHD010000099.1 GCA_012271015.1 Candidatus Poribacteria bacterium | reverse complement strand
AAACTCAATCTTGATACACTACTAGTGCCAATGTCCCCACCGTCAATGATACACGGTGAAATAAGTATGAATATTGTCCGTTATTTGGATGCGCATGTCTATAAACATCAGCTAGGACGTTTGTATATTGCCCAAACAACTTTTGACTTGGAGGACAGGTTGGTAAAGCCAGATGTGGCATTTGTTTCAACAGAACGATTACCAGAAAATAGAGAAAAGGGTTCACCGGTGCCGCCGGATTTAGCGGTTGAGGTCGTCTCGCCTACAGATAAACACTACGATGTCACGGAAAAAGCGTTGGCGTATCTGAAAGCGGGGACCCGTCTGGTCTGGGTTGTTGAACCCGTTGCAAAGACCGTCATGGTTTACCGCTCTGAAACAGATTTCACGGTGCTTACGCGTGAGGACACATTGACAGGTGAGGATGTCGTCGAAGGATTTACATGTCCAGTCGTGCAATTTTTTGAATAGATTTTGTTGTAGCGTAAACTTTTAGTCTGCGCACAGGATGACACAATCTAACAGTTTGTGTTACAAGGCTACTTTACCGCATTCATTTTAGATTTTAAGGTGAGACAATGCCCATCTTCAGATTAGAGGATGATAAACTCATCATCGCACAAGAAACGACTGTTGAACTTGAACAGCATATAGAGATTTGGCTTGAAAACAGCCCATGGGCAGTTATCCAAGACGAGCTCTTTCTGTGGATCGATAGACAGCCGAGTGCCCAAGATGAAGAAGGTACCATCTTTCCAGACTTGCTCGGCGTGGATTCAGAAGGGAATCTCGCCATTGTTGAATTCAAGCGTGGAAAAACGCCACGGACTGTAGTTGCTCAGGTACTTGAGTACGCAGCATGGGCAGATGAACTTCCACCGGAACAGATTCATGACCTTGCTGATGCCTATTTTGAAAAACGCGAGGAATTCAGAGGAAAGACTTTCTCCGAGGCGTTCAGGGAGGTGTTTGACATTCCCGAAACTTACGAACTCCCACCCCTCAAGCGAAAATTGCGTTTGTTTGTAATTGCGGAAGAAATACAGCCGCGAGTGGGACATGTGTGTCGGTTCCTCCGAAGGTCCTGTAAAATGGATGTCAGTTGTATAGCGGTTTCAAAGTTTCAGACTGAATCTGGCGAGGAGATCGTCAGTACGGAAACTAAAGTCGGAGATGAAGAGATCGTCACGCCTAAAACACGGCAGCAGCGAACTTCACCTCCTTCGCGATGGTCAGGAAATAACTTAGAACAAGAACAAGTAGTGTGGGAAGCAGTAAAAGAATTTACAAGTGGAGATCCAAACGCTACATTTGCACCCGCGGACATTGACAAAGCCGTTGAAAATAGGTATTCTGATTTTCCGGTGTACACGGTAAGAAGGTGGATAAGAGGAGGTTGTGTTAACTTCCCAAAACGGAGTGATTATCCTATAGGTGAAGATAGGTACTGGTGGATAAAAACGGGAATATATCGTCTATATGATTCCGAAAAGGATAAGATGAAAGAATAATGGCTGGCTTAGGATGTAGGTTGGGTTGAGCGAAACATGAGAAATCGAGCACACTTGCGACAGAAAACTTAGCATCTCCAAGAGACTTGAGCCCCTCAAAATCCAGCGAAACCCAACACGTCAATATATCTCTGTTTCTTTGATGGGAATGTTGGGTTTCTCTATTGACTTCCTACATGAAGGATTGTGTGAGTAAACAACTAACTTTTTGAATTGATGGATTTTCGGTTTTTACCGTTCAACCCAACCTACGTTAACTCCTCACATCGAACTGACATTATTCATAGTTATTCAAAACGTTGGGGTTACAAAACACCCCAAAATCCGCGAAATCTGTGAAATCCGTGTCAATCCGCGATTCAGACGAGATACACCATCAACCCAAAACAATGCAACAAACGTCCCCTCCCCTTCATACCCCTCCTACACAAGGCATCAAATACATCGGATCCAAGCTAAAACTGATCCCGCACGTCTTGGAACTCGTCAAAAAAGTCAACGCCAAAACAATACTGGATGGGTTCTCAGGCACAACCCGCGTCTCGCAGGCATTCGCAAAACTCGGTTATACCCTCATCTGCAACGACACTGCCCCTTGGTCTAAAGTCTTCGGCACCTGCTATCTGCTCAACACAAAACCGAAAGAAGCGTATCAACCGCTCATTGATCACCTCAACGCCGTTCCACCTATGGATGGTTGGTTCACGGAGCATTACGGCGGACACGGAAACGGTGGTTGCGCAATCCAAGAAGATGGACTTAAGAAACCGTGGCAACTCCATAATACCCGTAAACTGGATGCGATTCGACAGGAAATCGTGACTCTCAAACTGGATCCGATCGAAAAAGCAGTTGCACTCACGAGCCTGATACTCGCACTCGACCGTGTTGACAGCACCCTCGGTCATTTTTCTGCTTATCTCAAAGCGTGGGCACCCCGTGCCTATAAAGAATTGGCACTTGGGGTGCCCGAGGTTTTCACGTCAGAAGAAAACCACCAAGTCCACCAAACCGACATCTTTGAACTCGTGCCGCGAATCTCCGTGGACCTCGCCTACTTCGATCCGCCCTACGGTTCAAACAACGAGAAGATGCCGCCGTCCCGTGTCAGATATGCCGCTTACTACCACCTCTGGAAAAGTGTTGTGCTCTACGATAAACCCACCCTTTTCGGCAAAGCAAAACGGCGAAAGGATACATCAGATCCCCTCGCCGCTTCTATATTTGAGGAATTCCGGCAAAACGATGATGGACAATTCATCGCCGTCCAAGCCATTGCGAAATTGATCCAAGAAACACAAGCCCGTTGGATTCTGCTCTCTTACAGTTCTGGCGGTCGCGCGACTGCACAACAACTCAACGAAGTCATGCAAAGCAACGGAAAACTGCTTGCTGTTCTCGAACTCAACTACAAAAAGAATGTCATGGCAGGTATGCGATGGACGCATAAATGGGTGAACGCCGCTGAAACACCGAACCGTGAATTCCTTTTCTTACTTGAAAAGAACTAAAGTTACAACTTCAGCGGCTGCGAAGTATCCTTGCAAAATGCCTTAACCCTTGGGTGTTCCAGGACTTCCGGGTTCAGCATATATGCCGGTGCGCGCCCCTCGATCGCGTCTGTAACCTGTCCAATCGTCCGAAGATCCAATCGAATACCAGATTCAACAGTCATACCAGCGTTGTGATTCGTACAGATGATCCGCGGATGGTCTTTGTGGATCGCCCGCGGTCCGTTAACCGGATCGTCCACGACATAATACCAGAGTTGGTTTTCGCTGACGGCTCGATTGGCGGCTTCATCGTCAACGAGGTTTCCACGCGATGGATTGATGAGAGACGCATGCGGTTTCATCGCACAAAGTTCCTCGTAGCCGACAACAGTATCCGCACCCGATAGGTGTAAAGATACAGTATCACTCTCTTGGAAGAGTGCCAACGGTGTATCAACAGCCTCCGCGCCAAATTGCGCGGCAAGCTCGGCGATATCCGGACGGATATCATACACCAAAAGTCGCCCTTGCTGACCGAGCAGCGGACGCGCACGACGCGCAACCTCTTGACCGATCCGACCAAAGCCGTATAAACCAAGCGTAGAACCCATCACTTCATGGGTCTTGATAAGCCCGAAGTTCCCGTTATGGGAGGCGTTGTTTAGCGTATAGACTCGCTTCATGGTCGCGAACCACTGGGCAATCGCATATTCAGCGACAGTCACCATGTGTTCAGGGGCAATTGTGACAATGACCCCATACTCCGTCGCCAAATCAACGTTAACGGTTTCATATCCTACCCCCCAACGCGCAATAATTCGGAGTGAATCTGCCGCTTGGTAGAAGCTTTCATGAAAAGGCACTCCGCCTGCGATCACACCAATAACGCCCTCAGCGTGTTCAGCGGTAAATTCCCGTGGGTGGATACGCAACTCACCAAGTTTCTGCAAATCTGCCAACGCCGCCAGACGTTCCGCAGTATCAAATTCAGTATTTTCAAAAATAGGAGAAAGAAGAATTTTTGTCATAGTTTTGTCTATTTAGCGACTGATACGCACGCTCCCCGCCTCCATCGCTTTTTCTGCCTCTTCGGCTGTTGCCCAGTTGAAGTCCCCGGGGAAAGTATGTGCTAAGGCAGAATAGCCACCCGCAAAATCAACGGCTTCTTGTGGTGATTTCCCGTTCAAGAGGCAATAAATTAATCCCGACGAGAAACTATCACCGCCACCTACGCGGTCTACCAGTTCCAAATCCTCATAGATACGGGACAAATAGAATTCTTCACCGTCATATAGGAGTGTCCGCCAATCGTTTAGCCACCCCGTTTTGGCATCACGCAACGTCGTACCGATCATTTCAATGTTGGGGAAAGCATCCTTAACACGTTGTGCAACCGCTTTGTAACTATCGGGTTCAAGACTGCTATAGGACTCGGTCGCCCCTTCCGCGGCGAAGCCGAGTGATTTCTCGAAGTCTTCCTCATTCCCGATGAGAACAGAGACATGCTCCATCATCGGTTTGTTTGCTGCTTGTGCTTCCTCTGCGCTCCAGAGTTTAGAACGGAAGTTCAGATCGTAACTCGTTTTGACCCCTGCCGCACGTGCCGCCTTGAGTGCTTCTGCCGAGACAGCCGCCGCAGATTCAGACAACGCAGGTGTGATGCCACTGAGATGAAACCATCGCGCCCCACTAAAAATGGATGCCCAATCGATCTCACCGGGTTGTACTTTAGAAATCGCAGAGTATCCACGATCATAGGTGACACTGCTCGCACGCGGGCCCGCGCCTAACTCAAGGTGATAGAACCCGTTGCGCTCCAATCCGACACCATCGAAATCGACCCAAACGATGTTTGACATGTCTACGCCGAGTTCACGTCCCTTGTTACAAATATAGCGACCCGACCAATTGTCTACGAGTCGTGATACCCACGCAGTCCGCAATCCGAGTTGTGCGGCGTTCACTGCGACGTTCATCTCTGCACCACCCGCTGTCATTGAGAGCGATGTCGCCTGCTCAAGGCGCATATATTCCGGGGCGGTGAGTCGGATCATCGCTTCCCCAAACGTAACTAAATCGTACATAATCATTCTCCCGTTATGATGTCTGTTTTGTTCTGGTATTCGTTATAGAGATTTTCAATACATTGTCCGCAGAAACAGTAGACCCTGCCGTATCCGCCGACCTCTTTTTCAAGCAATTCGGTCATAGTGAATTCATTTTGGCAGATCGCGCAAACTTCTATCAGGTCTCCCGGTTCAGGCTCTTCCGTGCCGGCTTTCCGTCGAGACATAAAGTGCAAAATCAACCAAACGACGATAGGTGTGAGAATTACAAAAATAATAAATAACATGTATAGTTTCCTTACAACGGCATAGAACAACCGGTGTTCCTATTACTATAGCGGATAGTCGCGAACATGTCAACGGAAATTCTGTGCGTGATAGTTGGTAGTCTCTTTGTAGGAGGGATCTCCGAATCCCGACAATATTGGCTTTTAAAAACCTTCAGTGATCAATATTTCTCTTGCTGACCGCTGACTGCTGACGGCTGATAGCCACTCCCCTATATGTTTGATAAATTGCTGAGATATGTGCTAAAATACAGAGACACTTTCCAATAATGGAGTAACCGATTCACACATGTCTAAAATAACCCACGTAGACGTTTATCCCACTACTGTCGGAATGAGAGACACCTTTAATATCGGAACAGGTTTCGTCGGGGATCCCGGATCCGCAGGCGACCATGTTTTTGTCAAAATCACAACGGACGATGGCTATATCGGTTGGGGAGAACAACGCGCACTCCCTTCATGGAGCTACGAAACTACGGAATCCATCACAACCACAGTTCGACATCATATCGCCCCATTACTGCTCGGACGAGACCCACTACATCTCAACCAAATCCATGAGGTGATTTATCAGGAATTGAAACCTGCCGTTAGCAACGGACATCCCTTCGCAAAAGCCGCCGTCGATATTGCTTTACATGACCTCCGAGGCAGAATCCTTGACATCCCATTACATGCCCTCTTCGGTGGGAAACGCCATGATACCCTGCCGCTCTGCTATGCATTGAGTATTGATACACCAGAGATAATGGGCTTGAAAGCAAAAGCACTGTTTCCATGTTCCTGTTTCAAGGTGAAGGTTGCTGGAACGCCTGCAGAAGATGAAGAACGCCTGCGCGCGGTGCATGAAGCCGCACCAGATGCCAAACTCTGGATTGACGCGAATCAGTCTTACAGACCATCGAATGCGCTTGAATTGCTGAAGCGGGTCTCAGACGTCCGGGAAATTTACTGTATGGAACAACCCGTCGCAAGTCAGGATTGGTTCGGTATGAGGCGAGTCCGAGAAGATGCTCCGATTCCGATCGCAATTGACGAAGGGTGCTTCACCTACTTCGATTTAGCGAAAATCGCACGTTTGGAATGTGCAGATGCCGTTGTTTTGAAAGTGTGTAAGTCAGGAGGGTTAAACGAGTGTCTTAAAAGCGTGCCTATCGCGGAGGCAAATTCGCTTGAACTTCTCGGTAGTGGATTGACGGAAGCGGGAATCGGATTTATCGCAAGCGTCCATCTCTTTTCAACGTTGGAACTTGTTCTCCCCGCTGAACTCAACGCACCTGCTTTTCTGGAAACCCTGGCAGTGAGCGGGGTCCAAATCCATAACCATATCGTCACAGTTCCAGATGCTCCGGGGCTCGGTGTTACGCCTGATGAAGACTACATCAAGGCGAATTTGCTTGATGTTGAGAGTTTTTAAGCAGTATGAATATTTCTATGAGAATCGCGATAGCAATTGCCACTGCGCAGATCAGGTAAGGACTCTGAACACCCAATGATGAGTCCGCCGAGATACCTCCAAGGAACGGACCTAACAGGATCCCGACCCCTAATATGGCTTCGTGCCATCCGCTCTTATTCCCTTTATCCGTATGCCGATCCAGCCCGTAATAAAGGCTACTAAAGTAAGTAAACGCTACAGATACACCGATAACCGCAAATGCAAAAGCCCAGAGAATAATATGTTGCGTCAATCCTATTCCCAGGAAACTCAGAATTGCCAGCAGTTGAACAATCAGTAACGGGCTAAAACGATAATGCCACCGCGTCGAGTACCCGGTCCCAAGGACAACGAACGCCAATGTTTTAACACTACCGAGTGTCAGCATCAAATTCCCGTATATTGTCGGATGTATTCCCATCTCCAATGTGAGTTTTGGCGCGAGTTGGCGGAGTACACCCAGCGAGAACCACGAAACAAAATTCGCGCATCGAGCCAAATGGAGATAAGTCATCCGAACGGGTAGAAGTGGATACAGTATCTCAGGTGATTCTGGATCGGACTCATCTGTGTGAACGGATAGATTTGATCGGTCAGATGTGGTAATACGAGAAGCCCAAATCGTCACTAAGGTGAGTAGTGCGAAAATACAGGCGAGATAGAAAGGTCTGAACGGGTTTGTATCACCGTACAGATAACTCGACAACGCCGGACCCAAGGTCATACCAATGCTCCAGAATAGATTGAAGAGCATAATTCGGTGGATTAATTCACCTTCACCTTCTCGTTCAGCGAGCCACGCCTCGTAAGCCGGAAAGAAAAGTGCCATGCTTACACCGATTCCGGGGAAGATGCTCATCAGATGTCCGCTGTTTCGACAAAAGGCGAGTCCTATACTGACTGCTCCAAGTATCAGGCACGCGGTGTAAAGGATATACCGACGTTCTATCCGATCCGAGAGTCTACCGAGTGGGATCGCGAGCACTGCAAAACATCCTGTGCTTACTGCCATCAACACACCAAGGAACGTTGTGGAGAGTCCTAAATGACTGGTATAAAAAGAGGTATTGGTTAGAATAATGCTAAAAGAGAGGTCAATCAGTAGAACTGGCAGATAAACGGTGAGCACTTGGATCGGTTTTAGGTGCATCAAGGCATCGGGGTTGAAAACCCCTCCTACAAATGTTATGGCATCACAATCGCAGCGTCGATCATGTGATAGCCTGTCGCACCAACGGGTTCTACTTCGATCCCGATTTCGTCTTGCGTAACACCACTGTTGCCGGTGGCTCTCGCGTAAATCTCAACAGGTTCCGACTTCTCAGGAACGTGCCAATTCCATTTCCAGAGCACCCACGCAAGTGGGGTATCTTTCGCCCAAATTTCCGCCTCTTCCCATGTCTGTCCGTAGTCGATACTGACTTCTACCTTCTTGATACCGCCGTGGTTGCCTGCATCGAACGCCGCACCGCTGACTGTGTAGACCTTGCCGCCGGGAATTGCCTCGCCTTCACTCGGTGTCCCGATCATTGTGGCGAGTTTCACATTAGCGATCGGATCCCAGCCCCGTTTCTCCCAGTAACTTTCGTGTTCCTTCGCCAACTGGATGTTCATTATCCATTTCGGATTTTTCGTGCCGTAATGACCGGGGTTAAGCAGTCGGATTGGGAAGCCGTGCTCAGTCGGTAGCGGTTCACCGTTCATTTCATAAGCGAGGAGCGTATCTTCACGCATCGCGTCTTCCAGAGGAATCGCCGTATGGTAACCATCCGCACACCGGAAGACGACCACTTTGACTTCAGGTGTTGGTCCGACTTTCTCAAGCAGATCACGCAATCGAATCCCTTTCCACACCGCATTGCTCATCTGTTCCGTACCGATCGGGTCCCCGATACATTTCAAGGTTCGCGTCGCCGTGACAGATGCCATCGTGGTTATGTCTTCAAGTCGCAGCGGTGGTATCCGTTTTTCGGAGAGGCCGGTGATTACCAATCGCCACGCCGCCGCGTCAAGTTCAGCGGGCTCACCGATCTGTAGAATATAGAAATCGGCATTCGGGGTTATCAGTGTGCTCGGCTTAAGTTGTGGCACCGCCGCCGCGTCTCCCTCCAGTTGAAGGGGCAGGACCATTCCTGCTGCACTCATTGCGCTCAGTTTTATGAACGTTCGTCTCTTCACTTTTTTAATGTTCCTTATGTTTTTTACTTCGCATCCGCATTGTAATTTTTACGACACCTCTCACCATAATCGCCGTGCCGCTGCACAGGAAGAGCAGTAATCCCCATTTCCAGTGAAAGAAAAAGTAAGCGATAAAGCTGATACACATCAAAACGATGAAGGTGTTCAGCAGTTTTCTGTGTTCATACCATTTCTGCATCTGTTTACTATTGGTGCTGCCTATGCTTTTTGAGATATCATGCTTGAAAGAATACCCAAGATTTTTTCGCATTCCGCGATTTGATAGTCCGCGATATCAATGCTTAATTTCTGTCTCTCTAATTTAAGAAACTGCCACTCCGTTCCTGAAGTCGTAGTCCCATAGACGCATGGAATGTCGTTTCCTCTTTCGGAATTAAAGCGTTGGGCAGCGATCATCTCGGCAACACACTGTCCTAACCCGAGCTTTGGTTCGGCATTCTTCGCCTCAACAAGTGTGATGATGGGTGCCTCTAAAAAAAGTTGACCCGGGGACAGGCTCACTAAAAAATCACAAATACCTGTTAATCCATTTTCAACATCAACGCTGAAGTCAATACCTGAGAAAAGACTAATCCGGTGATTGAAGTGTTCCCGAAGTTCGACAAGGACATCCGCGACAATTAGTTCTGACCGCGCCTTCTTCGTCCCTATAGCGACAGCTAAAGGCACTTTTTTTGCCAGCGCTGTCGTTAGATCTGTGATGGAAGCTACTGGCTCTATTTCAGAAAAGATGCCCGTGGATTCAACTTTTTCAAGTTGAAATGTTGTCACCACTAACTCTAAAGTAAAGTTGCTATAAGCCATCTGACTTTTCACTCCGTAAGTAGAATGCCTTTGTCCGATGCGTTCACCGAAACGTTCCTTTACTTTGCGTTCCCTCTTGAGAACTCGCTACAAAATGATACCATGTACGGGGTCCGCTGTCAAGCGAAAATCAAGGCTCAGTTAAGATATTAATTGCACTGTGTTTGAAAAAATGGTATGCTATTTTTCATAGATTCACATACAAACCACATTATTGCAAAAAAGGACCGCGACCCTATGGCGAAACAACCGAATATTATCTTCCTGATGACGGATCAGCAACGTTTTGATACAATCAGTGCCCTTGGAAATCCGATCATTCAAACCCCAGGACTCAATCGTATTGTTCGGGAGGGAACGAGTTTTACATCAGCATACTGTCCATCTCCTGTATGCGTCGCCTCTCGTTGTAGTTTTCTCCTCGGGCAGTGGGTACACGAAACTGGGTGTACGAGCAATTCGCCGATGCCCCAGGACCGCGTCTCAGTGATGGAATTGCTCAACGAAGCAGGTTACCAGACGCACGGTATCGGTAAAATGCACTTTTCGCCGCAGGGACGCAAGATGTGGGGGTTTGAGACACGAGACTATTCCGAAGAAGGTCCCGGTCCCGATGACTTCACTGAGTTTCTGGGTGAGAACGGCTATGACCATATCGTTGCACCACACGGTGAACGGAGTGAGTACTACTATATCCCACAACCCTCACAGCTGCCTGCGCGCCTACACCATACACAGTGGGTAGGCGATAAGACACTGGCGTTCCTCTCTGGGCGCGATAAACAGCGTCCTTTTCTGTGTTGGAGTAGTTTCATCAAACCCCATCCACCGTTTGAATCGCCTGTGCCGTGGAATAGACTCTATCGTTCGGTTGAAATGCCATTGCCGTTCCTGCCCGCGGATTATGAACATCTGCATACTTACTGGAACCGGCATCAAAATCGCTATAAGTACCGGGACCAAGGCCGAGATATGAACCTCCTTCGGACAATGCGAGCGGCTTACTACGCCGCTATCTCTTTCATCGACTATCAAGTCGGTCGAATCCTGGACTCCCTCGAATCGACGGACGAGCTGGACAACACACTTATCTTGTACACGTCCGATCACGGTGAATTGCTCGGCGACTACGATTGCTACGGGAAACGTTCGTTCTTGGATGCAGCTGCTCGGATCCCGCTACTTGTCCGCTATCCTGAACGTTTCGAGGCGGACGCACAGTGTGACATACCGACGAGTCTGGTTGATGTCCTTCCAACTTGCCTCAGCGCGGCGAATCTACCACTACAGGCGGATCGGAGCGGCACTGACCTTGCCGATATTGCTGCCGGTAATACACAACGAAATGCGATTGTTGGACAATTGGGACAGGAAAGTACGGGACTCTACATGCTCTTGACGGAGGAGTATAAATACATCTACTCTGCCGCTGATCGACAAGAGTGGCTTTTCAGATGTCTGTCCGGGAGACTTGATGACCGAAGCCTCGCCGGTAACCCCGCATACGGCAGAATTCTCAACACCCATCGACAACGCTTGATTGAATGGTTCCGAGAGGATAGCTACGAACTGCCACTTGATGGCAATAAGTGGTGTGATTTCCCAGGGCCGGTCGAGCATGATAACCCTGATGCAGGTCAACTTTTTCAAGATGGTCGATCTGTAAGCGATCAACTTCCGAATGGGTATTCACCGCATATTGATCCACTGAGGCGTTAAAGGTAGTCAGTACACGCCGTGCGCGGTAAGGCTGCAAACGCAGTTCCCAACTTAAGGGCGTGAAATCATGCCAATTCGTTGGACTACGAAAAAATTGATGTCAAAGGCGGCATGGCACGCCTATAATATGTACCGTAAAGGTATCAACTACGGTTCGCAGCTTTCAAAAACGGCTGCGTTACTAAACGCGTCGCGCGCAGACATCCTAGCGTTCCAGAAAAAACAATTAGAGAAACTCCTCCGGCACGCACACCTGACGACACCCTACTACCGTGAATTGTTCAAAACAGAATCCACACATATATCGCAGATTCCGCCACTTGAAAAAAAGAATATTCGTGAACAACTGGATCGTCTCTGTTCTGAGGCGGTCCCGCAAGGACAACGTATAAAGAATGCTACAGGTGGCTCAACTGGAGCACCGCTTACCTTCTATCAGGACAGAAATTACTGGAATCAACGAAATTTGAGTGTTTACTATTTCGACCAGTGGGCGGGCTGGGATTTCGGTGAATCCCAATTGATAGTCTGGGGTGCTCTCTCAGATGTAGAAGGGAATGGAAATTGGAAGCATCAATTGAGCAATTTTTGGCGGAACCACTATTGGCTTAACGGTTTTCATCTTACAGATGCGACGATGCGAAGGGCATTTCAACAGATGGATAGATGCCACCCACAAACAATTCTCGCCTATCCTTCATCGTTGTACCAATTTGCTATGTACCTTTTTGACAATGATTTGGTCCCCAAATGGAATTTAAAAGGAATTATTACTTCAGCGGAGATGCTACATTCGCACTATCGCTCCTTAGCAGAGACCATTTTTGGGACGAAAATTTATAACCGTTATGGAGGTCGAGAGGTCGGATTGATCGCTATGGAATGTGCAGAGGGACGCATGCATATCAACTGCCACGACCTCTATCTTGAAATAGACAGCTCCGATCCATACACGATACCGGGTGACATTTTAATCACACAGTTAAATAATTACGCCATGCCGTTTATTCGGTATCGAATTGGAGACATGGGTCGTCTCTCCAATGAGGTATGCCCGTGTGGGAATCAGCTCCCTATTTTGGCAGAACTGCTCGGACGTAGCACGGCTACCTTCCGGACAAGAGCTGGAACATTGATACACGCCGGTTACTTTACACAACAGTTCTATGATGTCATTGGTCTGGTGCAGTTCCAGTTGATCCAAGAGACCCTTAAACACTGTGTTTTGAAAGTGGTTGTTAACACACAGTGGACAGAGGCAGCAAACCGATACATGGTTCAGAAGATTCAAGGCGCGCTCGGCGCTGATGTTACTGTCACGGTAAAATTTATGAAAGAGATTCCACTGCCTGCTTCGGGCAAACGGGAATTCACGATCTCAAAAGTGGAGACCAGTAGAAACGATTAAAAATTTCCGTCACCACAAAGTTCCCGAAGCGGTACAACCCGTTTTGTTCCACCTGGGACGTAAGATAGAATCAGTCCGTCAATCAATAGATTCCGATCCGCGATGACGCCTGTACTCTGCTCCGCCGTTACGCCTTTGGAAAGTAATAGGTAGAATGTGTCTTTTTTCCAACCCGGCGTTGTGAAGAAATTCCCTTGTCCTTTTGAAATAACGAGGTCTGCTTCCAACAGCGCGTTGAAAAATTCAGGAGTCCCCTGATAGAGATTTGTTCCGATCGTCTTTGAGCCTGACGATATGAGTTTCACAACCCCCTCCTGCATCGCCGTCTGGAGTTCCCGGAATTGCGGTAAGTTTATGATCTCCCGTAAATCTGCTAACGTTGCGTCATTACTGGCGTTGTCCACCTTCCCAACGATCGTGATGCGATGTCCGCATTCAAGGAGGTCTTGAATGAAGGCGATGTCAAAAATGACTTCTCCATCATTGTCGGCAAGCCAAAGGATCTGCTGAGGCTTCGCGTCGACCACCTTTTCATAGAACACTTTATAACAGTCGATAGCAAAAGATGTGTCAACCGCTGCACGGAGTGATTCGGAGAAGTAATCAGGATTAACTTTGAGTTTTTTGACGACTCGTTCACTGCTGTAATCGATAATATTGCCTGCAACGACCAACTTCAAACGGGTCAACCAATTGTCTTTCCAAAACTCCGGTAGTAGCGCGAGCGCAGTCTGTCGTGCTTTCAGTTTGTCGTGGTGGTAGGGGTTCGGATTGCCGGTGTGGAGCGTCACCATCTCAAAAATACTCCCCCATAATTCTTCTGGCGTGAGGGATTCGATGAGGTAATCTCCGTTCGCGCGTTGAAGATCCAAAAGTGTTTTTACAGCGTCGCATGCGATTTGTTGTAATTGTGGATTGCCTGTGGCGCGTGGAATCAATTCTGACGCACTGTGGGATTGGACGTGTCGCCGAAGGTTCTCCCAATCGGGTAACGCTTTTTTTTCCTCGAAGGTAAAAACCCCAGGGATATATTCATCTGTTACAATTTGATCGAAAAGCAACTTCGGCACAGCAGGTGGAGATTGCGCTGGCGGAACCCCGAGAGTCCGATGTACCAAAGCGGCGTCGGAGGGGATTACCGTCCCACGTGCCACAACGGCTGAGAGTTGCACGTTGTTTCCCACATTCACTGCATCAAAGGTGCTATTTTCAATAGTACTCCCTGTGGCAAGTCCTCGGACAGGTGCTGCCAGTCTTTCTGGTAACGGACTCGGTTCAAAGGTCGTGTCATTTGCGGTAACATTCTGTAGTCCGACTGCGTCTCCTACCCGTGTCGCGCCCAGCAACGTAACATTTTCAAGCCTACAATAGTCCCCGATCCGCACTTTTTCACCGAGATGCACCCTGCCGAGGAGATAGCACGCCGTGCCGATCTCAACATCTTCACTGTCAAACGTTATCTGTGCGGCTGGGTCAACGCGAACGCCTTTCCGTGCGAGAGACTCCCGTGTCTGAGCAAACAGTGCCGCTTCACCCGATAAAACATTCGACCATCGATTAACGCCCGATAGCACTTCGCCACGATAGATAAAAGCATTCGTTTTCAGTCCGTCTTCATAACAGTGTCGAATTAAGTCAACGTGGTGGAGCTCACCATGTCGGTTTGTATGGGGTTGCAACCGGTCTATCCGCTCTATCAGCGCATCTTTCCGAATGAGTGTGATCCCCGTATTGGTATACGCCTCACCGCGATGCCACCGATCCCACATCTCCTGTTTTTCTGTCTCCGTCATGTCATACCACTCTTTGGTCCCAGTGAGTTTTCCATTATCGTCGAAAAAGAGTCCACCTTTATCTTCCACTGTTTCAGGTATTTTGCCGCAGAGGGTCACATCCGTGCTAGAAATGAAGTGGGAGAGCAGCGTCTGTGCGAAAACCTCTCGATCCAAAAACGGTTCATCACCGAACGCTACCCCGATCCATTCTGCATCGGACTCGTGGAGTGCCGGCAACGCCGCTTGCAGTGCGCCCCCTGTACCGTTCATATCTTCTTGGATACACGGAATAACATTGGGACCCAGAAGTTGAGACGGAGATCCATTTTTCTCAAGAGTCGATGCCATCTGCGGGTTAATGACAACAATATGAGGGCGATTACCGGGGAGGTAGCGTCGCGAGCGTTGGAGGGTGTTCTGCTCACCGAAGGTGATGTCCAGCGTTTTGCTCAAGCGTCCACTCGGATCAATACGTGTGCCTTTACCGGCGGCCAGCACCACCCATTGCGGTGTGAGGTCGTTTTCAAGGTTATCTGTGGAAAGTGTATTAAGAAAAGTGTCGAGGGCAGTCGTATCCGCTGAGATTGCCGCGAGCGTCCCTTCTAATGAGCAACCGAGGAGGTTTTCAAGAAAACGTGTTTTCATTTACTCTTATTGTCTAATTCAGCTTGGATAGATTGAAACTGCGCTAATGCAGCCTCTAAATTCTCGGTGATTTCAGCGACTAATACATCTGGCGTAGGAAGATCAGCTGCATCCTCAAGCGAATCCTCTTTCAGCCAGAAGATGTCAAGGTTGGCATGTTCGCGTTCGATCAGTTCATCGTAACTGAAGGCGCGGAACCGCTCAGTTTCAATCCGTGCCTCGCGATTGTCTGGGGTGTAAGCATCTGTAAAATCTTGCAGATCGGAGTCTTGTAGTGGATTCGTCTTAAGTGTAAAACGTTTATTTGTTCGTAGGTCATAAATCCAGAGTTTCCGGGTCCACGGTTCTTCACGCGCCGGTCTCTTCTCAAAAAAGAGCACATTCGCCTTGACCCCTTGGGCGTAAAAGATGCCAGTGGGCAGTCGTAGGAGAGTGTGAACATCAAATTGCTTGAGCAACTGCTGACGAATTGTTTCTCCCGCCCCGCGTTCAAAGAGAACGTTATCTGGAAGGACGACAGCAGCCCGCCCATCTGTTTTCAGAATTGTTTTGATGTGTTGGAGGAAGTTGAACTGTTTGTTTGAGGTCGTCGCCCAGAAATCCTCACGTTCATAAGTAGAGGAGGTGTTGTTCTGTTTACTGCCGTCGGTTGCGATTGTAATACTGCTTCTGTTCCCGAAGGGCGGATTCGTCAGCACCATGTCGTAGCGATCCTTCGTAGCCCCTCTGAGGCTATCATCGGTTGTGACTGGGCTTTCTGTCCCACCGATGCCGTGCAGGTATAGATTCATCACACACAGACGGACGACGTTATCAACGATGTCCGTGCCAGCGAAGGTTTTAAATCTAAGAAACGCCTTCTGTTCGCGGGTCAAATTGTAATTTTCGGAGATATAGTTATATGCTGCGAGGAAAAAGCCACCCGTCCCACACGCGGGGTCACAGATGGTTTGCATGGGGCTCGGGCGCATCACAGCGACCATTGCCTTGATAAGTGGGCGTGGTGTGAAATACTGTCCTGCTCCGCTTTTGGTATCCTCAGCATTTTTCTGCAAAAGCCCTTCATAGATAGCACCTTTGATGTCGGCAGTCATACCACTCCAAGTTTCGTCATTGATGAGATGGATGAGCCGTTGAAGGAGTGCTGGGTTTTGGATGCGGTTCTGCGATTTTCGGAAAATCACCCCGAGTAAACCTGTTTCATTGCTCAGTTCCCCCAGGATTTTAGTATATTGTTCTTCTAACTGGCGACCGTTCTCTTTGAGAAGGCTCTCCCAATCCAGCCCCGTGGGAATCGTCGATGGCTTGTTAAGCGGCGGTTTCGTCTGCTCGTCCGCGAGTTTCAGGAACAGTAGATAGGTGAGTTGTTCGACGTAATCGCCGTAACTCACACCGTCGTCTCGAAGCACATTGCAGAAATTCCAGAGTTTCTGGACAATTGTTGTGGATTCGTTTGACATGAACTAACCTCAATTGAGTTCAGGGTTGAAATCAAGTTTCTTCAGTCGGTAGAACCAATTTACTAAGGTTGGCGAGTTTAGTCGCAATTGCTCGCCGCGCTTTCCTATTTGTCGGACTGTTGTCTATTGGAAGAGGTCTAATATTCGCATGTCTTTCGGGCGGTTCGGCTGGAATAACATTAAGATTATTTTCATAAACATCAAGGGCCAAGAGATCGGCTCTCGCTTTTATCTGTCTATCTTCTGTTTGGACATGTTCCCATCCAATTTCCCATATCTCGTTTTTTGTTAGTTCTTTACTGTCATTGAGTCTTGAAATGCGAAACACAGATACGTCAGTACTCTTTTTATGCGGGAGGAAAGCATCAGGTTTAACTCTGTTATCTACAACGGAAAAATGACGGTTATAACGAATAAAACGGGTGAGTTTCTCACCCGGTGGAACATTCATATCAAATCCTTACTAAGAGAGGATATTTCCTAACATTGTGAGGAAACCCGACAACATTGGCGTATCTGATAATTCGCAGATTCCTTCAAATTGGCGTTTTTCTTCAAAGAAAACAGTATAGATGACAAGATTATCACCATATATCCCCATCGTTGCTGTGCCTTCTCCTGGATACCAACCAAGACTAAGGCTACCATCTTCTGCCCAACTCAAGTCCGGCGTAGGAACATCAAAGTGAAAAAATTCTTCTAAGAGAAAGAGAGCATCATTGTATGCTGATTCCGGTACAGGGTCAATTTCATTATCTAACGTATAGGCTTCTTCTGCTTCTTGACGGATTTCTTCAAGTTTACGTCGTAGACATTCCTGAAACTGTGGTTTTGCTACAATGACCTGTGTTTTCCATGATTGGCTCTCATTTTTTGGTGCCACGTCTGAACTAATTTCAGCGGGTGAATCTAGCGGTTGTCCAGTAATCGGAACAGTTTGTGGGAAAGATAGATTAGTAGTACTTGGATTAACACGTTCTACCTGTACCATATAACGTTCCCTCCAAAATTTCGCCAAGTGGTTTTTGGCGGATCCATTGAAATTCATTAAAAGGCGTAACCAGAGCAACATCGATATCACCACCAACATCGGGCGTTTTCCTGGAAAAACGCTGGTGCACAATTGTTGTACGAATCAAAAATTCAGCGTAATCGATAGCGTCTTGCAAAGACAATAAAGGATAAACCGGTTGACTTTCAGAAGATGTTTTGTACAGGCTCCATATCGCTTGCACTATTTCTCCACTTCCTGTATATGTACAACCGAATTCCTTTCTAACTTCGCAGTGTACATTTTTTCCTACATAGACTTCGACAGTTTTGGGATTAGTGTCGTTATCGTAACCAACGACCTGAAGTCCTAAAGCAAATTGCCCTGGCTGTAAAGTATTGAGAGATTTGTTCTCTTGGTTTAATTGCTTCTTCAAAAGATCGTGGAGATGATTTCCTATCTTTTCAGCTATCTCAGTAACTCCCTTAAACGGTGTTTCCTTTTCCTTTAAATCCTGTTCAAATGAACGGATTGCAACATGAACAGATTTATTAGCAAGCAACCCGATTCCCAAAATCCCCACACCGAATCTTCCATAAAATGGAAGAACTTTTTGAGTATATGAGAGAGACGATGTAGGTTGTCCTTCTTTTTTCACCGTTAATAAACTATCAGCTGCAATTACAATACCATCTGGAACCCTAAGTGAAACGATAAGTGTCATATCCAATATTTCCTAATCTGAATGAAGACGTTTAACAAACGCCTCATGAAATTATCTTATGCCTAATTGTATCACGACCTTAGCATTAGACGCAAAACTAATTTTCAACTTTAAGAGAACTAACGCAGCGTTCTCTTTTGTAGCAGAACCTGTTAGGTTGGGTTTCCACACAACACCTATGTTTTTTAGACGATCCCTATCTCACAGCGCGTGCTACAGTCAAAACTGCGTAAGTCCTACTTAATCTGAAGGTGGTTCATTATTCCAAGAACATAAATACCCGCTGTCAGAGCCACTTCAAGGCACGACGCGCTATCCATCGCAAAGGCGAGATATCTTCGCCCTATGGGTTGGGAAACCCAAACCCTACGAGAAATATTTATGCACCACCGTCATTTAATCTAAGGAAAGATGTATCAGTCAAGTGGAAGTGGCAATTGCTCTGTCGAGGATACCATTTTCACTTTTGTTGTATTCTTTTTTCGTGATTTCGATTGTTGAGGTTCTTTTTCTTCGCGGATTTTCTCCAATAGGACGCTTGCTGGTTCATCGTTCGGATCCTGCGGCACAAGTTTGCCAGAAAATGCCTGCTTGAGGATGGACTGTCGCAGACGTTCTGAACACTTCAGTTCAGATGCCATTGCTGCTTCAATTTCATCAGCAACTGAAAGGTGCCGTTCAACCTCAGAGACGATTTGTTCCTGTTCGGTAAGCGATGGAATTGGAAGAGTAACCTTTAATGGAAAATTACGAGAAATCCCACCGACAGTAGCCCCCCGAAAATCCGAGAGAATCTGCTTCTGGCCGTCACTGCTAAAAAGGTAATAAAACACAAATTTAGGACAAGCAGCCTTTGGGTCTACCCGGACAATAAACAGATGTTCATTAACTGCGGCCTGTTTATGTGGAAAACTATCATCAACGAAACTTGTTTTTCCTGTTGTTGCTCCATCTTTCACAACAATAATATCGTCTGGGTAAATACGTCCTTTGTTCAGTGATTCAAAAAACTCTGCAGGAATATACTTGGTTTTTTCAAAGTTAAAGCCGCCATCTGGATCTAAATGCTCGCCCCCGAGACTCGGTATTCCTTCAAGGATACCACGGACTCCACCGCGTGGACGTGAACCACTTTCAAGCGTAATGAATTCACTCAGTTTCACACTTTTCCAATTACCAGAATCTCTTTCGCGCCATTCCCTTGTCAACTGCCCTTCAAAAGCCGTTTTGAGGATGGATTGACGATACC
>JAAXHD010000368.1:432-1041 GCA_012271015.1 Candidatus Poribacteria bacterium | reverse complement strand
GGATGTTGGGTTTCGCTAAACCTATCTACCCCAAGGATTCATTGAAGAACAGAACGCTGTGTATAGCGAAAATGCGCTTGTGGCTTTACCGCTCACCCCAACCTACATCCATATTTGTATTTCATTTTCCAACCCATGTTTAATTATCAAACTCACGTTATCCTTACAACCTTTTGCTTTTTATAATAAAATCCGAAAATATGTAGACAGTTGTTCAGCGAATCAATCTCACCCCTGCTGACGAGGTTTCTAACCTCGCCCATTGTTGATGTCTAAGTAATTATGGGCTTTACTATAACATTTTAACTTTCAGAATCATTTAAACTTTGGAATTAGGTAAAAAATGAATATCAATCAGAAACAGGCGATCTCACTATCACCTGAACAGATGGATCAGTGGGAAAACGATGGATATTTACTCCTAAAAGACGTTGTTCCAGAATCCGCTATCAATGGCGTGCGGGACAGTTTTGCCCGCATGGTAGACGGTATAATTCGCGAGTTGAAAGCGGATGGAATTATTGAAGATGAGGGAGCAGACCTCCCGTTTGAAACGCGATTTGTGGAGGTCGCTGGTGAACACGCCAACCGCTTTGGTCGTTCTTGGCG
>JAAXHD010000368.1:0-401 GCA_012271015.1 Candidatus Poribacteria bacterium | reverse complement strand
CCGTGGCATCAAGACAGCGGCTACTTCGGCACGGTGAGTGAAACTTCGCTCATCCCGACTGCATGGATACCGTTGGTCCCGGTAGATGAGACCAACGGCTGTTTGCAAGTGGTTGCAGGTTCACATCGGTTGGGTGTGGTCAATCATCACACAGAAGAACGAGAAGGGAAGTTTCTTGAGGTATTGGATGAACTTATTGAGAATTCTCGGGTCGTGACGTGTCCAATGGAATTAGGGGATGCCTTAGTGTTCCACAACCTAACGCTCCACCGATCGCTGCCGCACACTATCAGCAAGGACATCCGTTGGGCGATTGACATCCGTTATCTCCGCGACGGCGACCATCCTGGCACAATTTACTGGCAGGATCCCGATTTCAAGTGGGTCATCCGTAGCGAAAC
>JAAXHD010000003.1:28214-31034 GCA_012271015.1 Candidatus Poribacteria bacterium | reverse complement strand
GAAGTCCTTTCCACTGATGTATCTGTTGACTATTGGCAAACTCAAGCGGATGCTCTCATTCAAGAACACGCGACGCCACAACTGAGAAACGCCGTTCGGGAGGTAACGCAATCTTTAACAGAGTCGGCATCCTCTCAATATCGGCTTCGGGAAGAGTCGGGAATCGGAGTTCCCTCCTACATAGATGGAATAGAGGGATTTTTGCCGATGCTCGTTCCAGACACAGAACTACTCACCGATTATCTACCCGATGACACCATAGTCTGTATTATTGAACCACAGTGGCAGAAGCGCGAAATCGCGCAAATGCACGAACGGATGCAGGAGTTGTACCAGAAGAAATTGGAGGAATCCAACCTTATGGTCCCACCGGATAAACTTCTCGTCACCTTTGAAACGCTTCGTACCGAAGTAGAGAAGTATTCCGTCATCTCATCGTCCTTAGCACCACCCCGTGAGGTCATAGACAATGAGGAGCTGACCTTGCATTTTGAGATGAAACCGTTGGCACTGCCATCAGGCAATTATCAAACGGTTATCAATCAGATAAAAACTTGGACAGAGGAAGGAACCCATGTTCATGTTTTCTGTGAAACGCCTCAACAGTCAAAGCGGGTGTCTGAAATCTTAGCAGAGCGCGAATTGTTCCCTCCAGATGTGGATACCAGTGTCGGAACAATTAGTGAAGGGTTTCTGAATGAATCGCTAAATCTTGTCGTTATTTCCGAAGATGAACTCTTCGGCAGTCGTCATCATCGCCGTCCCATCCGACCCCGTCCTTCTACAGACGGGACACCAATTCTCAGTCTCATCGATCTAAAAGTTGGGGATTATGTCGTACACGTCTCGCACGGCATCGCTATCTATGATGGCATACGTCGATTGGCAATTGACGGAAGGGCACAAGATTTCCTGATACTCAGGTACAACGGAGATGACATTCTTTATGTCCCGACGTATCAAGTCGATCTCGTCCAGAAGTATATCGGTAGCAAAGACAACGCCTATAAGCCACGCGTTGATCGACTGGGTGGAGTTGCTTGGAGTCGACGAAAGGGACGCGTCAAAAAATCAATCGAGCAGATGGCGGGTGAACTCCTCAAGTTGTACGCCCTTCGCCAAGCGCGCAAGGGTTTCAGTTTTCCGGTTGAGGTGCCTTGGCAAACCGAATTTGAGGCACTTTTTCCGTATCAAGAAACCGGCGATCAGTTGCAGGCTATTGAAGATGTCAAAGCAGATATGGAAGATGAACGTCCGATGGATAGGCTCGTCTGTGGAGATGTCGGATACGGAAAAACTGAGATCGCATTACGTGCCGCTTTCAAAGCCGTCATGTCCGAGAAACAGGTGGCGATTCTTGTCCCTACGACTATCCTCGCTCTCCAACACTACGACACTTTTGAGAAACGTTTTCAGCCTTTTCCTATCAACATTGAAATGCTAAACCGGTTTCGCACGCCGAAAGAGATAAAGCAGATTAAAGAGGGATTGGCGAAGGGCACTATTGATGTTGTTATTGGAACACACAGCCTACTTTCCAAAACGGTTGAGTTCAACAATCTCGGACTCTTAATAGTCGACGAAGAACATCGCTTCGGCGTTAAGCATAAAGAAAAAATAAAACAATTCAAAGAAACCATTGATGTCCTTACATTGACCGCTACACCCATTCCACGAACGCTCCACATGTCGCTTGTTGGCATCCGAGACTTTAGCACTATCAACACACCGCCAGCGGATCGATTACCCATCCAGACGTACGTCATGCCTTATGACAGCGATGTAATTCGCGAAGCCATTACCACGGAATTAGGGCGCGGTGGACAAGTCTTTTTTGTCCACAACCGCGTTCAGGATATTCAGAGTATCGCTTTAGCAATTCAACAACTGGTGCCGGACGCGCGTGTCGCCGTCGCACATGGGCAGATGCCTGAACGTGAATTAGAAACCATTATGCTGGAGTTTGTCCGGCATAAACACGATATCCTCGTCTGCACGATGATTATTGAATCAGGACTGGATATTCCCAACGTTAACACGATCCTCATTAATCGAGCGGATGCACTCGGTTTGGCGCAACTCTATCAGTTAAGAGGGCGCGTCGGACGTGCTACTGTACAGGCTTACGGGTACCTCTTCTATCCACAGGACAGAGCAATTACAGAAGGCGCACAGCAGAGACTCCGTGTTATCGAAGAATTCACAGACCTCGGTTCCGGCTTCAAAATAGCACTCCGAGATTTAGAAATTCGAGGTGCTGGAAATATCCTCGGCGCTGAACAGCATGGACATATCGTCACGGTCGGTTATGAACTGTATTGCAGGCTACTTGAGGAAGCGGTGATGGCACTAAAGGGTGAAAAGGTTGAGGAAACCGTAGAGACGCGTATCAGCCTACCCGTTGAAGCCTATCTGCCTGATGACTACGTCCCTGATAGCCGTCAAAAAGTCTCTATCTATAAGAAAATTGCTGGGCTGAAGGACCGAGAAGCACTTAATGAACTTCGTGATGAGTTGAAGGACCGATATGGTGCGATACCCGAACCTGCTGAGATGTTGCTGGAGGTTGCTAACATCAAACAACTCAGCCAATATCTCGGTATCGTAGCCATTGTTGCTGGAAATGAGCAGGTGAAGGTTACCTTCGATGAAAGAAAGCCGCGAATTAATGTGAAGAAATTCGTTGAGATAGTTCACCAAAATAAAAACCTACAGTTACAGCCTCCGGCACAACTGATGATTCGTATGCCAGGCGTGACTGGGGTGAGTATGTTGACCGAATTGCAACAAGCACTAAGGTTGTTTGTTGATATGTAACCC
>JAAXHD010000003.1:0-28164 GCA_012271015.1 Candidatus Poribacteria bacterium | reverse complement strand
GCGCATCGTCCAAAGCGCGTAAGCCCAACCAACGGGCGGGCTGGATATACGGAAAGGTACTCCATTTCCAAAACCGACCTGACCGAACCGCAAGGAATGTTAAAAGTATGAAAAGAATGATTGTTATTTTTGTTATGGTCACCGTGACCTGTTTATTGGCATGGAGGTATGTTCAGTCCGATGGTCATGAACAACCCGTGTCTGCTATGGACGAAAGCAAGGTAATTTTGGCAGAGTACAAATGGAATGACAAGCCTTATCAAATCTCATTGGCAGATTTGAACGCCGCGATTGCTGAATTGCCGGTTTATCGTCAGCAGAACTATGAGACTCGAGAAGACAAAGCCGAGTATCTTGAGGAACTCATAGATGAACGGCTCCAAATCCTCCGTGCCGCCGATGACGGTTTTGATTCATTTGCTGAACACCTCAAAAAGCTTGAAGACTATACGCATCAGTTGATGGTTGAAAAATTGACCGAGGCTGAAGTGGATAACAAAATCGACGTTACCGATGAGGATCTCATGGCGCATTATCAAGCGAATTTGAGTGAGTACATTGAGGAAGCGAAAGCTCGCGCAACCTGCATTACACTTGATGATGAAGATTTTGCCAACGAGACATTGGATGCAATTAAGGCAGGCAAAGACATCGCTGAGATGGCAAAGGAACTCGCCGAAGCAGGTAAACTCGCCAACGGACCTGGCACCAATCAGGATGATCCAGGGAATACCTACATGTTTACCAAAGCCGCATCTGCGCGTTGGACGGAGTTCATTGATGCTGTCTTTGAGCAAGAGATCGGTGAAATGATAGATACCCTTTTTGAGGTAGATGTCAATGAAGAAACCTTCTATCTCATCTTCCGTAAAGAGGAGCATCAACCAGACCGACAGCAGGAATTCGACGAGGTCAAGGATGATATCCAAAGAACGGTTGAGCGCGAAAAGAAACGTTCACGCATCAATGAGTGGGTCACCGAGATCACTGAGAAAGGTAAGTTAAAAACCTATCCCGAAAATATTCCGGAACCGCCGAAACCAGAAGAAGCGGAGACCGAAGAATCAGAATCGGATCAATAATCTATTCCCATTTTGTGGAAGCAACGTCCCCAGCCAAAGTGCTGGGTTGAGAAAAGGAGTTAGATAAATGCTCACAGTAGTTACCCGCTTCATGGGCAGAATTTTTTTAATGATTCGCAAGGCGTTAAATGACGGGATCGGTCTGACGGTGGCTCTTGATGAAGTTCCGCCTGCGACATTGTTGCAGGCTGCCATCACTCATGAGTTCAAGTCGCGAATTACCCCTTTACTTTTAATCGGGATCCTCGTCACGCATCCTATCTTCTATAGCTGCGGTGACAAGGCGATCGGTGCTGATGGAACGATCATCGCTGAATTTGATTGGAACGGCAAACACCGCATCACCCTTGAAGAGATGATGCAGGAGATTAGCGAACTTCCCGAATATAAGCAGCGTCAATATCAGGACAAGGAAGGATTGGAGACCTATATGACTCTCATGGCAGAGAGTCGACTCATTCTCAGTCTTGCCCGAGATGAAAAACTCAACGAAGATCCGGAAATTCTCAAGAAGGTACAGGACTATCTTCACGAGTTGATGGTCAAGAAAATTACCGCACAAGAGATTGACGACAAACTTTCTTTGACTGAAAATGACTATGTACAGTACTACGAAGCGAACAAAGCGGAGTACGTTCGTCCTGCGCAGGTTAGACTTTCCTGTATCACGCTCCTCAATAAAGAGCGGGCTGGTGAAGTCTACGCGCAAATCAAGGAAGGCAAAGACATCCTTGAGATCGCCCAAGAACTCTCCGATCGTGGTGAACTCGTCGGTCCTGGCGCGAACCCTTCCACTCCGGGGGACACCGACTATATTAGTAAGGCTTCTTTCCCTTCAGGAACTGAACCCTTCTTAGATGCGGCGTTTTCCGCGGAGATCGGTCAGTTCCACGATAGTGTCATTGAAGTCGAAGTTCAAGGTGAAAGGTATTACATGATATTCCGAAAAGACGAAGCTCGCGATGAATACCAAAAACCGTTTGAGGAGGAAGATGTTCGTAGGAGTGTCATCCGAAAAGCGGAACGCGAGAAACGGCAGGAACTCATGGACAACTGGGTTGCCGAACTTCGAGGCCGTGCCGAAGTCAAAACGTACATTGATCGCATTCCAGAAGCGGAATCTGAAGAAGCCGAAGAGGCATCAGAGGAAGAACAACCCGAAGAGTCTCCTGTAGAGGCAGAACCTGAGGAATAGGTTTAATAGCAATCAGCAGTCGGCAGTCAGCAGTCAGTTTTCGTCGCCGTTTTAACTTTATCAAGTTGGTGTACTGATGGCTGATTGCTGATGGCTGACAGCGAATAAAAGGGATATCCACATGGGTTACAGAGTAACTGCCTATCTTATACTCATTCTACTGCTCATTAGCGGTGGTGTGCGGAGTAGCGTCGCTCGCACCTTTGACAGAATCATCGCTTACGTTAATGACGATGTTGTGACTAAGCGGGAGCTTGATGTCTTGGTGAATCAACGCGCTATGGAACTCCAACAGGTCTATCGTTTCAGCGAACGTGAGGCACTCAACGAAGCGGAGCGACAAAAATCCGAGTTACTTGACCGGCTCATCAGACAAATGCTCCTTTTGGAAGCCGCACTCACACTGAAAGTTACCGTCAGCGACGTGGAAATAGAGCAGTACGTTCAAGATTTTAAAAGAAGATATAAAATCGAAACAGACGAAGAATTCAAAAAACAATTAAACAGAGAGGGTATGACCCTCGTAGCGTTTCGGGAGCAATCAGAGCGGAACCTCAAAGCAGAGAAACTTGTTATGGGGAGAATTGTCCCTCGATTACAAGTGCGTGAGAGCGAGATCCAGAAATTTTTTGAGGAAAATAGGGACCAACTACCCACTAAAACAGATAAGGTGCATTTGCGGCACATTTTTATTGCCTTTAAACCGAATCAAGCTGATCGGGATGCCGCATTTGAAACTATTAATAAAGCGCTTGAGGAAATTACAACTGATGGCACCAAGTTTGAAGAGTTAGCAAAACGATATGCCTCTAAGCGGAACCCAAGTTCACAGGCAGGAATTCTCATAGAAGCTACTACTGAGGAACTCGAAAGGTTTCCAGAGATATTCCAAGACGTACTCGCAAACTTGGACGCTGGCAAATTCAGTGAGCCTGTTGAAGGAAATGAAGGACTCTATGTTTTCACTGTCGAAACGAAAACCGATGGAATGATTGCATTTCGGTATCTCATTGTCCCTCTCACGCCGAGTGCACAGGCTATGCAGGAAGCGCGAGAGCGTATTGTTGAGGTTTTTAAAAAACTGGAGAATGGAGAAGATTTTAATGCCCTTACAGAGACATATTCCGACGATACTGAAACGCGGGAGAATGGCGGGGACCTCGGAGTCCGTTCCTTAACGGAACTCAATCCCAACACTCGGAAAATCATTGAAGGACTCGAACCCGACACGTATAGTCAACCCCACGAAACTGAATCCGGTCTTCACATCTTTAAAGTTGACGAGCGAAATAGTCCCAGTCTCAGTGAAACAGAGAAACAGCAGATTACCTCAATACTTCGCCAACAGCGGTTCCAAGAGGAATGGGACACGTATACCAATAAACTTCTTGAAAACGCTTACATTAGAATCGAACTGAAAGATTTTTAATTTATGGCCTCCTGGACTGTTCTCCATTTCATTACGAGCAGGTTCTTGGTAAAAGTGCCATGTTGATGTAGGAGGGAACTCCGATTCCCGCCTTCACCAAAAGCGTAGCCTGCAACAACGGCGCAGGCGGATATATGGTTGGCACGCAAAAAAACAGAATCTCCGTTGTTTCTCCGCAAGGTAAATTTAAAAATCTGCAACAACGGCGCAGGCAACTCTCTCACACGGAAACCGTTAAATATCCAGAGGCTATGACTTATCCGCAAGGTAAATTAGAAAACCAACATCACGCCTTCCTTATCCCTACCTCCGGAATTGAGCGTATAGCACTGACTCTACTCGTCATTGCATGTCTTCTTTGTGCGATACAGTTCAGTGTCGCACAAGAGGCACAACCCGCTGACCCATCCGCGGCTGAAGAATCTACAGATGAGACTGAGGAGGAGGGATCTGCCTCAGAACGATTGAATCCCGAAACAGATGTACCTGAAGAGGGCATGGTAATCGGCGATGGCGACGATATGGCTATGGTCGATAATTTCGTCCAAATTCACGGAAATGCTCTTATAAAATTTGAGGATGTCATTCTTCGGGCAGACCATATCTGGGCAGACTTCGATGAAAACTTGATGCGTGCATCTGGGAACGTCCACTTGAAGATTGGTGACGAGGAGACCTACTCTGATGAACTCATCTTCAACCTTGACAACAAAAAAGGAATTGCTCGGAACGGGTTTACATTCAGCGATCCATGGTATTTCGGTGGTAGTGAAATCTTTAAGATACAGGAGGACCGCTCCTATATCCGCGGGGCATCCCTGACAACCTGCTCACTGAAGCATCCCCACTACTATTTCAGTGTCTCTGAAGTCATTGTCCACAAAGATCGGGAGATGATCGCGAAAAATATCGTCTTACGTATCGGTGGGTTTCCACTCTTCTATTTTCCTGTCATTCGACGGGACATACGAAAAGGTAAGATCGCAAAAATTATCGTCAAAATCGGAACGGATAGCTACCAAGGTCCGAACATCAGCATCATCTTACCTGTAGCACGTAACCGCCGTTATGATGGAGCACTGCTCTATGACAGGAGCTCAAAACGCGGGCAAGGGTTCGGGTTTGAAGGTAAATATCGATTCAGTGATACACAGTTTCAAGAAATCTATATCCCTATTCCACCCGATGTAACACCGAACCAACGCACGAAGTTAAAAGAGAAGGCGGAGGACTTACAAGATCGACTTGATGGTGAATACGATCGCTATTGGCTACGGCAGATTTTTATTGAATATAAAATCACTGAGGATGATGTCAACCGTGCGAGAGATAAGGCAGAAACCGTCCTTGCGGAACTCCAAGAAGAGGGTGCTAACTTCGCACAAGTCGCACAGAGCAATTCCGACCATTTCGACACCCGTTACGAGGGCGGCGACCTCGGATTCCTCGTCCCGGGTGAAGTTGATGAGGAAGGCAAACCCAAACTCGATCCGGTTTTAGAGGAAGCCGCCTTCGCATTACAGGAGGGCGAAATTAGCCCTATCGTCCAAACCGAATCTGCCTTCCACATCCTTAAAGCCGATCGCGTTGTTGATGTCTATGGCGAACGCGAAATTAAACTCCGCCGTATTGACATCGCTATTAGTGCAAGTGAAGACACGGAATACGTCCTGCGTGAATTAGCAGATGACATGCTCGAGCGCGCCCACGAAGGTGAACCCTTCGAGCAGTTAATACAAATTCCTGATCAATTCGCGGACATCGCTGAACCGACCTTATCCGAGCCTAACGAAGGTAAAGGCTTACTCTTAAATGAGATGGAGTCCTCATGGCGTGCTGCTGTTAGGCGATTAGAGAATCCAGGGGATGTGATTGAACGTCGACCTATTACTATGCCGGAGGGTCTTTACCTTTTCCAATTGATTGAAAAATCTGAGACCCCGACTTTCGAGGCGCTCGCTGAACAGTTTGAGGCGGAGTGGGATGAATTCTACGAAGATGTGATGAACCCTAAACCAGAAAATACTGAGGAAGATGGGGACTCGCAAGAGGATACATCTGAAGAGAGCGGGACACAAGAACCTGACACCGTATCCCCCGCACCAGAGTTACCGCAACAGCCTGATGCTACTAATACCGATGAAACCCAGAGCGCAGAGCAGGTCGAGAGTGATACTGATGAAAATCAGAACGTAGTGCCAGACGAGTTAGAAGATGATACTGGTGAAAATCAGAACGTGGAGCAGGATGAGCCGGAAAACGACCCAGAAGGTGAAACGACTGCTGATCAGTCCGATGGCGAAGAAGTATCCGAAGATCCCGCCACTGAAGAGGATACCGAAGACGAAGAAGACGAACTAAAAGTCTACCGGAAACACGGTTTTCGAGGACGATGGGAGGATCCGAGTGCCGTCGCCTCAGATGCACAAAGGTTATATGCCGGTGAATATAGTAGCCGTCCTATTCAAACCAAAAAATCCTTCCGGCTCATCAAAGTTGACAAAAAGAGAACCTATCGAGGTGATATTTACTTCTACGGCGCAGACCGGTACTCCTACGAGCGGCAGAATGCCACACGCATCGGCAGACGGTGGAATATGCGATGGGGGCATACGCAATCTTTCTATACCCCATGGGATAGCCGTGAAGAAGGTAGACGTCCTATCAACTTCACGGGTAGAACAGAGTTGCAAGCCCGTAATTTCAAGGAAGAACTAAAACTCCCCGGAGAATCCAGGCTTAACACTTTCGGAATACTCACCTATGGAACCGGTTTATCTACGGTCGCTGACGGGGATCGCGACGAGAACGACAATCTCACATTTTCTCGGGAAACGATTGGAGATATTACCGGTAGGCTCGAAGTCCGACACGTTCATGATTTCACAGATGAAGGCACAACCTCCTTACAAAAGCTCCCGCAATTCACTCTGAATTTCTCACGGATGCGTGTGAGTGCACTACCCCTCTTTGGGAGTCTCAATGATCGTCTGGAAGACGTTGCTGAAAAGTTCAAAACTGAGACACCGATTCTTTCACTTTTCACCGTTCCAACCCTTGAAAGCACCAGCTTCGACCTGGATCTTGAACTCGGTAACTTCTTTAGAGAAGTCTATAAGGGCAAAGTGGATGAGAGAGATGTATATCTACAGACGCTGGACCTTGGGTTTGATGTCCGCAAGCAATCAACGCTCCTGATTACCCCCTTGCGGGAACTCCAAATGAGCCTTGATCTCAATACGAACATGATCTGGCACGACCAAGACCAAAATAAGGATAGGAACATCGTGAAAGGCGTTTACAGCTTCAATGGATCCGCCACAAACACGCTCTTCCGTGTTTTCAACGTCGGTTATATTCCTGGACTCCGAAAGTTGAGACACGAGATCCAATCCTCACTGAGATTCAATTACCAGCCAGCTGTTGACGAAGATGAGAACCTGTATCCTTTCGGTCCCAGCACTTATTTCTATGAACGGAAGAGACTCACCTATAACTTCAATACAAACTTTGAAATCAAGACCCGACGGAGTCAGTCGGCACATCGTATCTTCTATTTTGATACCCGACTCTCTGCTGATTTCACGGATTTCGATCCCTTGTATAGACGGAAGTATGAACCCATTGAGAGTGATTTCACATTTGTCCCGCTTCCGAGTCGGAACTTAAATATGACCGTCCGTTTCACACATGATCCCAATCCACATCCTGACGATGGGAAGCAATTTAAAATGGTTGGGTTCCGTACCAATATCCGATATACCCGACCCTCTTGGAATATTAGTATCGGAAACTCTTTTAGCAAGCGGCATACTTCAAGACGGGCTTCTCGATCGATTACCGCCACTGGACGCTATCGCGTTAGCCAAGACCTCGAATTCGACGTAAGCCTTATCTATTATCCGATTGATGGGCAATTCTATTCACAGCGTATCAGTATGACGCGTAATCTCCACGATTGGAACCTCCGTATCTCTTGGAACCGTGTCGGCATTAAGCGCGATGATGTACCCTCAAATTATAACAGCGTCCGTCAGGACTTCACGTTCCAGGTGAATCTGATACAGGAGCCTGCGGTTTCGATGGGTGTCGGTTATGATGCAACGACTGAAACTTGGGGACTCCGCACCTTACCGGCGGGCGCGCCGTACAACGCCTTCGGTACCGGAAACTCACTCGGCAGATCCTACTTCTAATTTCTCAGTACGCACCGAGTAGAAAATTTCACAAAGATTTTGGAGAATAAGGTATAATTGTTATTCCCAGCAGCGGTTGATGTGATGAGAAACCGCACCAAACTGGAGAACCTATATTTTGCTGAGGAATTTACATGCTACTCAAAGATCGAATCGCTATCATAACAGGTGGAAGTTCGGGCATTGGACGCGGTATCGCACTCGAATGCGCTCGTGAGGGGGCGCGAGTCGCTGTCGTCGATATACAAGAGACACCTCTCCGCGGTAAATATCACGAAACCGATACCACAACACCGACTGTTGCAGAAATTGAAAAACTTGGGGCAGATGGACTATTCCTCGAAGCCAACGTCGCCGACGATTCACAGGTCGCACACGTCATTCAGCGAACTGTCGAACACTTTGGAGGACTCGACATCCTCGTTAATAATGCCGGTATTCATATCCCGGGTAGCGCACAGGAACTTTCAATCTCTGATTGGGACAGCGTCGTTGGGGTCAACCTCCGCGGGGTGTTTGTCGCGACGAAACTCGCACTCCCTCACCTGAAACAATCGAAATTTGGTAGAATTATCCAGATCGCCTCTGTCCACGCGTATGGAGGTGGAGCGGGACCGGCGTATGCTCCCGCGAAAGCCGCTATTGTCAACATGGTTCGAGATACTGCGTTGGAAATCGGGCAATTCGGTATTACCGTCAACGCCATCTGTCCGGGTTATATCGAGACAGCGATTCAGGATTACCTAACTCCCGAACAGGTTGAAGAAGCGTTAGAGAAAACCGCTTTACCACGTTTTGGTCTACCCAGAGACATCGGGCGTGCTGTGGTCTTCCTCGCCTCCGATGATGCAGAATGGGTTACGGGTGCTTCTCTGCTCGTTGATGGTGGATTTGCCGCAGGCGTATAAAAATAATATATCTTCTGTAGGAGCGAGTGTTTTTGCTGGGGTGTTCTTCATGCTCGCGATTCTCATACAGGCAGGCACAAGACCTACCTCTGCTGATTGCTGACTGCCGATGGCTAATTGCTGACGGCTAAATAAAAGGACTACAATATGATGCAAATGAACCAATGGGGAACAATCCGCTTTACAGATAAGGTCGCATTGATCACAGGCGGTGCCTCCGGCATCGGCAGGGCAACGGCGAACCGTCTCGCTGCTGAAGGTGCGCACGTCATCATCGCCGATAAAAACGTCGATATGGCAAATAAGGCTGTCTCTGAAATCCAAGAATCAGGTGGGAAGGCACTGTTTATAGAAACCGATCTCGCTGATGACGAAAGTGTTCAAGCCGCCGCGCAGGAAGTCGCCGAAAAATTTTCCGCGCTTCACATCCTCGTCAATAACGCCGCTATCGCGAGAGGTGGCAAAATTGAAGACGGTGGATGGATTCCAAATTGGGAACCCGAAACCGCAATCGGTCTTCGCGGTTGGGTCGTAATCACGCAGCACCTGTTACCACTTTTGAAACAGGAAGGCTCTGCTATCGTCAATCTCTCATCGGAGGGTGGTTATCTCGGTAGACCCGGGGGATGGGTCTACGATGCGATTAAATCCGCTCTGGTCTCTCTCACGAAAACTATGGCGTATGAATTCGTTGAATACGGTATTCGCGTGAACGCTGTCGCACCCGGCTGGGTTGTCACAGAGATGCACTTCGGGAGAGCCCCCGATCCTGCCGCACGCAAAAAAGAATTGGAGGAGACATTGATCAATTCCTGCATTATGAAACGCCGCTGTGCACCCGAGGAGATCGCATCCGCTATCGCCTTCCTCCTGAGTGACGATGCCTCTTACATCACGGGGCAGACAATCCACGTAGACGGCGGTCGCTGGGGGATGTCCGTTGGTTGATGATTTTTAATTAGTCCTTGCGGTTCGGTCAGGTGAGTTAGGATATTCATGTTTCATTCCGTAGATCCGCCTGCGCCGTTGTTGCAGGCTAAGTTTTTGGTGCTATACCGTACAGATCCTTATTTTAGTTGCGACTTAACCAGAAATCCGCTTGTAACATTGTCCTGCAAGCCTATAGAGGCTTGCCTGAGGAGAGCACCCCGGGATCCATAGTTATAAAAATGCCCAATAAAACCCACACCACTGCTGTTGTCCTCATACCACCGGAATCCGTACAGCCTCCTATCCAAGCCATTCGCAAAGTCCACGACCGTAACTTCGTGCGATGGATGCCACATATAACACTGCTCTATCCATTCGCGGAACAACACGACTTCGGATCAGTGATTCCCGCCCTCACACAAGCCGCACAACAGATAACACCGTTCTCTGTCGAACTCGCTCGCTTTGATGCCTTCCGACACCGAAAGTCGTGTACGATGTTCTTAGTGCCAGAACCCGAAGACCAAATTGCGCGGGTACACAGTGCCCTGATGCACCACCTTCCCAATTATGACGACACTGCACGATTTGCTGGCGGTTTCCATCCACACCTCTCGGTTGGACAATTCACGCACCGCTCCGTCCGGACCGAGCAGCAACGACTCCAAACCGAATGGCAGCCAGCCCACTGTGAAGTGGAAGCGATCAGTCTGATTTATCGCTCACCTGAAACAGAGAACCGGTTCGTCGTTTCAGAACAATTCCCCTTTCAGACAAGGAATCGGTAATGAATACGAAAATTTTTCTACTTCTTATTGCAATTTTAGTCATCTATTTTTCAGGATGTGAACGAATGAAGGAGGTAGTTTCTCCCGATGTCTCTACTTCAGACGCTACGTCCACTATTAAAATCGGTGTGATCCAGCCCTCAGGATACTACACGGGTTTCGCTCAAGGCGCAGAACTCGCGCGAACCCAAATCAATGCCCGCGGTGGCGTTCTCGGAAAGCAAATTGAATTTATCGTCATGGACAACCAAGGCGGACGGGCAGTACCAGATGCAGAAGAAAGCGTCCGCATCGCAAAAATACTTATTGAGCAGGAGGACGTTGTTGCGATTCTCGGTCCCATTTTCTCTAACAATTCCATACAGGTTGGCCCCGTCGTTCAACAACTTCAGCGTCCCCTCATTCCCGGCTCCGCTGGCGATCATGTGACTGCTGCGGGGGATTTTGTCTTTCTTGTTGTCCCTCCGACATCAGCCCACGGAAGGGTAATAGCACAATTCGCAATCAATCCATCTGAACTCGGTGCGGCGACCGCCGCCACCCTCCGTCAAACGGATAGTGCCTACACAGGGAATCTGACGCAAGCATTTGAAGAGAATTTTCAGAAACTCGGCGGGGAAATCGTTGCCAGCGAAGTTTATGGAATTGGCGATAAAAACTTTGATACGCAACTCACAAACATTAAAGCCGCAGCCCCGGATGTGCTGTATATTGCTGGCGTTATTCCAGATATTCACTTCGCAATGGCACAGGCGAGAGAAATCGGTATTGAAGCGACTTTTCTTGGACCCGGGAGCTGGGATGAGTCTGAAAAACTTTTCAACATCTTAACTGACAACGCGCCGTTGGAAAGGGCTTACTTTACCGCAGACTTTAGTCCAGAACTACCGAGTGCGGAACACTTCGTCCAGGCTTATACAGCACTGTTTACGATACTTCCAGATAGTGCCGCAGCCTCAGGCTACGATGCTATGTCCCTGTTAGCGTCCTCAATCGAAACGGCACAGACACTCACCCCATCTGCGGTTCGAGATGCGTTGTCAAGCATCACCGACTTCCAAGGGGCAACGTTCATGTCTCACTACAATATCAACCGACACCCCGTTAAAAGCGTCGTGATTAACACGATTCGCAACGGGCAAGTAGAACTGCACAAGGTTATTACCCCGTAACAGCAAACCTTATTAGGAGATTACTGAATTAAATCCTTAAACTTCATCTAACCTCGCCTACATCAATTTTCATCGGAGAAAACATTATGAACACCAACCTCTCAGAAATTGAAAACCGACTCTGGAGTGCTGCCGATGAACTCAGAGCCAATTCGCGCCTTCGAGCATCAGAATACTCAACGCCTGTGCTTGGGCTTATCTTTCTACGCTACGCCGATTATAAATTTACACAGGCTGAGCAAGAAATCAGCAATGAAGCCTCTTCGAGTAGGCGCAGACGGACCGATCCGAGAACACAATACCAAGCGCGCGGCATATTTTACGTGCCGGAGGAAGCGCGTTTTCAATACCTATTAAATTTGCCCGAGAGCGAGAACATCGGGCAAGCCATCACCGATGCTATGAAGGCGATAGAAGCAGAAAATCCCCAGGTTGATGGAGTCCTACCTAAGACTTACAATCGCCTTGAAAAGAACACGCTCCTCGAACTCCTCCGTATCATGGAGCAGATTCCTATGGATATTGAAGGCGATGCTTTCGGAAAGGTCTATGAGTACTTTCTCGGCAACTTCGCTATGAGTGAAGGTCAACGCGGGGGTGAATTCTTCACGCCTACCTCCCTCGTTAAACTCATCGTCGAGATCCTCCAACCCTTTCATGGGCGTATTTTTGATCCTGCCTGTGGCTCCGGCGGTATGTTTGTCCAGAGTGCTGAATTTATTCACAACCACAGGCAGAATGGAAATCAAGGGGATATCAGTCTTTACGGGATTGAGCGCGTTGCGGAGACGATCCGGTTGTGCAAAATGAACCTGGCTGTGCATGGAGTATGACATCAATGACACGGCACGATTTGCTGGTGGCTTTCATCCACATCTCTCTGTCGGACAATTCTCGCACCGCTCCATCCACACCGAACAGCGACGACTCCAGACCGAATGGCAACCGCTTCACTGTCAAATAGAAGCGATGAGTCTCATATATCGCTCACCTAAAACGAATGACAGATTCGTGGTTGCTGAGCAGTTTCCATTCGTGTCAAGTTGATGAGAAAATAGTATTCTACAACTTCGGTAGACGCGACTTCCAACCGCATCCGACAATCCTTAAATTGATAAAACCTGTCAATTCCTCTTCCAGTCCCACAGGGACGAAATGTTTATAGAGGTCCGTTCATTGTCTGTCTTTAGCCCTGTAAGGGCGACATCTGTGTAGAAAAAGATAGTACCAATAAAGTAAGCCCCAGCGGGGCGACACCTATATAACAACTATAACAAGGGAAATCTGGCAAAGGCTCTGGAAAATATGGTATAATGAAGATATGAAAAACATAAAACGAGATCCAATGCCTTCTCCCGATGCAACACCAGAGGAAATCGGCGAATCTTGGGACACACACGATCTTACTGATTATTGGGACAAAACCCATGAAGTGGAATTTCAAGTCAACTTAAACGATGGTGAAAAAGGAAGTAGGGTGAGAGATACGATTCGTTTTGGTGATTTTGTTGAGGTTAATCCGCGCATCCGATTAGAGAAGGGGAAGGAATACCCGTATGTTGAAATGGCTGATATTATCCCCGGTAACGCTTTTGTTTTCCCTGAAAAACAACGCGTTTACAAAAGTGGAGGATCACGATTCCAAGTTGGAGATACGCTTTTTGCTCGCATTACACCGTGTTTAGAAAATGGAAAGATTGTCAGGTTCAAGTATACTGTTAACCAACCCTGTTTTGGATCAACAGAGTTTTTCGTCTTTCGTGGCAAGCCGAACGTATCTGACTCAAATTATGTATTTTATTTGGCTCTGAGTCCTATGATTCGGGATCCTGCAGTGAAGAGTATGACCGGTGCTTCAGGACGACAACGCGCTATATTATCATCTGTTGAAGACATCCATGTTCCAGCCTACCCTCTCCCAACCCAACGCAAAATCGCCGTCCTCTCCGTCTACGACGACCTCATCGAAAACAACACCCACCGCATCAAAATCCTTGAGGATATGGCACAGACGCTTTATCAAGAATGGTTTGTCCATTTCCGATTCCCCGGACATGAGAACATCCCGATGGTAGAATCGTCTTTAGGACTGATACCGGATGGATGGGAGGTTAAGAGTTTCGGTGAAGTCTCTCTTAATTTTGATCGTCAGCGTAAACCGCTATCAGGAAAAGTTAGGTCAACAATGCAAGGCGAATATCCATATTATGGTGCTGCTAAAGTGTTGGATCATATTAATGACTATCTATTTGATGGAAGGTATCTATTGATTGGGGAGGATGGTAGCGTTGTTACTGAAGAAGGAAAACCTGTGCTACAATTAGTAACTGGTAAGTTCTGGGTAAATAATCATACGCACGTCATCCAAGGAAAGGCACCAATTTCGACAAATTTCCTTTATTTGTTTATGTCCAATGTTGTCATTTTAGGCTACGTTACAGGTGCTGCACAGCCAAAAATTAACCAACAAAACTTGAATAGAATTCCTGTCATTTTGCCCTCACAGAGTCTGTTAGAAAAGTTTAATCAAATCATTGAAACTAATTTTGATAAAATCATCACTTTAAATCTTAAAAATGCCAACCTCCGCCAAACCCGTGACCTCCTCCTCCCCAAACTCATCTCCGGCGAGATTGACGTATCCCAACCTGACATTGACATTGATCCCAAAAGCAATTGACAGATGCAACGCCAGAGTGTATAATTGCAGTAAGGTAATTAGGAGGTCTCTTATGCTCAATATCAATCCCCAATATCTTATTGACGACAAAGGACAAAAGACATCTGTCCTTCTATCAATCAAGGAATACCAACATCTCATGCAATGCCTTGAAGATTTAGAAGACACTTTGGAGATGGATGCTGCTGTCCGAACGAAAATGGATTTCCGCGACTATCGGGACGTTCGGGCCGACTTGATAAAAGATGACTGATAAGCAATGGAGGTACCAACATGGCAAGCATAAGGATCTGGACTGTGGAATCTGGTTATAATGCCGAAGCACTCAAATCTCTGGCGGATAGTTTAATTAGAAACTTGAAACTTGATGATTTGTCTATCCAAACAGGCGGCAGCAAACCATTCTTGCGCTCCAATGGGAGCGGTGAATTTTTGAATGGCGAGCTGAAAAGGGCAATTCGGTATTATCTCAAGCAAGATGACTATGTTATTTTCTTTGCTGATAGCCAGGATTCAAGATCTGTACGTCCTACTTCACAAAAAACGGAAGCACTTATTGAAGAAATTAGACAGGTCGTTGTGGACCCCGATTTTGCTGGCACAGTATTTTTCGCGCCAGGCATTGAAGAACTTAAAGAGAGGTTGTGGAGAGTGCGGCTGCGAGTTGAAGATCCGGAGCGAGCCGCACGTATGGACTATGCCGAAGCCCAATTTCGGAAGTTATGCACTTCGCGAGGTTTAGATTGGGACGCGATGACTGAAACCGATCGCGAACAATTTGTAGACGATCTCATCCACGAGGATCGTGAATGTTCCCAGTAGTTGTTTATGACACAAATATTCTGTTGTCCAGCATTGGTTGGGGCGGAAATCCGGCACGCTGCCTTGAATTGGCACGACGAAGCGGCGTTGAAGGATTAACCTGCACAGAAATACTAATGGAATTGGAAGATAAACTTCCCACGAAACTTAATTTTTCGCCTCGCGAAATAGCGAATACGCTTGCAGATCTCCACAGCTTTCTGAGGATAGTCAAGATTAATAACACACTTAAAGGTGTTACTGCCGATCCGGACGACGGCAAAATTATTGAATGTGCTGTTGTTGGTAAGGCCACTCATATTGTTACTGGAGATCGCCGACACCTTTTACCACTCCGAAGTTATCGGAACATCCAGATCGTCACAGCACCGGTCTTTCTTCTCCAGTTTTCATAAGACACCCTATCGTTTTACACTGAAAACTGAGCTGCACCGAAGGTTGAATCCCAATATAAAAGCGAAACCCATGTCCGAACAGAAAGCGTTTTTAGAGAAAATTCATATCAAAAACTTCCTGAGTTTGCGGAATATTGTGCTTCCGTTAAAACCTCTCACAGTCCTCGTCGGTCCCAATGCCAGTGGGAAGTCCAACGTTTTGAGTGCTTTGTACAGTCTCAGGTCAATGATGACTGATGAAAAACTGCCGCCAGTTGAATTAGTTCAAGGTTACCTTTGGGCAGGTAAAGCAGGTCACATTAATTTCCAATTGCAAGCCAACGTGCAAAAAATCCCAGCTATGTATGAATTGGAATTTAAGGCGGATGTTCACAATCCTTTCGTTGCCGAGGAATTATCGGTTGAAGGTGTAACAGTCATATCGGCTGAAAATGGAAAAGGTGAGGTTCAAGATGAAAACGGTAAAAACAAAACAACATATACCTCTAATAAACTCGCCTTAAAATCTGCTGGTGATTATGGGGATAAACCAATTACAAGTGCTTTAACAGAATTTATTAAAAGTTGGGAAATTTATGATTTTCAACCGGAATTCATACGAAATCGTCTATCAACATTTTCACATGTTACAAAAGAACTCCGTGAATCTCTAAAACTTGATACTTATGGCTTCGGATTGGCAGAGGTACTCTTAGATTGGCATGGAAGCGATCCAGAGAATTTCCGTAGTGTCAGTGAATCTTTGGCTTCCTGTACCAATATTAGCATTGAGCATCGCTCAATTAATGGAAATGACAAACTATGCCTTTTAGAGGGTTACGAGAATCCGATCCCTATGGAGGGAGCGTCTGACGGGACTTTACGTCTCATCGCATATAACACCTTGCTTGACCAGCCTGAATTACCACCACTCATTGCCATCGAAGAACCGGAGCGGAGTCTACACCCTGGGGCATTGACAGACATTGCTAATGTCCTTGAACGACTCGCTGAACGAACACAGGTTATCATTACAACCCACAGTTCACAGCTTTTGGACAACCTCAAATCTGAAAGTCTATCGGATACCCTCGGTGTTTTACTTCTACGTAACCGCCCCGGACTCGGAACAGAAGTCCTCAATCTTGAGGAAATTCGCGCGAAGCGAAAATCACTGGAGGGTTGGATTTCGGATTTTGGAATGGGCAGTGCTATTTTTGATAGTGAACTCCTGCAAGACCTCATGGAAGAACCGGTATGCTAAGCGCGAGAGTCTGCAATTTGGAATCTGATTATGATACTCAAGCAACTAAATTTTTGGAAGATGAATTTGTGAAATTTAGGCAACTTGGACAATTGGTTATTCGGACAACTGGAAGAAGTGCCCTCCGCAGGTGCCATAAAATGGGTAAACCTTCGAGTAGTTGTCTGAGCAAGGTAATTCGACATTACCTCAATCAAGATGATTACATTATTTTTTTTTTCAACAGCGAAATTCCAGGATCAGACTATCAAGAAGGACGAGAACTAAATCCTCTTGTTAATCAACTTAGACGTGTTACCAAGATTTGGTATCTTTCTAACAAAGTAATTTTCGCACCGGAAATTCAAGAATTTCAATCGCCTGTGGCGACGTGGTGGGAGAATATCGTTTCAGGCTTTCCTGCTGAAACTGAAGGGGACCAGAGACAGTTTCAGGAAGGATGGGATAGGATGATGACGCGTATCCACGATATTTTTGAAAATACATCAGATGACAAGTTAACGAGCGACCTTGATGGAGCAATCCGACATTATCAAGAAGGGAAAGTAACCCTGGGAAGAGCTGCTGAGTTAGCAGGTATCCATCGTTTTGAATTTGAAGAGGCTTTAGCAGCAAGGGGCATCTGGAAAATCGTTGAAGTTGATTCGGCAGAAAAGTTGAGAGCACGGATAGCGCACATCAAACGTCTTCATGAATCAAAAGATAAGACAAAAGGGCAGCAACCTTGATCTTTATGGATACTGATGTGCTTTCAAGTTTCGCCAAAATTGAGCGTTTGCCATTGCTATTTGCGGTTTTTGACCAAGACACTCTTAACATTGCCGCTGCTGTAGAAAATGAAGTCAAAACAGGGATATCAAAAGGATTCAGCTTTTCTAACGACATCATCGCATTGCAAACGCAAAGGCAGATTCGCACATATCATACATCGCCCGTTGATCAGGAGTTTATGAATTCTTTACCACAAACACTTGAGGCAGGAGAGCGCGGATCTATGGCACTTTGTAAACGGTTTGCCGCGACTCTTGTCAGTAACGAGAGACGAGTGATGCACCACTGCCAGACGAACGGGATTCATTGCATTAACTTGGCTGATATTTTGCGGCTACTCTGGGAATTAAAAATTTTTAATCCAAACCGATGTCAGAGAAATTATAAACAAGCTTGAGATTAAGGATCGTCTCAAATTCCGAACAACTGACCCGATTTTCAAATGAACCCATACAGCGAAGATGAACTCATCGAACAACCCGCCATCAGTCTACTTGCAGAAATGGGGTGGGAGACACTCAATTGCTATAATGAATTTGATCGGAGTGATAGTCCACTCGGTAGGCAAACAAAATCTGAAGTTGTCCTAACCTCTCGTCTCCAACCCGCATTACAACGCCTCAATCCGACCGCTACCCAAGAAGCAATCCCCAAAGCAATCGAAGAACTCACCCGTTCTCGCTCCCTTATGAGCGATGTTGAAGCCAACCGAGAAATCTATACCCTTCTGAAAGACGGCGGGCGAGACGGTTGAAGTACTTCAGGTCATCGACTGGGACAATATAGAGAATAACGATTTTTTCGCGGCAACGCAGTTCTGGATCACGGATGAGATGTATAGGAAACGTCCAGATCTCATCTGTTTTGTCAACGGGATTCCCTTAGTCGTGATGGAGTTTAAACGGATTGATGTGGACCTCCACGCCGCGTATAACGACAATCTCCGGGATTACAAAGACACTATCCCTCACCTCTTTTGGTACAACGCCTTCATTCTGCTCTCTAACGGCACGGAGAGTAAAGTCGGCAGCCTCACTGCCAGTTGGGAACACTTCGCCGAATGGAAACGCGTCCACAGTGAAGACGAGCCTCCCAAGGTCTCTTTAGAAACGATTCTTCAGGCACTGTGTGAACCCCAAAGGTTACTTGATGTTGTCGAGAATTTTATCCTATTTATGGAAATACAAGGCGGATTGATCAAAATTCTCGCCAAGAACCATCAATATCTCGGTGCCAACAATACGATCCAATCCTTGCAGAAGATTGAAGATAACCGAGGCAAACTCGGTGTCTTTTGGCACACGCAAGGCAGCGGGAAAAGCATTTCGATGCTCTTCTTTGCCCAGAAAGTGCTTAGAAAAGTGCCGGGACACTGGACATTTGTTGTCGTAACTGATCGCAAAGAATTGGACGATCAAATCTACAAGACCTTCGCGAGTACAAGTGGTGTCCTGACGCAACAAGAGGTGCATGCAGAAGATATAAAACATCTACGCCAACTCCTCGACTTCAACCAATCTATCGTTGACGGTGCAACCGTTCCGCTCTACTATGAAAACCGTGTGCCAACCCTACAACATTGTCTTCGTCTGTGCGATGTGGATCACAGGTTTCGATGTTCCCTCATGTTTCACTATCTATCTCGACAAGCCGCAACGAAACCATACTTTGATGCAGACCATCGCCAGAGCCAATCGCGTCTTCGGTGATAAGAATAACGGATTAATTGTTGACTACATCGGGGTTTTTCGTGATCTTGAAAAAGCGTTGGCGATTTATGCTACGGGTGCCGATGTGGAGGGAAACCAGAAACCGATTGCGGATAAGTCGGAACTGGTTGAAAAACTCCGAGAGGCGATCGCTGAAATCACCGAATTTTGCGAAGGTCTCGACATTGACTTAATGGCAGCCCAAACCGATGACGCTCTGCAAAACATCAACCAAATCAACAATGCAATGGAATGTATCCTGATTAACGATGAAACCAAACGGAACTATTTACAACAGGCAACGAATGTCGCTAAACTATTTAAAGCGATTCTGCCCGACCCCAGAGTACATGAGTTCACCAGAATTTGCCAACTTATCAGTATCATCGCACAGAAAATCAGGAATTTAACGCCGCCCGCTGACATTTCCGGTGTGATGACAGAAGTCGAGGACTTACTTGATCAGTCAATCGCACCTGAAGGATTTCTCATTCAGATACCGCCTGACAGTCACGATATGAATCAGGTAGATTTGAGCCAAATTGACTTCGAGCAACTCAGTGAACAATTCAATACAGAACACAAACGCATCGAGGCAGAGAGACTCAGAGGTGCAATCAACGGCAAGCTCGCCGCGATGATTCGACTTAACAAAAACCGAGTGGATTATCAACAGAAATTCGAGCAGATGATCGCGGAATACAACGCAGGCACTATTGGTATTGATGATTTCTTCGAGGGACTTTTCAACTTCGCTGGGGACCTTAATCAAGAGGACCGACGCGCCGCTACTGAAGATCTCTCTGAAGAGGAATTGGCAGTGTTCGATCTTCTGACGCGACATGAGCCGCATCTGAGTGTCCCTGAGCAAGATGAGGTGAAAACTGCTGTGAGGAGATTGCTGGAGACGCTCAAGCAGAAATTGGGCTTGGATTGGCGAAAACGGACACAGTCGAAAGCGGAAGTCAAAGAGGCAGTTAGCAATATACTTGATGATGAACTGCCTCAACCTTACACGCCGGAACTGTTCAATCGGAAATCTGAAGCGGTTTATCAGCACATCTACGATTCTTACTACGGCGAAGGAAAAAGCATCTATACTAAAAATTAAAGGCGCGGTTTCAAACCGCGCCTATATTAACTCAAAAGTCTCAAATTATTACCCAATCTCACCAATATCAATCAATCGAGCACCCAATGACAATGCTGGGTGCGGCAAATCCCCGAACAACGGTCGGAAATACCCTACCCCGGCTGGAGATATCTGATACCGTTCCGCGTCGTAGAACCGCAAGTCGAGACTTCTCCGAATCACATGCCCCGATGCATCCCGCTTCAGCACTTGGTCTAACGGCAATAGGGTCGGTTCAATGCCGACATCTGTTCGAGTAATCGTTGCAACACCGTTGAACATCCCGTCTGAGAGTGCTTGTACCGCCATAGCACCAGCTTTCATAGCGATGTCTCTGTCCAACAGTATCGGGCTACCGCACCGCTGGAGATAACCGAGTATCAATGCCCGAAACGCAGAACTTGAAATATCGGGAAGCAGTTTTTTCATCGTCTCAACGATAATTTCTGAACACCCACCCGGTTTCGTATGCCCAAAAGCATCGAGTTCCGCTTGTGAACTAATCATCAGTTCTCCAGCATCATTCCGAATCCCTTCGGACACGACAACGATGACGTTCCCTTGTGCTGCGTGTTTTTCACGAATCGCTTCTGCCAATCTCTCCGGTTGATACGGCATTTCTGGAACAACGATAAGATCCGCGAGTCCATAAGCGGCGGATAAGGTCAACCAACCTGCATCTCTCCCCATCGCTTCAACAATAATCACACGATCGTGGGAGTAGGTCGTTGTCCGCAGATCTTGGACGTAATTAATGACTCTGTTCGCAGATGAAGGGAAGCCGGGACAGAAATAGTTGACCATCTTAGAATAATCGACGGCATCCCCTTCAGGTGGATTGATACCCACATCGTTATCAATTGTTTTCGTGACGAATGTGGTTGTGAATTGATCGGACAGCGCTGTCCCGACCGTCAACGTATCGTCGCCACCGATCGGAATGAGACCGCTGATGTCCAATTTTTTTAGATTGCTGACGGCTTCATCTAATTTGCCATCTTTTATCAGGTTTGTGCGTGAACTCTTTAAAAGCGTCCCACCCCGGTTTTCATCAATCAGATCAGGCGTTAGCGTAAAGTAGTGCCCACCTTTCAAAACACCACGCCAGCCCTCCATAAATCCGACGAGTTCAAAACCGAGTTCTTCGGCTTTCAACGCAATGCCCTTGAGGGTGGCGTTAAGAGCGCTTGTATCGCCTCCACCTGTCAAGACCCCTATCTTTTTTGCCATATCAAGCTCCTTGATTATTTTTGTGTTTTTTATTCTATTGTCCGATGTTATTTGCACTACCAGTGGTCTTTCGATCACGCTTCCCAAGTTATAGTAAATTATAAAAAAACAAGCAGGCACTTCCTGGTAGGTGCGGTTACAAACCGCTCCTACCGCGGTGTCTAAACAATTGGCTTTACCGTAGCCCCTCAAAATGGTGGCAGGATTACTTGACGACTTCAAGAAGAACCGGTTTGTCCAAGGCGAGTGCCTTTTCAAACGTCGGCTTAAAATCGTTCGGATCTTCAACGCGTAACCCAATCGCACCGAACGATTCCGCAAACTGCACGAAATCCGGATTGGCGAGTTCAACACCGATGCGTTTGCCGAAGCGACGAAGTTGCCCCCGTTCGATTGAGGTGTACTGGTTGTCGTTCATCACAAGCGTCACAACAGGTAGGTCATACAACACCGCCGTCGCCAGATCTGGACAGGTCATTAAAAACCCGCCATCACCACTCAGGGCGACGACTTTTCGCTCTGGATAAGCGACCTGTGCGCCGATGGCACCCGTCAATCCGATCCCCATCGCAACAGATACACCGGAAAAGATGTAACTCCCTGGATGATAACACGGGAAATGTGCTAAGGCACCATAGCCAGTAATGTTAACGTCAACCGACAAAATCGCATCGTGAGGCATCACATCGCGCATCTCTTGGAGAATCCGAGGCCGCTCAACGGCTGACCATCGTCGGCGTAATTCGCGTAAGCCTTCGCCCCAACCGCTTTTCCACTTCTCGTCGCGCAGCGCGGCGTTCAACTGACGTAAAACCAATTTCGGATTCGCACCGATGCCGACGGTCGCAGGGTATTCTTTGTGAATCTCCTCTGTGTCCGCTTCAATATGCAACAAGGGCTGTGGAATCTTGAGGCTCCAGTTGCCGGTATCACGATAGTTAAACCGGGTCCCGACAGCAACAATGAGATCAGATGCCTCCATCGCCACTTGGGAAATACCATCGCGGAAGACACCGATGGAATTCGGGGAGTCCTCCGGTACTGAGCCTTTCCCAAAACCTGTCATCACGATTGGCGCGTCCAGTAGCTCAGCGAACTCCAGTATTTCTGCAGTGCCGCGTGTATGGTTAATACCGCCACCTGCGATAATAAGTGGACGTTCTGAAGTGCTTAACAATGCCAGTGCCGCATCTACGTCCTGTGGACTCGCAGTCGTCTGGATACCGTTGTGCCGTGGAGGGATTGGAAAGTCGGCTTCGGCATCCAAGGCATCTTTTGCCAACTCGATCAGCACAGGTCCCGGTCTACCAGAGCGTAAGGCACTGAAACTGCGATTGATGGCACCCGGAATCTGGTCTACTCGATGCACAATTTCCAGATGTTTCGTCATTGTGCTGAAGGCGGCTCTCTGGTCCAACCCGTGAAAACTCTTCTTCGGGTCCCGTGATGCCAAGTAGGATGGGTTCTGTCCAGTAATCCATAGCACCGGCGAAGACGCTGTATTCGCCTCACCGATACCGATAGAGGCATTGTTCGAGCCCGGCCCCGGGACGGTCATACAGACACCGACATCGCCTGTCGCTCGCGCATAGCCATCCGCCATGAATGAGGCACCACCTTCGTGTCGTGTAACATAGTGCCGGATGCTGTCTTGATTGTTGTATAACGATTCATAAACCGTGTCTAAATGGTTGCCCGGCAAACCGAAAATAACACTTACACCTTGTGCTTTCAAACATTCGACAAAAAGATCTCCACCTGTCATGATTACCCCTTTCATATTATTGACAATAGAAGCAACTCTGAATCTTACGAAGCTACAAAAAGCCGCCCCTGTTTAACTGTAAACACACTATTGAAATACGTCTTTCCATTCGCGTGCCAAAAATCAACACTCTCTTCCGTTTCCTTAAACAAATCCCATTCCGTAACACGGGATGCCTCACCCTGTATCTCAATCAAAGTATCAATCGGTTCAGTATCCCTATTGAAAAAATAAAGTATATCTGACCTATCCGCTGTCCGGTGGTGTACTTGAACGACATTCGTCTCCTCGTTGTCGGGTTTTACATAGACCGATACGCGACAATTCACCCATTTATGAAGACATCTTTCGAGTTTCGCTACCTTCTCGTTTTGCGGACCTCGTAGAATAGTTGTCCGTCGCCCGTAGATGAGTTGTTCCAGTGGATACGGTTCAAGTCCGATCCTGCCGTTGAGCAGATACGGAATCGGTTCGTCTGCTATCAATCGTCCCTTCGCTTTCGTGAATGCGCGCAGACGCTTGACAGTCTCTTCTTGAAGCGAGATACAACTCGGAAGCAGAATAACGTTGTAAATCTCTTTGATGCCTGCTCGGTTATTCATGAGACTGAGTCCACCGTTCTTAGTGCCCCGTTTTCCTGGACCACCAGCACGCACAATTTCTGCTGAACCCAGTTCCTGCTCCGAGACAATCCTAAAGTCGTAACCCAATTCCCACACGCTCTGACACAACCATCCCCACGCTTTCGTCAATCCATTCCACTGTTTCTCATCGGGTTTCGTCCAGAGGCTCTGTGTCGGTGCGACCATAAGGAGCGGTCTCTTTGGATAACCGTGCGATAATTTCTGCGTGATAGTCGCGGATTCCGAAACTGCTCTCTGATCTTTATGTATCCACAGATTAAAACCGAGACTCGCATCTTCAAGCACCGTCTGTTTGTCCGTTTTCTGGGATGTCTTTCGTGAAATACCGGCATACTGCGTATCGCTGCAGACCCACTTCGCAATGACGAGTCGTTTCGGTGTATCTATTTCAGTGGCGTTTAGAATAGGGCAGTCCACGTGTGCCAACATTGTCCCTAATTCAAACTCCAGTGTCCTTGCACTCGCAGGGAGACTTAAAGCAAACTGTAATCTTTCCTGATGACAGAAATCACGCACACCTCTAAGAAAACAGGTTGCGAATCGCGTTGTCAATTCGCTCCAAAATGTGTTCCTGATTGCTGCCGAGTTGTAAGTTTCGTAGAAAATTAGGGGTAGATATGTTGTAAGTGTCTCCTCAGCCGTTTCTAAAAGTGTAGGACTCCACGGGGCAGAAGTGATACCAGCTCCAAGAACGCTTGCCAAAGACAAAAACTTCGGTAGTTCGCAAGTAAAACCGATAAGGTGTTTCTTGCCGTAGATATTTAGATAGTCCACCAGCACGCGTTTTACGAACCTTGAAACTCCGGTGCTGCTCAAAATATCTTCCGCTGCTGCTTCCGTTTGGTAAAGGTGAATCACCGTCCGTCCACGAAGTCGTTCTGCGACTGCGAGATCGCCTGCTATGCATCGTTGGACGTACTCGCTGATATTATAGCACGGAGCATCCGCCTGTGGATGCGCAATTAAGTGGTGCTGACTCAACTCCACGCTGTTATGCAGGTGAGACCGATGAAGTTTCGCCTGAATCGCTGTCGATGTTTCCGATTCACCAAAGGATTGTTCTATGGCGTTCAATTGATACCGCGTTTCCAGCAACTCAGTCGGGAGTGAAACCCAGGCGCGTTCTCCGCGTCGCAACAAATGCGTTAATTCTGCTCGATGACCTGCTTCTTTTTGCGTCCCACGCCACAACAGGATACTTTGTGAGTTTACAGTGTCAAAAGAATCCGTCCGCACAGTTATCCGTCCCAATTATTACCGAAAAAATTTGCAACCTCTAAGGTCCTTATGATATACTTTTTACACTGAGAAATGGTATCGGTTCGTAGGTTCTCTCCACCTTTGATTTTAAAGAGTTTAGCATACCTTGAGAATTGATACAATTAAAAGTTTTATCCAATGTAGGAGGGATCTCCGAATCCCTGCTTTGATTAACCGCTGATTACTGACTGTTATTTTACTAAAATGAATGTCCTTGAAAATCTTATCTCAGCATTTTCTGTGCTTCGCGGAAGCAAACTCCGCACGGTTCTCACACTCTTGGGGATTACGATCGGTATTGCGGGTGTGATAGCGATGATGTCTTTTGGCGCGGGTGCCGAAAAACTATTGATGGCGGAGGTTAACCAGATCGGTGGACCGAGTATGTTCGGTGTTTACCGACCTGGGAAAATCCACAAGAACGGACGTTGGCAACGCAATAACAGCGCACACTATTTAGAGATGGACGACCTGCGAGACATTCTGACAGAATGTCCCTCTGTTGAGGTTGCCACTGTCGAGGGGAGTTACTACATCAGTCTCGGTGTTGATGGGAGATTTCAACAAACGTATCTCCGCGCGACGACGAACGAATACCAAGCCGTTCGCAAATGGCAAACGCAATACGGTAGATTCCTCGCTGATACCGATATGGACACTTGGACAAAGGTCTGCGTTATCGGTTCAAAAATCTGGCAAGAGCAGTTTAAAGGACAGGACCCCATCGGTAAGGAAGTTATCATCAACAACCATGGAAACAACAAACGTTTCACTGTTATCGGAATTATGGAGAGCCGAGGGGATGGACTCGAACGAGGCAGAAGCGATGACAATATGCTCTTCATCCCGATTACAACCGCACAGAAACGGTTTTGGGGGCACGATTATGTTGGACACATCATGGTGCGAGCCAAGAGTCCACTTCTCGTAGACCAGGCACTCAAAGAGGTAAAGACCATCATCATGCGCAACCACGGTGGCGATGATACGTTCTTCCGAACGTGGTCCGCCAAAAAAGGCATCGAAAATGCGAAAAGAATGATATTTATTATAGAGTCGGTGCTCGTCGTTATTGCGTCTGTCGCGTTAATTGTTGCGGGTATCGGTATTCTGAACATCATGCTCGTCTCGGTGACAGAGCGGATCCCTGAGATTGGGTTGCGGAAAGCCGTCGGCGCGAAAAGTCTTGATATTCGTCTGCAGTTCCTCACCGAATCTGTGCTGTTGTGTCTGTTTGGTAGTCTACTCGGTATCGCTTTCGGTACTATCGTCGGAAAAGGTTTCGCGTGGATAGTGGGTAAATTTATACAAGAAATGGCGTGGCCCTCCGTCCTGACCCCGGAAGCCGTTCTCATCTCCGTCGGTGCCGGTGCCGCAGTCGGCATTTTCTTCGGTTACTATCCCGCCAGCCAAGCCGCTAAAATGACTCCCATCGATGCCATCCGCCATACATAGGACGAGCCACATACGCTTTAGCAGCAAATTTCGGCAAACGCTGTCCTACTCAGGGGAAAAATCATGACAGTCTTAGAAAATCTTATCTCGGCGTTTTCTGTGCTTCGCGGAAGTAAACTCCGCACGATTCTCACGCTTTTAGGGATTACGATCGGTATTGCGGGTGTAATCGCGATGATGTCTTTTGGCGCGGGTGCCGAAAAACTGATGATGGCGCAAATTGAAAATATCGGTGGCCCGAGTATGTTCGGCGTTTACCGACCCGGATATATCGAAAAGAACAACCGTTGGCAACGCAACACCAGCCCGCATTATCTGGAGATGCGAGATTTGCACGACATTCTGTCAGAATGTCCCTCTGTTGAAGTCGCTACTGTCGAAAGAAGTCATCCGATTGATTTTGAGGTTGAAGGAAAACACCGACGGACCTACCTCCGCGCGACCACGAATGAGTACCAAGCCGTCCGACGATGGGAAACTGAATACGGCAGGTTCATCGCTGATACTGACATGGACTTCTGGAATAAGGTCTGCGTCATCGGGGCAAAAGTCTGGAGAGAGCAATTTAAAGGACAGAATCCGATTGGAAAGGAAGTCGGTATTAACAACAAACGCTTTACTGTTATTGGTATTATGGAGAGCCGTGGCGATGGGTTGGAGGAAGGCAGAAGCGACGATAATATGATCTTCATTCCGATTACAACCGCACAAACCCGTTTTGGAGGGCGTAACCGGGTTGGCGCTATCATGGCGCGTGCCAAGAGCATTGAGGTAGTAGAACAGGCACTGAAAGAAGTGAAAACCGTCATCATGCGCAATCACGGGGGTGACGACACTTTTTTCCGAACATGGAACGCAAAAAAGGGAATTGAAGGCGGCAGAAGGATCATTTTCATTATAGAGATGGTGCTCGTCGTCATTGCGTCTGTCGCGTTAATCGTTGCCGGTATCGGTATTCTGAATATTATGCTCGTCTCGGTGACGGAACGGATCCCAGAAATCGGACTGCGAAAAGCGGTTGGTGCAAAAAGTCTCGACATCCGTCTGCAGTTCCTCACCGAATCCGTGCTATTATGTCTGATAGGGAGCCTCCTTGGTATCGCTTTTGGTGCTGTCGTAGGGAAAGGCTTTGCCTGGGCAGTGAGCCAATTCTTTAATGAACTTTCCTGGCCCTCTGTTATTACACCCGAAGCCGTCCTCATCTCCGTGGGTGCTGGTACAGCGATAGGTATCTTCTTCGGCTATTATCCTGCCAGCCAAGCCGCTAAAATGACCCCCATCGATGCCATCCGCCATACATAAGGTGTTGAATAACTGTAAAAGCAATACTTAATATAACGTGAGCTTGATAATTAAAC
>JAAXHD010000265.1:16273-16743 GCA_012271015.1 Candidatus Poribacteria bacterium | reverse complement strand
TCAAACGGGAAGGCACATGTAAACTGGCAATCATCATAGCCTTGGTCGGTGGGGCATGGTTGCGGTTTCAATTCCCTTCAAACGGGAAGGCACATGTAAACCCTAAGATGAAACTTTGGAGGTTCCATCATAGACCAGTAAAGTTTCAATTCCCTTCAAACGGGAAGGCACATGTAAACTTACTGAAGAGCAGGTCGACGAAGTTCGAGCATCGTCCGGTTTCAATTCCCTTCAAACGGGAAGGCACATGTAAACGTGGAGAGAAAGTTTTTGTTGTAATTCACGAAGGAGACGTTTCAATTCCCTTCAAACGGGAAGGCACATGTAAACCTCGTGGCTGATTCTGTTACGCTTGCTGAGCTTAAAGAAGTTTCAATTCCCTTCAAACGGGAAGGCACATGTAAACTACTGTCAGGAGGTTGAGAAGACAACTGAACCTGCTTACCGGTTTCAATTCCCTTCAAACGGGA
>JAAXHD010000265.1:13909-16216 GCA_012271015.1 Candidatus Poribacteria bacterium | reverse complement strand
AAACGGGAAGGCACATGTAAACGAGCTGTGTGTTTTGAAATACCTACGCGATCAGAGTTTCAATTCCCTTCAAACGGGAAGGCACATGTAAACGAGGTGCCACATTTTTTATGGTATCTCGAAAAATAGTTTCAATTCCCTTCAAACGGGAAGGCACATGTAAACAGCCCCTGTTTTAAGCCCAGTGGGGCCGTGGCTCCAAAACGCCAAAACCAAACGAGAAGTGCACGAGGCTTTTTTTAATCCAAAATTTAGCCCCAAAATCCCGCAAACCCACGTGTGCATTGACCCAAACGAGATTCTTTACAAAAAACGGCTCGGAAGCCACGCACCACCTACGTTCTTGGGCAATTTTAGAGACATCCAAACTCGATTAACAAATCTCGTTTGGTGTATGTATTAATTATACCCTAAACTCACACGTAAGTCAATTTTTTTTACGAATTATTGATTGAACCGGAATTTACCCAGGGTGATTTAGTTTTAAACAAATCATCAGATTTTCTAAATTTCTGAATTTTCTTTTCAGTTCCGGTGCCCCTTCCCAGTAACGGGTGGGGACCCCGGTTCCAAACCGCACCTACCGGCCCTGGGTGTTCAAAATTGGACGAAAAAACCGAGAACTAAATAGCCCTGGGTTTTTCGGCATTGACAAAGAACGAACTGATCAGGAAAAAGAAGATCCAAATGATTGAAAACCGTATTGAAGAATTTAGTCAAGCCGTTGAGATTCTTATGGCATGTTTCTCAGCTATCATTGAGGAGGGGGCTAATACGACTTTTGCCGAAGGATGGGCGGAGATGCCCATCCTTATGGTGGAAGTGCGTCTTAAGCACGGATGAGAAAGGGTTTATACGTCGGGTCCTCACCCGTAATCACGCGTGCGAGATGTCGGACTTGTAGTTCAATTGCGCGAAGGTAGGTCGTTTTCTCGTTGCGGGTTGGGTGTTGGAAGGTTTGCTGCATTCGCCCATAATAACCAGTGAGGAATCGATCCAACGCTTCTTTGGTGAACCGGATGCCTTTGTCTGTCTGCTTAAAATCATCTAACTGGACTCGGTTACGGTTGACGAGTGAAAGCACATATCCATCTACGATAACCTGACGGAATTCTTCTATCAGGTCTGATGCCAATGCGGCGTGCCCGTGCTTGGGTTGATGGAAGTAGCCGCAGTACGGGTCTAAGCCGACGACATTAGTGAAAGCGTAAACATGGTTATGCAAGAGTGTGTAACCGAGTGAGAGCATTGCGTTGATTGGATCGGGCGGTGGCCGGAACTGCCGAGTTGTGAAACCCCAATCGTGTGCAAGAAATTGTCGGAACGCCTGATAATGCGCGACTGCGCCTGTGCCTTCGTATCCGAGTAGCGATTCCAAGTTCTTGGCACGTTCAAGTTTTTCCAAAGTTTGACGGGCAGCGCGCGTTGCAGATTTCACTTCTGCATTTTGCGTACGTTGCCGTTCGGCGAACCGGATAGCGTTCGTGATTTTGCCGCGGACGAAACATTTCGCTAATTCAAGGCACCTTTGCGGATCTTCGGCAACCGCGTATTGATGGCGGCGAATCAGTGTATCCTTGGCGTAAGGGGGTTGGAGTTTCCCTTTGTATTTTCCTTGTGAAGAGAGGAAAGATACCGGAATATTTTTGTTAAGCAGGTACCCCATTGTTGGTGTTGTGATGTGCCCGTTGCCGAAGATAACGACTTCGTCGAGGTGGACAATCGGGATTTCTTGAAGGACCTCTCGCCCTTTTTTTACGATAACTTGGTTTCCAGATTTATGGAGTGCTGCGCCTTGTTGGGTCATGTATAGAATTGCCATTTGTTGTCTCCTATTGTTTTGTCTATTTTTAAATTGTAGATAGGTTGGTTCGTAGTCGTGCGATTTATCGCACGTCTATTCGTCAGAGACGGGCAATGAATTGCCCTACTACGAACAAGCATACTCTTAGGAACAGGCAATGAATTGCCCTACTACGAACAAGGAGACCTTTTAAAGAGATTGATACTCTACAGAAACGGGCAATGAATTGCCCTACTACAAACGGGGTGTGATATGCCTGAATTCATCAGTTCTCCACCATTTTTGATAATTGCCGCCATATTCGCCGTATTTCTTATAATAGGGATACTGAAGCACGCGTTCCGCTTCGTCATCTGGGTTGCGGTTATTTTTGTGATTCTCTTAGGTCTGGGTATTGTGAAACAAGCAGAACTGGTGCAGTGGTTTAAGAGTCTTCGCGAAATGGTTGGGTAACGGGAATCGCACCGGAGATGGCTTCTACAGAAGACACGCCTCTATTTTAG
>JAAXHD010000265.1:0-13833 GCA_012271015.1 Candidatus Poribacteria bacterium | reverse complement strand
ACCAGAGATCGCTCCTACAGAAGACATACCTTTATTTCAGGTCGTTCTCACAGGAGGCGGTTAGACGATACTGCCCGAATCCAAATGCTGTATGATGCCCGATATGCAAGTACTCGCCGAGATAGATGAACGGTAGGAACGGTTCTAACGCACCCTTAAAGTACGCCTTACCGGTAAATCCACCCATCGGCACGGATTTCTCTGCACGGTATGAGTACCGATCTCTTCTGAGCCAATTCAGATGGAGATGATGCGTGACGGAACCGGCAGCCTTGATTATCGCAGGTGCGTCTACGTCCAAATCTTCGCCACAATGGAAATAACTCAGGAACCGGATCCGACGGAGTAGGTTGCGGATGAGATTTTCAAAGGTTAACTGACTCGTCCATTTTCCATTAACTTTGATACTGGTGGGTGTGAGAAACGCCAGTTCAATCGTGTCAGTGACGTGCGGTGCGGCTTGCATTACATCGTCGAGTCGGAGGATCAGTCCTTCATCTGTCAGCATCTCGGTTGCTGCGGTGAAGATTGTCTGTGTGTGGTCCTGACGGTGCGCGGATAAACTTTCGACTTTATCGAGTTGGCACTGCCCGCGTTTGCCTCGGAGCCCGATACGTCGTTTGCCCATCTCCTGAAAGGTTAGTACAATCCACGGTAATAGGTTGATTGCCTCCCCGATGAGCGTTATATTGCAGGTGAAGGTATCGTCGGGTGCATAGTCCGATTGTCCGGTGCGTGGCGGTTGGAGGATGAACGGGTGCGGTGCGTAGGGTTGACCGCGTAACATCGGACTATCGTCTGGGACTGGTGTTTCAAAGCATTGGGAGTAGACGCATCGCTCTGGGAACTGACACCGGTTTTCACACTGCCGTTCACTGCCGATGCAGGCGATGTAGTGCAGGATGTATCCGAATCGGCTGCGGAAGGCGTTGCCTTTATGTTGTGGCATCTTCAGCGGTTCTTGGACGGTATAGGTGAAGCGGTAGCGAGCGAATCGGAAGTTTTGTAGCATCATGGAAGCGGCGTGATGAATTTATGTTGCTCGTCAAAGGCATCAGCGTCAATATTTTCAAGGTCTTGTGCCTTTTTGAATATTTCTTTAACAGTTGACTTAAAAGCTTTAAAATCTTTCTGCTCAACCTTACCCATACCGTGTGCAAAAATGCCTTGATTCCGAGTCTGAATTCGGCTCCATAATTCACTCCAATTCAAATCTTTAACAATCTCGTCCTCCAACGCAGCTAAAATGAAGTATCCATCTAATAAACCGATTCGATCAGGAAACGTAGATATTTCTTGATAGGGTTGTTTCAACCTAGCAAAAACATTCTTCCGCGTTTTGATATATCCTTCAAAAAGTTTATCCTGATGCATGCCCAATTTTGGATTTGAATAATTTGGTTGTCTCGTATCAATATCATATAAGGCAAGCCGATATTGTCCTATCCATTCCAGAAGCCGATAGAGAATCAAGCACGCCATGTCAAGTTTTCCTTGTGCCTCCCTGCGCAGGGCATTGTGATAAAGCGTAAACGCAAAGTGAAATCCATTGGGAGCAGCGAGTGCAAGTTGATGGTTTTTCAAAAACTGTAATAAACATTCCAATGCCTCTTTTTGTTCCTTAAGGCGTGATTGAAATACAGAGAGGGGGTTCAACTCATCTAACGTTTGAAATTGTTCAAGGATATTCAATAACCGATCTAAGAATGTACAGGCTTTACCAAAGTCAATATTATCCCACGCTTCGTAAGCCGTACAGAGGTATTCATAAGCCTCATAAAATATAGTTTTGTTGGGAACGCGAACTTGTGTTTTGAGTTGATCAAAAATACGCTGAGCTCCAACATAATCGTGCCCGTTGTATAAGTTTCTTGCCTTCTCAACCTCTAAATCACCAAATACGGTGTAAGGATTATCTAAGAGACTTAGGTATTCAGAGCCAGGTTCAGGTTTGCCCAGAATAAATGAGGTATTGTCCACATAATAAATATCAGCACCAAGTGCAGCACCTGCCATCGCTGCACCACCAACCATTGACTTTTTGCCTCCTGTGATATCCACGGCAATATTCTTTGGCTTGCCCCACCTGGTGTAAAGATCTATGATTGTCTCGTATACTTCCACAGTGCTGCTTCCATCAATTTCACGCGTGGCAAGATGGCTGAGAAGTAAATTTGTTTCGTCTTGAATCCTGGGCAGAAATTTTGCTGTTTCTTCCGTGTAAAGTAAAGCGACTCGCTCATGTTCTATGGCGAGAATAGAAAGAATTAGCGGTTCCGGTGAAAAACCAACAGTCAAAATGAGCACATCATACTCTTTATTAGGGCGATTTGTGGGTTTGTTGAGAAACACCTTTTTGACGAGTGGAAAAATTTGTTCATCATAGAAAGTGAGTGCGGCTTTTGAAGCATCAGGCGAATTACGATCCATCTGCTGCCATTCTAAGAACAGTTCATTAAGTTTGGTTTTGACGAGTGGAAAAATTTGTTCATCATAGAAAGCGAGTGCGGCTTTTGAAGCATCAGGCGAATTACGATCCATCTGCTGCCATTCTGAAAACAGTTCATTAAGTTTGGTTTCGAGGGTTTTGTCTTTCAGCATATTTATACCTCCTCTTGGTTTTATGTATCTTCTTCTGATGGGATTACCCAATTCTCTAATTCATCTTTTCGGACAAGGCTAGGCTCAATACCAGTTGGATTTGTGCAGGAGTGGTAATAGTGTTCTGTGAATGTATTATTCTGAAAATCATTATGGCTATAATCCGTGAAAAAGATAGTTTCACCATCATCAGTATCTGCAGCAACTCTGTGAATACCATACTCATCAACAGTACGAGAACGCAAGACAATTACTTTGGGATAAATTTCATTTTCAGATATTGAGTCAAGGAACTGCTCAAAAAATGCTATCAGCCTTCGAATCATCTGTACCTCTGGTGGGAAATCCTGGTTAGACTTGTATACCCTAACAACATATTTCCAGTTTCTTTTCCATTCCATATGAGTAGAGTGATCCATGTTTTTGAGATTGATCCCAGCTTTGTGCACAGAGTCTTTCCACTTATTCGGTTCCGGTCTTGGATGACTAAGTATGTTTCGATATAATGTGAACATACCGAGTTCAGCGATTTGATTCTTATTCAATGGTGTTTCACGACCAAAATTACTTTGGCAGTACTTACTAAGCGAATCGTTTCGTTCAATAAGTCCCATGAAGTTTCTCATTTGTTCAAAGTACCTTCCTATCGTTTCCCCTCTGTCCTCATATAGACTGGGAAGCTTTCTAAGATCTGTAACAAGATTATCATAACCTGTAACCTCAGTGTGATTTTTTACTACATAGTTAAACAATGTGTAATGGTAAAAAAGGAATATTTTTTTTAGCAATTTTTGCATAACTTTATCTATCAGACGTGGCACCTTAGACTCTAAACATTCCTCAATCTCTGATCGGAGTTGAGAGAAACCGACCGGTTTAACTTCTTTTCTAAAACCAAACTTGTCTAACAAACTGTTGATAAGTTCAGAATCGTCTGGCCTCTCAGGGAGTTTAGATAAACGATCTTCTTTATAAACTTTTTTATAAACTTCATACAAATCGTAAAAGCACATTTGAAGAACTTCATAGGGGCTCCGTGTCTTAAGGAATTCTTTTAGCCGATCGTTCTCGCTTCCAGCTCTCAGATTTTGAAGGGCAATTTTAATTTCATCATGGTCGATATGAGTACTATTAGGAATTACGAATTTTTGCAATTCTTCGTGTGGGTCTCTATTATTTTTCTCTGCCCACTCATTATAGTAATTCATCAAACACCTCCAAACTCAAGCAGATGCTTAGGGAATGACCTTGGTTACTACTCCGTTTTCGCTAACGCCCTGCACTCTTAGTTTAATCTTTGCTCCAACCAAACCTGGATAATAGGGATGCTCAAAGATAAGTTCCTCATTATTGTCAGTTTGTAACTGCACTGTTACCTTAAACCCATCCTTCTTCAGAATGGTCGCGTTGACCCTGTCTCCGACCCTGATTTTCGGTTTCTCTGGTTTTTTTGGTTGCTGGGGTGTTTGCATGGGTGTGGGTTCCGGTGTTTGCTGGGGTGCTTGCGGACGGCGTTGTTCCTCAACAGCACGTTCCGGCTCGACGCGATAGTATCGCATCAACCGCAGGCTCCAGCCGAGAATCATCAGGATGTCGCCCGTATCGCTGATGTCATAGAGATGTTTGTCACATGCCTCTTGGATATTCTGATAATACCGCTGCGTTTGACGACTACGAATGAGTGCGTTTCGAGTATTTCCTAACCGCTGAACAAGGGATAAAAGCCTATTTTTTGCTTCACTGTCGTTTTGGTAGCGTCGCACAAAGGCCACTACTTTACCAAGTTCATTAGGGTCCGTGCCCCAGTCAACCAAATCAAATGCAATGTCGTGGGCGATAGACCAGTGTTTTTTATCCATCGGATACCTCCATCAATAAAGTCCAGATGGGCAGCTTCGCTCGTTCGGATAGGAAAGGATTTCAGCAAGTTTCGTCAATAAATCCCGCTGGATGAGTGAGTTCATTGCTGCATCTATGCATTCGCTTTTCCATGTCTCCAGTTGCTCACCTATCCTTGCCGATTCTGACTGAATGTTCCAATCTAAGTATCTTTGTTGGTTTTGTTCTTCAATCTGTACCTCATCAATTTCGATATCGATCGAACCAAAACATGCAGGTTTCGCACCGCCTATTTTGATTTTAAAGGGATGGGCAGTATGATGTCCGAGTGCCGTTAAAAATAATCCCCACTCCGCTTGTGTTAGGTTGTCAACCTGCACGACGAACCGAAATTTTGAACCTTTCTCACATGCTTCAACGGGGGTTTCACCGGTAGCCACCTCCCCGTGCTTGTAAAATTTACGCCCTGGTATATGTTTGATCCCACGCTGCTGACGTGGTCTATAAAGCTCAGGCACATACTTGGTTACCGTTTGTCCATCAATTCGTGGAGCATCCTGTATTGCAATATTGGATTGAAAACCCATTGCCCCGAACATACGACAGGAAACACACAGTCGATCTTTTTGACGACATTCCGAAAAGTCTCTGGGCATTGCATAGCGGGTATTCCTGGATACTTTACAGACGCAGCTTTCCGAAATTGCCTCAACGACGCTCCGAATAGCACCTTTAAGCGAACTACCGGGGATGACGACATTTCCGCCTGTTCGGACTGCTGTTTTGATAAGTTCTACATCCTGGCCGATATCGATAATACCGCTACCAATATAGACCGGTGATAATGCTGTTATTGTTCCAATGACCTTACCTGTGGTATGTGTATCTGTTTCGCGGTAGCGGTCATGTCCGATTGGACGTTTTCTATTAACGCGACTTGGAAGCGGAACGAAGTCGAAAGGTTTAGGTGCGGCTTGTTGTTGTCTTTCTCTTGGACCACTGCGTCGAAATTGCCTCATATACTTACCTCTTATTTTTTAACAAAAGTTGTGTATCGCGTAAAACGGATAGTCTGAGAAATACTTTCTTTATACTGAATTATCTTGATTTTTGGAGATTGGCACCATTCCATTGGATATTTAAGTTTTCGGGGAATCCGTGTGTCTCGCCACGGTTTTGTTTCACCGCCACCGAGTAAGGATGCTTCCTGTGGTTCGATTGTTTCCCATTCACCCAGTTTAGTAAACCCTACCGGTAAATTTCCTTCAGACAACCAAAGTAGTGCATAACCGCCCGACTGCTTTTGCCAGCGGAGTTCTCCGTTTTTGTCAAATATTCTGCCGTGTGTATATTCCTCTATTTTCCCTGCGTCTGGTGTTCCTTTTTTCCAATTGGTGATGTCATCAGGACGTTGGAGCAAGTAATAAGATAGATCACCAAATAGGTTTTCAATTTGCAGTATAAGTTTCAAAACATCAGACACTTGCGCTGTTGCAACAATTGCTTTTCCCATTTGCCTACCCCCCTTCAACCAGACTGCACCATTTACTGACACATTCACGCCACAGTGCTGTGATGTCGTCTGAGTCATCATTTGTTTTAAAAGAAAGCGTCGCGCCCAATCCGTAGTCATCCGATTGTGCCTGAACGTTCACATCAAAAGAATCATCAGTAGGAAATCCGTAGCTTTCGGCATCATTTACAAGTTCTCCGGCACCTACAACGACATTGTTACTGAATGAATCAATTTGATTCCCTAAAAATTTCATCTGTTGGTTTTCAATAACTGCCGTTGGATAGCAAATTTCAACGCTATTGACTTTCATATTGACTTGTCCGAGCCCACGTGATTTTGCAAAACCGATACCGACCCGCTGTTGGTCGAAATCACGGATAGCAAGTGCGATAAGTGCAAGTTGAGCTGTTGTAAAATTCTTCACAGTGATTTTCGTTGTAAACTCGCCTGAAGTGAGGACTTCAAAGTTGAACGGACCGACGGCAACAGAACCGTAGACTCGGTCAATTGCGACACCATTACGTTCTTCTAGGCGAATTTCTTGCGGGTTGGTAGGATAGGCATCCGCAATTCTGGCATGTGCAGCCATATCTGTGCTACCAAAGATTTGACATACTGTGCAAGAGTCTCTGTAGATAGCAGCAGTATTCTCTCCGTGTTGATCGCTCAACTGCCGACAGCGTGCCTCTCGTTTTAACGGATCGCAAGCAGTGACGTTCCCATCAAGCGTTCGCACAATCCGTTCACAATGCGCCCGGATGGCACCTTTCAGTGAGGAACCGGGAAGATATACGCTCCTATTACCAGCGTAGTAGGTTTCAACGAACTCCATATCTGGTTTTGTTGGGTCTGCCCCTTGGTCGCTTGCTTTAATGAGCAAGCGACCAACTGGAGAGATCGTTAATTCAATAATGGCTTGGTTGACTATCCGTTTATGCATTCATTTCCCTCCAAGTACTTATTGATTTCGTCTTGAAACGCGTTTACCCAAGAATCCCAGTTTGCTTTTTCGCCTTTATAGTCTTCGGTTAAATACTTTATGATACTTGAACTGTCAATGCGGGTTGCTGCGTCAAGTGATAACTCAATTACTCCAAGCCCACGGCTACTCCCCCCACCGATGGTCAATTCACCTTTCTCAAAAGCAGAAAGACCGAGATAAAGCATGCCGAGTTGCCAATCTTCTGCATTATCAACGATTGCCTGAAAATCGAACAAAACTCCTGCTGGCACCACTTCGTAATCATAGAGTTGCTTATTAGCAGACGTTTCGGTATCTCTATCAATCGCAACCCCATCTCTTTGCTGAAACTGCTCAAACCATAGTTCCGGTTTCACGTGCAAATCTCGAATTTGTAGCTTTGAAGCGTACCACAAGGAACCAAAGAGTTGGCAAATCCAACATGTTTGGTTCAGGATTTCTCTACTGAAACGTTGATCGTTCCAATTCTGTTGGCGGCGTTCCTCACGAAGATCATCCATCCCTTTTGATGTGAGGCACTGTTCATCGTTGTTGGTTGGATTACAAACGACATGTTTATTGTTTACAATACCGCGGAGAATACTTTCAACGTAAGACCTTAGCACACCTTTAAAACTTGAACCGGGGATGTAAGGCCGGTCTGCTGAATCCCGCACGACAGGTAAATCCGAACTGATAGGCGATGTAGAACGTCCCGCTCCGATGCGAATTGCTGTTAATGTTTCTACCTCACCTGTCAAATTGAGTCGAGATTGAAATTTATCAAACATTGCGATGCTCCCTTATGATGCTTTAAAAGTCAGATAAACTTGATACCGTACAAGGTTACCCAGGTAAAGCTGCATCAATCGGCGATGTGCCTGCTGGACCAGTTCTTTATCTGTTTCTGGGTTCCTACCGATATTTTTAACAACCAGTTTCGCATTGTTATCTAATTTCTTAATGGCATCAACCAAAGCTAAACCAAGCTTTTCGCCTTCATTGTCTGTCTTGCGCCATGGTGACCTTTGGTCTCTCCCGAGTTGATAAAGGATAAAATTCTTTGTAACTTCAACATCACTTGCTGGATCAACAGCAACATTCAGAACATTACGATAGGGCGACTTATCCCCCGCAATATTATAATTGTCCGCCATCTCCTGCATTTCCGGAATGAGTGTCTCCATTTGGGTGCGAATTGCCTTTCCCATCTTTAAATTCGTCTGTTGATCAATATTTTTCTCTGTTTGGCTCATTCTGTTTCCTCCTTGTTTTGTTTTAACATATCTCGTGTGTGAAGATGGAACGGATCACAGATTAAGATTTGTCCGAATCCCTCTTCACGCCGATTGCCAATGCCGTTATTCTCAAGTGTCTGCAAGGCAGACATCCACGAATCAATGTTAGGCGTGTGAAACATAAAGACGCTCCCCATTTTTGTGACAAGTTCTGTCTCTTTCGGCAATCTCCATGCGGCATTCCATCCGCCAACGTAATCGTAACTCGCAAAACTTCGGATGAGCGTCACTTCAGTCTCACAGCCTGTCATCTGCTTAAGCATCGGAGCGGTGAGAACCATACTCCGTTGCCATCCATCTTCCGCAGTCAGAATCGCATCGGATTGTAAGTTTATAGTAAAATAAGTGCTTTCAAACGGATCTATTTCGGTATTTGGTAAGTCAGCATAACTCTTCCACACTGCTTGCAGTCCTTCGTTGAAAACCTTGATCCGTTTTGACAGCGTATCAGAAACCTGCTGTTTATCCACCGCGATGCAAACTTTCCCAAGTCCACGTGAACTACCACCACCTAACCGTTTAACCTTTTGCTGCAAGGTCTGAGTAACTTTATTTACAAGATCGGATGGAATTCGCGCAGAACCGCGTAAAATCACTTTTTCGCTCTTTATTTTTTCTTGTGAATTCACTTTTTCGATTTCCACAAATACAGGGTCAATCGCTGTGAGGTGATAAAGCAGTTCATCCTCAGCAACTTTCCGGTGTCGGTTGATGGCAACACGTGTGAGCAATCGTGTGTTGAGATATTTCTCTTTGTAAGAGTCTGTTGCAGCTTCATAGAATCCGCCTTGAGACTCGACACGTCCACCACAATCTGGATTTGGACAATTGGGTTGATACATCCAATTTGCTTTTTCGGAGACAATCCTTTCAAAGAGCGTGTCAAAAATGCCGTGTTTTCTATCTGCCAGAAATCCCGAGAAATCCTTGCATCCTGTCGCCGTTGCTGGCAAAACTTTTGTGCCTGGTGTGCAGTTCCGAAAGATTCCAGCATCTTCATTAAGGAATAGTTGCTCGAAATCAGCATCTGGTTCGTTACTTTCCAAATCTGCCAACCATGTCTTTGCTATAGCACCTCGTATCAACCCGCCGCGAATGTAATTGACCGCCTCAACTGCTTGTCCTGATGGTTTGCGTCCGCCCGTGAGAATTGGGGATTCCAACGTAACTTTAATCAATAATTCGGCATATCCCTCTGAATCGGTTTCTACTGACTGTCCCTCTTGAGAATCAGATGGCCTGTTTATCTGTTCTATTTTTAGCCATCCGAGTCCACGCGTTTTGCCGGATCCGATGGCATGAATGTACTTGAGCCCGGCGGATAAAAGTTCTGTCTGTTCGTCTGATATCTCACCGCTGATTGTTACATCTCCCGTGAACTCAAATCCAGCGTTGGGGAGGCTTGTCTCGGTGAAATAGAGTCTTTGATCTTCAGCAACTCGTCTACCACGATTGATCGTCACACCGCTTCGGATTACCGTTGTTTCTGCTCCCAAATCGTTACCCAGTGTGAGATCGCTGATGAATACCCTTGATTCCGATGCCGGTGAACCGAAGATCTGACAAATAATGCAGTGGTCGTTCCGCATTGCTTCAGTATTTTCTTTTTCAAGTTCCTCCTTTGGGCGAGGACACATATTCTCGGCGCGCGGGCTGTTGCAAACAAAGTGTGGATGACTTCGTGCAATTGCCTCACATGCGTGTCGCCAGATACCTTTGAGCGTTGAAGCGGGGATGTAAAGTTTGCCATCACTGGTTTTAACCGTTGACTTGTCGGCACCTGTTTCACTGGAGCCACTATCACCGATGCAAAGGGCAGTATCAACCGTTGCTATAATCCGCCACTGTTTTTCAGTCGTTGGATTCGTCACTATTTTCTTCCTCGTTTTGTTTTTCAGGATCAGGGATAAAATCGTAAGCCTCAATCAAATCAAAAAGCAGCGTCTCATAACCTTTTTTATCCTTTTTGCTTTCCTGCAGCGTGGCATACCACGGTCCCAGATTGTTGTTATTGTTGTCTGATACGCCTTGCCAACTATGTTCAATTTGTGCTTGAAGTAGTTTGCCTTTTCCTTCCTTGAGGCGGCTTCGGAAATAGAGATAATCAAGCGTTGATGTCTGCCTGCCAAGCTTGAGCGATTCTCGGAGTTGATAGAGTTGCGATTGGGGGAACTCGTCTTTTTTAAAGGTTTTAATAGTTTCGATAAACCTTTCAAGTTCATACAAGGTGAACGGACGCATCGTTAGCGAATTCTGTGTGTCCGTTTTATAAAACTTTTTGCGGAAATCGCCGAGATTACTCGTGATCATTGAAATGGACTTAAGCACAAGGAAATCAACGGTTCCACCGCGATAACCACCTGCGTGTTTTATCAGTGTTTTCGCTCTGGTCTTTGCTGATTTGAGAAGGCTGTCAGCGAGATGCTCTAAGAATGCAACCGGTGTATGTGCTTCAGCAATCACGAAACCGAGTGACATACTAAAAACGGGTTGCATTTCTTGGGCATCTACCCATTTGCTTGACTTGTAACGTTGTGCCAGACACAGTTTATTTTTATCTGTAGGTAATTTGTTGTAACTATTAAATTCGCCATCAAAATTTTCACCAATTGCATGAACAATTTCAAATACCTTACTGCCCGGCACGATGATCAGCAAGTCATCTCCGCCGATGCTGATGATTTCAAAAGGGAAAACATATCGGTCATTGTCGTCTTTGATCCAGACAGGTTCAAGTTTTTCCAATGCCTTGAATGCGGAGGTTTGCATGGTAACAAAGACCCTTTCAGAGAATTGACGGTACTGTGCTGGCGTTTTGATATTCTCTAAATACGCGCCCATATTGTTTCCATCGGCATAAATGAATGCAATGTAATTCTCGCGATCGCTTGCTTTAGCAATGTCGTTTAGATCGTTTGGCCCATCAGGCTCCTGTTCATAATTTTGTGAGACATCAGAAAACAACTTTACATATTTGTTGTATAATGAAATCCAATCTGTTAGCAGATACGCCCCGTTTTCGCCTTTATTTGCTGGCAACCATTTATTAATGGAATTAGAATAATGGTCAAGTTCGCCACGTTTGAGTTGTTTTTTAGTTGCGCGCCCTGTAACATATTTTCGTGTGCATGCTTCACAGAGCACTTTCGGGTCATTGACAACGGCAGGACGGCGTTCACAACTTTCACATCGGACCTGATACGGGCCAATTTCAACATGTGTCGGAAGGTCACGCTGGGTTTCCCGATCAGGCGTTGTATTTCCTTCGCGCCGTTTCAGTTGTGCACCTGCTAAACTGCTTGTTAGTTCACCGAAACACTTTCTTTCGAGAAAATCTTTTTTATCCGTGCTGCCATAACAGGTATGCATGATTTTTGCGGTTTCCGGTTTTTCACACGCCTTTTGAAAATCTCCAATCCAAAATTGGGTAGGATTCAATCCATATTGTAATTCAAGTAAATTAAAAGTATTCCCAACTGCAGCACTGTTTGCAACGAGTGTTTCGTGCGTATAAATTCGCTCAATTTCATCTGCGATTTGGTGAACCACGGAGGCTGGTGCAAACGCAAGCGTATTGCCGCCCGCTGCGTAGATGATGCATTCTGGAGCAGATAGCGTATGTCCTGTCCGTTTGCAGAAACCTTTGCGTATACGTTCGTATCGCTGCTTGTCCTGGATTTCACGTCCGAAAAGTGCTGGTACATCTTCAAGATTGATACGGTCAAGCAATGCACTTGCGCCACGAATCTCAGGCAGCTTTGCCGATTCCAGAAAGTACCCTTTTATTTTGGTCGCGCCACCTAACACAAGTCCAATCTGTTTGTTTTGGTTGAGAGGATGGTTATTGAATTGGACATCTTTGATATCTTTACGTTCAGAAGCAGCCGTCGTTTTTGCCAAGAACACGATCTGCTCAAGTCCGGTTCCTTCTTCTTTAGGCTCAATGGGAGCGTCTTTATCCCATAGAGCATTGTAAACGTCTTCAAGCCCATCATCCTTCCATGTTGCTGTTAGGGCGGAGAGGCGAAGTTTATCCAAAGTTTCAGTATCAGGGCGGGGGTCAAGGTCATAGCCTAGGCAGTAGGCAATTGCTGATGCTGTTAGGGCATAATCGGCAACAGTAGCACCTTTAAGCGATTGACACGGCAACCATCGGAATGATCGAAACGACAGTTCATCGTTTGGTCCAACGTTTCCTCGCCATAATACATCAAGTTGTGGAAGAAGCAATTTAATCATGCAGGAAACACGGCGCGCGATATTTTGTTCACCCCAACTATGAATATGCTCCACGGTTTTTTCAATTACAGTGTTCCAGTCCTCCTTTGTGATACCAAATTCATCATCAAGAATCAGGTCTGTCCACCGGCAATGTATTTGATCATCTAATTCTGTGATCTGTTTACTTGTCTTCCAGTCTCGGGTCATACAATTCCTCCCGTTTCTTGTTCGCCGCTTGTAGTGTAAAAACTTGCTTTTTGTAGATCTTGAATCTCCAATCAGATGCCTTATGTGTTTAACCAATTGTTAAGATCTGCCACAACGATTGGCAATTGATCTGAGCTTTCTGCTGTTGTAAATACATCAAACTTCAGGCACCAACTCCCGTTTGAGTATATGCCTTCAACCTTCCCTTGTGAAGAAAGCTGAAACCTCGTTGATTCAGAGAGGTCTGGATTCCAATATGTTGAGTGACAGTAGCGGATATAAGGTTTAGCATCAGTGACTTCCTGTAAAAAACGGTAAATGCGATCGCGGTTTCCTTTGTAATTATGCTGGGGCAGTTTTGGCGATTCTGATTCTTCTGCACTTGCCGGACGCGGTAAGCTAGCTGCCTTTGTTTTCTGAAAGCGAGAGCGAAAAGTCTCGTGGAAAATCTGACCGGTGGCGGATAGTTCCAAATAGTCTTTGTCATCCATAGAGAACCGATTGACTAACGGCTCAAAACGTTCATCCCAGTCGTCCTCAAAACGTTCCCATGGTTCAAAAGTATCGCCTTTAGCGAGGACTGTAAACATCCCACTAGCCCGCTCCCAAAGCGAAAAGTCAAGTGCTACTGGCATCGGTGGAAAAGGAATAATTGCATCAAAGCGTTCATGCTTGTAATACACCGGAATGTCAAGTGCCTGGCCCATAAGCACAGCAATAGCAATTTGGGCTTTATAACCACCAGTTGCATTGATAGCACATGAACGCTTCTCTCGATCTGCTTCGCGTACCTGTTCACCGAAGAGTTTGGCAAGATTGCGCAAACCTTGGGTACGGAATTTGTCAGGTGCATCATCGCGCAGACCTTCTACACGATGGATGTTCACATTCCAACAGGTTAGTGTGAAGTAGGATTCTAAAACTATGGCGATTGCCTCTCCATCATCTGTATCGGAGTGGAACAGATGGAGATGATCTTGCTCAATAGATCCCTGACGAAGGAGGTCTGTTACAGAATTAATTTCCGCGCCGCAGAGCCTCTCAGTTGGTTCCACCTCACATACTTGGGTTCCTACTTCTTCCCATTTTTTACGTGGTACCCTATGCTCTGATCCTTCATCTATCTTACGTTGCTGCTCTTGGGCAGCATTGGAGTATGCCACGGCTAGTAGTCGTTCAATGTTGAGTTT
>JAAXHD010000261.1 GCA_012271015.1 Candidatus Poribacteria bacterium | reverse complement strand
CGTTTAATTATCAAGCTCACGTTATACAACACATTCGCCATTTATGATTGATCTGGGGCATTTAAATCGTGTTAGGACTGTTGAAAACAAGAGCCTCGAAGAAGAATCAAATCAATTGAAATACAATGAATCAGGCACGAAAGTTTCTCCCGACGCGCTTTCGACTGGCAAAGACACTCTAATTCCACTACAATCTGCTCTCGGCTATGATATATCACAAGGTCTTATTATCAGTAAAAATTTCCTAATAGTTGAGGGTAAGTCAGATGAAATCTACATAAGAGCGATCTCTTGGTTTTTGGAGAAACGCCGCGATAAAAAGGGACTGGGTCCTTGGAATATTGTCCACGCGAGAGGAATAGGCAACGTCGCCAGTTTTGTTAAGCTGTTTGGTGCTACGGGTTTGAATCTTGCTGTACTTGTTGATCGCCACAATAATGAGAGACAGCAAATTGAAAACCTCTCCAGTAAGGGCACTATTGATAAGGATAGGGTTCTGACTTATACTGATTTCACAGGAAAGAGAGCCTGATGTAGAGGAGATGTTGGCTCGAGACTTCTATCTGGAGTTAGTCGAAAAGACGTATGACATTTCTATAAAGAAGGCAAAATTACTTAAGCGTTCCCGTATTATTTCCTGTTTAGAGAAGTACTTTGAAACGGATCCCATACCCAATGGTGTTAGTTTTAGACATATAAAACCAGCAGAATATTTGATGAAAAATATTGAATCGATCAAGGTGCCACAGGGAGTTCTCGATCGTTTTCAAAAAGTTTTTGATAAGTTGCTGGTGTTTAGCACCCAACATCCTGATATTGTTAGAGAGGGTGAGCTGGAAACAGAAGGCAGGATCATCCCTGTCAATACTGAAGGAGAAGAAGCTGCACCAGCTAATTTTATAAGCGCAACACCACTGGGTGGCGAAATTGCTGCGAATGCGACGATTACGGTTACCTTTGACAACGCACCCGCTGATGTCACGGTAAGTGCTGGTACTGTCACAGTTGCAGGGAAAACAGTGACTATCGCGGGTCCTTTCACCCCAGGTCCTTTTGCATTGACGGTCACTTGGGCTGATGGAACCCAGGCACTGAACTATACGGTCACCGCATCGGATACCGATCCACCGACAGTCACTGACGGTACTGTCAAAGATGGGGACAAGGATGTCGATCCCGAAGTTATCAACACCGACGGGAAGATCGAGATTGAGTTCAGTGAAGAGGTCTCTGGTAGCGTCGCGCTTCAGACCGAAGGCGGCGATGATGTCGGTTGGCTCGGCAAAGTCCAAGGCAACAAAGCGACTCTCGAAGTTGTCAAAGGTAAAGAAATTGGCAATGAGACGACTTATGTTATTGCAGGTAAAGTCTCAGACGCTGCAGGCAACTCTACTGATGTCAGTGTAACCTTTGTAACCAAAGGCGACGAGCGGGATAGTGTTGTGGAGGCTACGAAGGTTCCTTCGGTGGGTGGTAAGGAGAACCTGAATAGACGAAAAGGATACGCTGTACACTGATTCAACGAACTCCGAGTTAGGATTCCTTTTTGTTTCTCGGGCAATCTGTTAGGGAATCTTTCAATGAACCTCACTTTGCAGGTTGTGCGAGACTTAGAAAAACAACCTGCTTTTACAAAAAAGGAGAAGGATCTCAATGAGTAGAGTCTACACAAAAAACGCCAGTTCTCCAGTTAACTTCTATAAATATAAAGGAGCACAAAAGGGCCCAAAAGAACTTGAAGGCCCCCAGGGATCAAAGCAAATACCTGAAGAAAAAGAGATCCCCATGAAATCACTAAACCGAACAACCATAGCCGAAGTCGTAGAAGACATTATCAAGAGACTGACCGAATATCACAAAGCGTATATTGTAAACACAGCAGAAGCGAATCTGATTCAGTTACATCATGAATGGGGTGCCTCCATCCGAAATCGCTACAATCTCGATCAGAACAAAGCACTACTTAAAGCAGCGGGGAAAGCCCATGCCGACGGTGCCTCGATGGTCATCATCAAAGCCGTCTGGAAAGCGTTGCGGGAGTCTGGATAAACCTATCGGAAAGGGAGGGTCGAAACGGAAACGCTATAGTTTGAAAAGAAGAACGCGTTGAGAAGTTAGAATTACTTAGGACTTACGCAATAGTTTATAAA
>JAAXHD010000228.1 GCA_012271015.1 Candidatus Poribacteria bacterium | reverse complement strand
GGTAATTGTCTGAATCAGGATTTACAAGATTAAAGGATTCACAGGATTACAATTGTGTCCTTTACGGAATTACTGAAACATTTCGTGAAACTTCAGGAAACTTCGCCAGTAAGGAAGGGGAGATTGGCGGGCAGCAATCGGTCGGTGGAGGTTGGAGAACCTCGCCGGCGGTGTGTTAATCATCAAATGGTCTATATAATACTAAAGTTTGGGTAATTTCCCTTAGCAATCAGTCAGCAAGGATCCCGTAGATTGGGTTGAGCGGATGCGTCTCTAAAACTACGAAAAACTAAAGGCTGTTTGATTTTTTATAGTCTTTCAATCTATTTTGCAACGTCCGGACGCTAATCCCCAATATTTTTGATGCTTTTGTTCGATTGCCGTTCTGCCACGCTAAAGTATCACGGATAAAGACTTCTTCTACGGCTTTAAGGGGTGTACCGAGCGGCACCGTCACTGTTTGTGGCTTCTCAGATATACGATTTTCCATTGGAACGTTAGCGTGAGTTTCTCCGTATGCTAAAATTTCTTCAGGCAGATGCCCAGGTAATATAGTCTCCCCATCTGTCAAGATAAGTGCGTGGATTAAGGCGTTTTCTAACTCTCGCACATTCCCGGGCCAAGGATAGTTTTGCAGGCATGCAAGCGTCTCCGGTGCTATTTTACGTATGGGCTGTGCATAGGTGTTACAATGTTTCTCGACCACGTATTCCGCTAACACGCTAATGTCCCCTCGCCGCTCGCGTAACGGGGGCAGAGAAATAGAAACAGCATTTAAACGATAGTAAAGGTCTTTGCGGAAAGTGCCATCGTCAACGGCATCCGCGAGGTTACAGTGCGTAGCCGCCACGATTCGGACATCCACTGGAATCGGCTTTGTTCCGCCCAAACGTTCAATTTCACCCGCTTCAACCGCCCGCAACAACTTCGCTTGCAGGGGGAGTGGCATATCTCCAATTTCATCAAGAAAGAGTGTTCCATTGTGTGCCCTTTCAAATTTGCCGATATGTTGCGCTTTCGCGTCCGTAAATGCCCCCTGTTCATGTCCAAATAGTTCGCTTTCAAGCAGCATATCCGGAATCGCGACACAGTTGACAGAAACCATTTCGTTCCTCAAACGATAGCTGTTTTGGTGTAAGGCGCGTGCTATCAATTCCTTACCGGTCCCTGTTTCCCCACAAATTAGTACCCCCGCTATTGTGTTTGCAACCTTATCAATTTGTTTGAGGACTTTAATGATCTGTGGACTTCTCCCAACGATGTTCTCATAATTCCCTTGTAACGTTTCTTTTACAAGAATATCCCTCCCGTCATCGGATTTATCTCTCTTGATTCTGTGAATCATTACCCTTCCTATCTTATCTTTCTGAAATATAGATATTACCTATGTCTATACGATTTATAATAAACATTTTTCTAAAATTAACGGCTTGTGCTAATTAACTCTTTGTAGATTTAGATTTCACAGTGTTAACCCTTTGCCACTTGTAGTTTGACAGTTTCGGTTCATATTGCCCCCATTTTTAAACCAAAGTCTCTACATGAGAACAAAAAGGAAATGAAATCAAGGTCCAATTTACAACGAAAACCCAACAACTGTGAAATTTAACAAAACACATGGTCAATTAGCACAAGGCGTAAAATTCACTATGATTGAATCTTTTACCTTTCCTTATATTGCCCGTGCGCCCTTTCCTTCCAAGGTTACCGTGTTCGAAAATAACAGTCACCTTTCGTTTACTGCGTCGCGAATAGCCCCGTGTGAAGAGTGTTTCCCAGGAATACGAGGATTCGACAAGCAGTGGAGAATTAAGAAAAATATCTTGTACATAACAAAGCGGGGGAAAAAAACGCGACAGCCGCAAACATTGACAGGATTGTGTGTAAGAATATGTGGAGCAAACCAATTAACACTTGTTAAGTGGGGGGGGGTAAAGTGCCTGTTAACACTGGGCTCACATCACACGCTATCCATAAATTCACACCGCCGCGCGCAGCATCGTCCGGCACATACAGCATGGAACAAGCGGGGAGTAAAGGTTCGGCAATGTTCATATTGGTGCGTTCGTCTAGCATGCTGATTGTCTTCGCTCGGTTTTTGGATTCAGGAAAACGTGTATCTATCATTTTTCTCGAGGATGTGATTTCGTTGGCAAGGATTATATCAAAAATTACGATTTTTTGTCAATATTCTTTCACAAAAATCCAGGGCTATTCAGTTTTAAGGTTTCTGTCCGATCTCTCCGAACAGTCGCGAGCCGGGAGAAATTGAAGAAATTGAAGAAACGTCCAAGCAAAAACACTCGCTCCTACAGCGGATCTGTGAAAACCGAAAATCTAAAATTTCGGTGTGGTTAGGAAACCGCACCTACCAGGGAACTGCGTAAGTCCTAAATTATATATCAAAAGAGTTGCTGGGCTGCCTGGAGACGTTCAGGAGATCCAATATCTATCCAAGGGGTATTTGTTTTTAAAACATAGAGATTCTCTAATCTCGGAAAAACATCATAGGAGAGAGAAAAAACATCGCTCTTTGGAAATCCATGAGCAATTGTATTGTTGAAGAGGTAAACACCGGCATTGATGTATCCGCTTTGAAGTGCCGTGGGTTTTTCTAAAAATGCAGTGACCCGACCTGTCTCGGTGGAAAGGATTTGCCCATAAGGGCGGGTGTCATCCACCCAAACAGCCATCAGTACCCCGTCCATGTTCTCTCGAAACGTAACTACCATCTTTTTCAGCGGGAAGTTTCGCCACAGGACATCTCCGTTCAGCACAAAGAACGGAGAACTCTGTATGTACTGCATTGATTTTTTGATGGCCCCCCCGGTGTCGAGTTTTTTATCCTCTTTACAATAACGGATGGGAATATCCTCGTAAGAATCTCCGATGCTGTTTCGGAGGACATCGTGGAGATGTCCTGTGGCGAGGATGAGTTCTTGGACATCGACTTCTTTTAGGAAGTCAAACTGCCACTCCAGAATAGAACGACCTTTGACTTTCATAAGGAGTTTTGGAGTCTGTTTCGCTGCTGCACCTAAGCGCGTTGCATTCCCACCACATAAAATAATTGCTTGCATAAATCTATCACTGTTCGTGGCGAGGGTTTCCAACCTCGCCAGCAGTAAAATAGTGGTTAAATGGTTCAGAATCTAAAGCGGGGTTGGTTTCGGGTTTCCCGGTGGACACGGCATAGGCATAGGCCACGGTTTCGGAATTGGACAGGGACTCACGATTGTTAGGAGCGGAGTCTCTATCTCGCACCCTTCAGAAACTTCACGGATGAAAGTATTCAGTTTTTCTGGCGTTGGCACTGCCTTTGTTCGAGAGGGGATTAAGGTCAACAGAAGCAGGTATCCTAAAGACAATAGGTAATATGTCCATTTCATAGTTTTATCTCCTGAAATGTTGCTGGGCATTATTGGCAGGGGGTGCCACTTGCCCGTAACAGTTGGTTTGCTCTAAATTGATGGTTATCCACTAAAATCGTTGGAGAGGCTCTAATGCCCAACTCTGCGGCACGTTTTATGTTTTTTCGGAAAAGTTGTTCCGCCTCAGGTGCGTCAAACAACGCCTGAATCCTCGTCACATCAATGCCGAGTTTCTCCGCGCAGTTCTCCCAACTCTTGTCCAATTTCTTCCCCCGACACAAAATGTAGTCGAGATACTGCTCAGGATACTCTTGTGCTATCAGAAGTTGTCGGATATTTTCCGCGACTTCGGGATAACCGTGAAGACTCGTAAACGGCGTTATGTCTTGTGCGGTAGATTCCACCTTCTCCTGTGCAATAAATTGAAGTTTGAAGTCAATCTTGTTACCAAACTCCTTTACAATCGGAATCAGTTTTTCCTCTGCTTGAACACCGAAGGGGCAGTAGCTCATCACAAAGAGTTCCAAGGTTGGTTTCCCGATTCGGGAGACACGAGATGCCAATAATTCCTCAAGGTTCATCGGTTCACGACTGTGGTCGACATCTTTGGTGTGGAGTGCCACCACCTCTGCGAATCCGAGTGAGTGTTTTGTGTCGTGGCATTCCAGACAGAGGGATGTTTCGGAGGCTCGCCGGATATTGTCTTTTTTCGGATTGCCTACGTGTTGTTTGCCGGGACCGTGGCACGTTTCACATTGCACACCTTTAAACGCCGATGTATTGTCCCCAATCTGAAAGCCTGTTGGGTAACGGAAGCCAGTGGTATGGCAGGGGACGCAATTCGGATCGAAGTAGCGTTCCTTCTTCAAGAGCGTTTCAAAGGCGAAGGCATGCCGTGTCGCCGACCACTGGAGGTATTCTTGCTCATGGCACCGCTGACAGGCAGTCGCTGAGACATATCCGTTTTGGGGATCTTGCTCCAGTGGTTGTTCGGTAAAAAGGGGTTTATGTTCAGACGTTTGTGCAACATCGCGGTAGAAGTCGGTGAGTAATTGGCGAATGGAGTGATCCTCAGCAACATCACCCGTCAGTGCCAGTTGTGCGGCATGGTGTTGGGTGAGTTCACCGTCTACATTCACCCAGAGTGCCAAAAAACCGAGTGTTTTCCCCTCAGGTGTTGAGCCTACCCAGATCGGTGCGTTCATCTGTTGATTGGGTTCCACTTCTTCAGGACTGATGATGACATCGATATTAGGATGTTCCGGCGAGGTGGGTGTCCCTAAGGCAATAATCAAGTTTGTGTCTGGAAGTTCTCGCTCAGTTGAAACAGGTACAAGGGCAATTGAGAGTTCACCAACAGTTTGAAGAATAGACGGCTGAGCGTAGGCGTGATTCTCACCAAGAAATGGAATTGATGCCGTAGCACGTTGTTCGATGAGATATGCATCTCCATAATTGAGGTCGTTTTGACTTAGCGCGACTGCGTCATATCCCATCGTTGACATTGCCTTTAGGTTGACCTGACACCGTTGGAAATCTATGTTTTCAGTGCCATCAAAAATATCTCCCGCGTCAACCAAGAGTGTTGGGATTCCATGCCTGCGAATTTCTGACACAAGAGAAGCCCGCCTCGGTAGTCCACCTGATTGTTCCTGATAACACCCGCAAGGCTCCAGATGGCTTTTCGTGCCGCCGGTATATAAGGCGACGACGGAAGGCGGATCTTCACCTTCAAGGAGTGCAAGAACGCTTCCAAAGGTTTCACTTATGGGTTGGCGCGCCTGTTGCTTGATTTCCTGAATCTGCTGCTGTCTGCGGGATTCCGCCCAATGTGTATACAACGGTGGAACCGCAATGATAAGCGTTAGTAGAATTAAAGTGACGATAGCAAGCTTCATTTAAAAGAACCTATTCAGAAGGGGGATTATCCCGAGGTGAAAGGGACCTTTACAGAGGACTGTCAATAGACCCCCAAATGCAATGACGGGTGCGAAACGGATAGCGGGTTGAATCCGTATCTTGTTGTCAAAGTGGGCAAAGGCATTGGTATTGGCTAATTCTCGCAATACCCCGATAGTTTCCGGAGAGAGCCCGACCGGGTCGGTTGTTATCAGTTTACCGCCCTGTTGCTTGCTTTTGCTGTCTTGCTTCTGATAATAGACCCGACCATCTTCCCACTCCATTCTGACGATATGCTCGCTGAGAATCATGCCTACCTGAAGATCTGATACCTCAACGACCCTGTCAAACGCCGCACTTGCTAACTGCATTACGAGCTGCCTTGCGACAACGAAGACGATTAGATAAAAACATACAGAAAAGGCAATTCCTGCCAGTAGTAGTCCTATAGAAGGTGCAGATTTCAGCATCAACCACCCACTGAGAGACAGCACAATAACAATAGCAACTGGCGTTTTCAGTAACGGACCTAACATTTTCTGTACGCCAGCAAAAATAGCTAGTACGATTACCAACTGCATCACCCGATCTGCCTGCCATCCTAATCTATCAAAGAAGTAGGTAAGTCCCGCACCTATAAGTATGAACTGAAGCAAACCATATAGTTTTTCTAACACGGAATCCCGATCAACGGAGGATTTCATGAGTTGAAATAGCACTCTACCTGACCCCCGGACCCGAACTAATTTGACGATTAGGTAGCCTACTGCGACCGTGGTGTAAGGGATGATGATATTGAGTGCCAGCACGATAGGTGGAAACATCAACATCTCTTGGATAGGTCCAAACCACCATGAGGGAAGTATCAGACAGAATCCCCAGAAGAACTTAGAGTCGCCCGGTGAGAAGATACCAAATGTATAAAATCCGATGGCGATGGCACCGCTAAACACAAGCAAGATGACAATGTTCAGGAGAGTTGTAACTCCCAAGAACCAGCCCATGAGTTGTCCGAGGGTGCCTGCGTAAATGAGACACATTGAACAGAGATTCGGTATTTTGTGGCTTTTTATGTCCGTATAACAACCGTAAACACAGAAAACGAATGCTACAGAGAGAAGAATGGTTTCATAAATTAATACATTCATAAAATCCGCACTATTTCTGTTTTAACGTCCCCCACAATGTTGCTAGTAATTTTGCATTAGGTTGAACTGGCACTACCCCTGGATCAAACCAATTGGCAACCGCATTGTCTCCAATATCTGTGAGTTGTATGGGGTCACCACTCGTCACATTAATTTTGAAAAGTTGTGTGAGTCCTGTAACTTTTTGTTGATAAATAATTTCATCGCCATGCGGAGACCAAGCGGGATAAGTGGATTTCGAGCCCTTATCAGGAACTATCCGTTGTAACTCACTTCCATCACGATTGATAACGTAGATTGTCTCTTGCTCCCGCCAATCAAAGATGTCATCGGCATCTATCACAAAGACGTTCTCACCAATATTTTTGCCAAGGGGCCGTTGGTATAAGGAGAGAGCAAGTTTGTCTCCTGATGGTGCCCAAGCAGGAGACATTTTCTCTGGATACTTTTCCACATCGGCGAGGATCGTTTTTTCTTTATGCGTTTGTAGGTCAAAAGTACGAAGTTCATACCCCTTCTCCCCTTCCATATCCTTAAAAACCCTAAAAGCTATTTCTGTTCCATCGGGTGACCACGCGAGGTCTCCGGTATGTTTTCCGTTAATCTTTGCCAGATGGGTTATTGCTTTCCCATCAATCGTTGTGATGTAGAGTTCATCAAGGCGCATATACGCAATTCCTCCACCATCGGGTGCCCAAGCTGCCCTCAATCGGGTGAGTATTTGATCAGATACTCGCCTTATATTTGCTCCATCTGCATCCATAAGATACAGACTTGATGGGCCGTCTCGGTTAGAAACGAAAAGGAGTTGTTCACCTGTCGGGGACCAAACTGGGTAGAAATCACTTGCTGGATGTTGTGTTAAGTTAACTACCCGGCTGCCATCAGGATTCATCAGATAAATGTCCCAATTCCCATCCCGATTTGATGCCAAGGCAATTTTAGCGGTCTCTGGCACTTTTGCCCCAGTGAGAGAGACGGATTTACATATAACAATGAGTGTTAGACTGCACAAAAGGCAGAAGCGTTTCACAACAAACCTCCTATTGGTGTAGTGTATCACAAAGCTAAAAGGAACGTGAGTTCCACAAAAATTCGGAAACTGATAAAATGTTTTATGGAACTCACGTGTTAAGTAGACATAAATGGCTGACAGCCAAGTGAGATTATAAATATTCTAATGGCATTACTGCCGAGTTAAGATGCTTTGTTCAAAACGAAGGTGAACCTTCTGTGAGTCAAGTCACCTCAAGCCTCATAACTGAAATAGAAAATTCACTCACTTCGACTGCTAATTGTGTGCATTAATTAATCTGGCTTTAGATGCCCCGTATTAACCTAAGGAGTAACACAATGGTTTAGCCACGTCACTTCTACTGTTGCTTGATTCCCAGGGCCGAATCCAAGTATCCTAACATGCTTTACTGATTCGCACTGTAGGTTACCCGCACAGTCATCGTTCCTTTGACATTCCTCATGGGCATCTGCTGGTGTGGAAACAATTGTTTGCGCCAGTATGAGTCCGCCGGTAGTTATACCTAATGCTAGGGGTGATTTGATACCTACAGACCCTGCCTCAGATTCAAGGAAAGCCCGAATACTGTTGCGAAATTTTCCTTCCAGCAGTCGTTAAATTTGCTCTGCTGAAAATACCTAAAAACTGCGTTAACTTGAATAGAAGTCTGATTTTTGGACAATCTCTTTACCAAGTATGCTGCTTGGGAATTTATAAAAACAATTTAAGTGCATGATAACCTCAAATTGATGGATCGTTCTTAGCATTGTATGAAATTTCTTCTGCTTTACTTCTGTTCTCTCTGTTTCAATTTACCCCAGAGTGTTGTGAGCAATTCAACTTGCGGCTGGACAAACAACGCGAACGCAGGGTCAAACCAATCTGCATCTTTATTTACGCCCTGCCGGGTCAGTCGTTCTGGCTCGCCGCCCTGTAAGTCGACCTTGAAAAGTTCCCCATCCAGTAACAGACCATACTCGTAGATGAGTTCGCTCCCATCCGGAGACCATACCGGATTCATTTCCACCACAGTATCGTCTCCAACTGGTGGCAGAACACGCTTCACTTCTCGTCCATTACGATCGGCAATGAAAAGGGCACTGCGCTGCCCAAGCCCTAACTTTCCCCAAGAAAAAGCGATTACGTTCCCCACTGGGGACCACGCAGGTGTTTCCATTAATGGTAGTGGTTCTTCGGGCAAAAACGTCTCTTCAACGCGTGTCTGTACGTCGATAAAAACAAGTTTGGTATTTGACAGCGGACCTATTCCTCGTATAAATGGAACATTTACAACAAAAACTATCTCGGTGCCATCAGGGGACCAGCTCGGATCTGCGTCCGCATGTCCCACCCAAGCGATTCGATGTTCAACCCGTTCATCTATCGATGCAATGTATAGTTCTACATCGTTTGAATTCCCCTTCTGATAAGCAATCCATTTTCCATCGGGTGACCATGCTGGGCTTTGTCTCTGTGCTTTCTCCTTAAAGACTCGCTGTACATTTGCTCCATTGGGGTCCATGAGATAGAGGTCACGTCCTTCGTCGCGGGTGGAGACAAATAAGATTTGTGCCCCTGTTGGCGAAAAGGCAGGCATAAGATCACTCCGAGGATGGTGTGTTAAATTGATTTGACTGCTTCCATCGGGGTTCATCAGATAGATTTCCCAATTGCCATCTCGATTCGATGAGAATGCGATTTTGGCTACCCCAAGGGTTTGGGCAGAAACAAGTCGGTTCCCTATACACAACAACATAAAAATAAAACCACAGAAAAGGAAGAAACGCTCGCCTTTCATAAAACCTCTCCATATTCAAAAAGTGAGCTATACCCGTTTCAATTGCCGACAGATTCTTGTTAGTCGTTCTCTCTGAGATCAAACAGATAGAGTTCACTTGCGCTGGAAATGCTTGAAAATAGACTCTACTTCAGCAGACGTATGGTATTTGGATAAATCCTCCATCAAAGCGTTCTCAAAGTTTTCAAATCGTTTTGTTTCATGGCAATAGGCACTTGGATAACTATTACCGGTTCGCGGATCATAATATTGACAGAAAATTGGTCGAAACAGATTTGGCGTTGGCGGCTGGCACCGTGCTTTGGCACATTCAGCACTTTGCTTAAATAGCCGAATAACCTCTATTGCAGTATCCTCCCATGTATATTTTTTTCCAAATCCTTTTGCCACTTGTTCATATTTCCGTCGCCGCTTCATGTCTTTTAGCAACTGGTTTATTACTTTTGACAATTTCTGCGCTGGAACTCTAGTGTCATTTCCAACATGGGCTGGACACTGGACGAGGACACTTGCTCCCTCAATTTCAGGAGGCAGTCCGTATTGTGAAATAGCAACCGCCGGTGTACCGTACGCCATTGCCTCCAAAACCAATGAAGGGGATGTCCCCGGTACAGCAGAGAAACAGACGAGGTCCAGTGCTTGAAAAAATATTGGTAACACTGCTCGTGTATCTTCGTCGTCGGCACTGAAAAGCACAATATTGTCCGGTTTATTATGATAATGTTCTACCAAAATTGAATCGTAAACAAAGAAGACGAGATGGGGATTTGCTGTCGCGAGTTCTGAAATCAATTGGGCTCCTATGGTTGGTTTAAATCCAGAAATAATTCCAACCACAGGTTGTTTTGCAAACAGTAGGTTTTCTGTAAGTGAAGCAGCGTGCTGCTTTGCAAGTGCTTTTCCGATAGGTTCAACGACATTGATGCCCTCTGAAATTGTATAAATTCCGGCGGGATCCACTCCGCATTCTAAAAGCCATTCCGTGAGCCATGATGCTTTTGGTAAAAGTAGATCCGTGGGTTTCTGGATAGCAGCATTCTCCAAGGCTTTTTCAAGTACCAAACCTTGTAGACTCCGATCACTCTCAACACAGTGGAGGATTGGGATTTCTTGTGGATAGCACAAAGTATCGTACCACAAAAACTGACTGAGAAGTAGAATACCGTCGTAACCGTCTCCTGCATACCACATCAATGGAAAACTTCTCTCGTTTCCTTCTTTCTTTTTTATTGTCCGAACAGATACAAAATCGAGCATATCAGAAACCTCATCGCCGGTAACGTTGATAGTCTCCAATTTAGCATATTTCGAGAGTGCCTTCAAGAGATGATACCGATTCTCGTTTGTTACAGGATCAAGCCTCTCTTTTTCCAAAGCGAATTGGAATGGAACGAGCAGTTTAAGTTTTGTCTTTGGCATTTGAGATTCTTCTCTCAACATTTTCTCAATTGGACTTAACAGATATCCGCGTTGAGAAAGGCTTTGTAACCGTTCGACACTTTCAAAAATCTGTTCTGTTTTGAATCTTGATTTCAAATTTTCGACGATTGTATAGATTGTTTCTGCCAGGTCACAATTAAGGAGCTCCCACTCCACCTCATTTATTTCAATAATGGTATCGGATTCCATATCGGCAGCGTACTTTTTTCCGCCGTGTTTGAATTTGTGGTGTTGATGCACCCGGTATCTTGTTTGAACTTTCATCGTAAACTTCTATAAACAACCTTTCTTTATGAAGGATCGTAGGAGTGTGTTCCAAACTCCGTCAGTAAACGCCCTTTAGGCAGTGGCTTGGATGAAACCGTGACACTTTGCAAGTATTGATCTGGCGGTTTCCTCATCTTCTATGAGTTCCCTAAGAACTGCTTCTACCTCCCTAACAGTATGTGTTTTGAGTAGACTGAGGACTAGTAGTGTATCAAGATTGAGT
>JAAXHD010000083.1 GCA_012271015.1 Candidatus Poribacteria bacterium | reverse complement strand
GTGCTCCGTTTTGAACGTTCTGAGTCATAGTATCTAATCCGAAATTAGCGATACTATTTTCTGGAGGCTCTTGGCACAGGAAACCAACAGCCTCCTATGCTACAAAAGAGGAGCATGCTTAAGTCCTACTAAAGTGATGGGGAACAGAATACATATAGAGGTATGATTAATGCTAACGACACTTATCCGCCGAGAACTCCTTGATAATCTAATGACGTTCCGATTTGCGGCAGCGGTTTTCATTATGCTGTTGCTTGTAGTTGCTACGACTGCTGTGCTTATCAGAGATTACGAAAGGCGGTTGGAAAGTTACGATACGGCAGTCAAAAAGCATCGGCAGGAGATGTTGGATCAAACAACTTATTCAATAGCGAGCTTAAGGGTTAATCGTCCACCGAACCCGTTGAGCATCTTCAATGTCGGTTTAGACAAACGATTAGGGAACACGCTTGGCGTTAATTACTTCTTCGTGCCAACACTGTGGGATGCTGGTAAACATGGCTCGAATAACCCGTTTCTTAATCTCTTTTCTTCGATTGATCTTATTTTTATTTTTCAAGGAATTTTGAGTCTATTAGCACTCGTCTTTGCGTACGATACGCTTGCTGGGGAACGCGAACGCGGCACGTTACGACTCGTGCTGACACACCCTGTTCGGCACGGTCAAATCCTATTTGCCAAATACATTAGCGGTATGATATGCTTGCTGATCCCCTTACTGATGTGTGTTCTCCTCGTGCTAATTATGTTAACGACATCCGCATCTGTATTTCTAAGCACTGATGATTTTCTGCGCATCGGTGGGGTCGTTTTTACGTCGTTTGTCTATCTGTCCGTGTTCTATCTTATCGGTATGCTGATTTCGGCGGCGACGCGTCGAACAAGCACTGCCCTCATGCTTGCGATGTTTGTCTGGGGTTTTTTGGTGTTGGTGTATCCAAATATGATTCTGACTGCTGTTAAAACTGAACCGCACCCGGATACGACCCTCTCTGCTTACAACCGAATCAAACAGATATGGGAAGAATTTGATAGAGATCGGTTTCAGTATCTCGCCAATGACCCTGTGCCCGGCGAAAAATGGCAATTTGATTTGCGCGGTGACGGCTACACGCGTCGAGGGACCGTGGACCGTTCATCAAGTTTACTCTATTACCAGATTACTGGATTCCATTATAAAACACTTGAAGCAGAGTCTGAACCGCGAATGCCGCACGCTCAGGACTATCATCGCTTTTTTGGCACTGGGGTTACCAACACAGCAGAACGGATGTGGCTTGTCCGAAAGCCTGCACTGGATGCGCTCTACACGCGACCCGCAAAGATGGAGCAGACGTTATTGAAGTTTTCACCTGTCGGTCTGTATGACGCGGCAACTGAAGCGTGGATAGGCACTGACTTAAATGGACTACAAGACTTTTTTACAACGGTTCAACGGTATCATCAGGCGGTTATTGACTATTATCTGAATAATAAGAT
>JAAXHD010000069.1 GCA_012271015.1 Candidatus Poribacteria bacterium | reverse complement strand
AGTATTTCAATCGTTAACAAACCTTTCGTAATCTAAGACAGGTTTCTTAACAATTTTGGATCGATGCCAACAACGGAGGCATCGCTCAGAAGCACATAAGTAAAAAAACGAAAATGTCTAAAAAGAGACTCTATCTCATACTTGGCTGCGTACTGGTCGCTTATGTCTTGTTAGCTGTCGCACCGGTGTTTGCACAGGACGCGACCGAAGCAGAATATCGCGCCTTCCCGAAGATCGGTAGCCGAAACGCCGCATGGATCGCTGCCCAACTTCACCTGTTGTTCGGATCTTTTATACTCGGTGTCCCGATGTTCGCCGTTATCATCGAATTTATCGGTTGGAAGACGAAGGACATGCGATATGATCGGATGGCGCAAGAGTTCATTAAACTCTGTATGGGCGCGTTTTCGACGACAGCCTTACTCGGTGGCGTTCTCGTCTTCATCCTCATCTGGTGCTATCCCAAAGTCATGACAAAACTCAGTGGGATATTCGGACCCACGATGATTTTTTATGTCGTCCTGTTCTTCGGAGAAACCTTTACGCTTTATCTTTACTCCTATGGATGGGATAAGATGCAGGGACGTCATAAAGGGTGGCACCTCTTCCTCGGTGTGCTTCTGAATGTGTTCGGCACTGCGATTATGTTCGTTTCTAACGCATGGTTGAGTTACCAAACCAGTCCTGCAACGCAATACGGCGTGCTTTCTGAAGGAAGACGGAAATCTTGGATTGAGGAGAAATTGGCGGCAGATCCAGCACTCACACCTGAAACCGCTATGGAAGGTGTCACAAGCCATACGATGGTGCCTCTCCACAACGAGACAACTGGCGAGTTCATGGGGACGGTTTGGGATGCTGTCAACAACTTTACATGGATGCCCGTTAATATCCATCGCCTCGTCGGTAACATCGCTTTCGGAGGTTCCATTGTAGCCGCGTACGCGGCGTTCCGTTTCCTCGTCGCCAAGACGAAAGAGGACAAAGCACATTACGATTGGATGGGGTATACCGGAAATTTCATCGCACTTTGCGGACTGATACCGCTGCCTTTCCTCGGTTATTGGCTCGGTAGAGAAATCTACATGTTCAATAACACGATGGGCATTAACATGATGGGGAGTCTGTTCTCTTGGCTATTTATCATTCAGGCAGTCATGATTGGCGTCCTGTTTATCGGTGCGAACTACTACCTCTGGTCCGGCATGGGGCGGATTGAAGGCGCGGAGATCTATGCTCGGTACCGTCCGTATATGATCACCGTTATTATTATCTGTGTCGCAATCTGGATGACACCGCGGACACTCTCTAAGATCTCAACTGCCAGTGAGTTGAGCGCGATGGGCGGCGCAAACCACCCACACCTCGGATTGTTCGGCTTGATGACTGCCAAAAATACGGCTGTTAATATCATTATTCTCACGACTTTCTTGAGTTTCCTATTTTATCGACGTTCAGGTAAGGTACCTACGGCAAATTGGAAAAAAATTGGCAACATTGGTATCTCTGCGGTCTTCTTCCTCGCGACGGTCTCAATAATCGTTATCGGTATTGTCGGATTTAGCGTTCCGACAGATTTGCGTGTCAATATCCTGACCCCTTATCAGGTCCTGATTGCGCTTGCTGTGATGGCGGTCGTTACAATCGTCGATATTTTCATGTACCGTAAGGCGACGACATCTGGCACTATCAAATGGGGAGAGATGACAGATCGCTCACAATATGTATTAATTCTTGTTGCAATTACCTTTACGTCCCTCATGGGACTGATGGGATATGCACGCTCGGGGCTTCGGGAGGCGTGGCATATCTTCGGCGTCATGCAGGATACATCTACTGATGCCTTTACACCGCTTCTCAGCGAGGCAGTGAACATGGTAGCAATCATCATGGTAGCCTTCTTCGCACTCGTCGGGTTTATTTTCTGGCTCGGTTTGTGGGGCGAAAAGAAGAAGGAAGAGAAAACAGCTACCACCGAAGCAGTTGTGACTGCCGAAGGTGATGACTAATAGGGCTAAAACGTAATCTTTAAGGAAGCGTCATGAGGAACAATGTGAGTTCGCTTCTTTTGATAACCTTGATAGTTTTCAGCATCTCATTGTTTTTGGGGTTGAGTGTGTTTCAATCATTGACACATGGCGACCTCCAGAAGGCTCGCTTGCCGCCACTGCTATGCATGATGCCGAGGCTGACATCGGGATTGCTGGTAGGGTTGATACATGTTTGTGGTTGTCAGGCGGTTTTTGTTTGGGAATTAGCGGTGGTTGTCTGTTAGGTTCCGTCGGCATTGTAGCGGCTGGTTTTTATGAGCCATCACCGCCTCCCATGCGGCTTGTTGGCAAATCGCCTGAATACATTGACGCTTATGTAGTTCACTATAAAGCGGAAAGGACTAGATCCGCGGT
>JAAXHD010000094.1 GCA_012271015.1 Candidatus Poribacteria bacterium | reverse complement strand
CGTCCGTTGACATGGATGCCATCACCGCTGCTGTGGCGGGATGTGTACTCTCGAGTGCCTGGGCACCGTATTTTGTATAGAGATAATGCGCGTAGAGGGGTTCGTCGATGACATGGGTATCGCTGCGTTGCGCGAAGGCGTACATCAGTGCGGTTGAGACGTTGCGCGGGCCTGACCAGAGGCAGATGCGTTTTGTTTGCACGTTCCTTGAGATTCCTCTATCCTATTAACGTGAGTTTGAAAATAAAAATTGAAGCCTCCCGTAGGTTGGGTTGAACGGAACCCCCCAAAAGTCGCACACACCGCAGAGTTTTCAAGGGAACAGAGAAACCCGAATCACCAAAAACCGAGTGAAACCCAACGCATTAGATAGGGATAAGTTTGGGATGTTGGGTTTCGCTATACCTATCTCCCCGAAGTGATCATTGAAGAACTGTGTATAGCGAAAATGCGCGTGTGGCTTCACCGCTCAACCCAACCTACGTCCTATAAATACCCTGGTTGCTACACATCTGTCCCCCCGCTGGGGCTGGGTTTAGGTGTGCAACGGTTTATGTTCCCTTTAAAGCTTGACGGCACGCGGAGCGTGTCTGCTACTTTTAAAAGATTACCGCCGCTGCCGGCGTCTCCCACGTCTACCCCGTTGACGCGACCTTCGACCCTCGCCTTCTCCGGTTTCGCTGGCGAGGTTACTGCTCACTTCGTCTTCCGCTACGCGGGGACGGGAGCGCACCCAGAGGATCAGCACTATACCGATAATGAATGCCGCGATACTTAAAATTTGCGCCGCTGACATCCAACCCAGCACGCGAGGCGTGAGTCGCCAAAACTCGGCAATAAACCGCTCTACCCCCAACGCTACAAGACTCGCGCCGAACAGGGCACCGGGCGTCGCCTCAAACTTACGGCGTTGCGACCAGAGAATACCGAAAAATGTAAAGGACAGGAGCGTCTCGTATATAGGAGTCGGATGGACAGGGACATCGGTTGGGACAGTGCCGTTGGGGAACGCCATCGCCCACGGTAGATCCGATGGCGGACCATAGTCGCCATCGCCAGCGAGGAGACATCCGATTCGACCGATGCCGTATCCGAGGATAACTGTCGGACCGACGATGTCGATTGTCGGTAGGAATGGATTCGGGGAACGGAGGACGACAATAGTAACGGCGAGACACCCACCGATGAAACCGCCATACCAGACTAACCCACTCGTTGAGAAGATTTCTTGAAAAGTGATTCGACCGTCGAGTAACGCAGAATAGATTTTCGCACCGACAATACCGCCGATCGCTGCAGCCATGACGATCGTCGAGGCAAGTTCTGGAACGAAACCGCGTCGCTTCAACTCGGATTGTATAACAAAGACGACTGTAATAAACGCCGTGGCTAACATCAACCCATAAGAATGGATACCGACAGGACCGAAATCGACAATCGTTGGATACATTTTGTTAGGGCCTTACGATTTGCTGTTGCTTGAGTTTTTCGATTTCTTCTCTAAGTTCTTGATTTATTTTTTCCTGCTCTCGATTCTTCGAGCTCCGCCACGTCAAGATAATTTGTGGGATCGCGATGGCGGCAACAATGAGGGCGATCAGTGCAAATACGAAATTCGTCAGGAGTGTAATTCCTTGGTCAACGCCCTCGATTCGTTTTTCAACATCCGCAACTCGTTTTTCAACATCCGCAACCCGTTTTTCAACGCCCTCGATTCGTTTTTCAACATCCGCAACCCGTTTTTCAACGCCCTCGATTCGTTTTTCAACGCCCGCAATTTTGATATTAATATATTCTTTCATCCGTGTTTCAGAACTGACAATCTCTCTTTTGACTTCGTCTTTGACAATCAAGCGGATTTTATCGAGGTCTGCATCTGTCAACTCGGCGAGAGCTGGCACTGCGAGTGCACAAAAGAGTATCGAGAGAAAAATGAACGTTTTCACGATGAAGAGAAAAATGAGTGTTTTCATGGGGCATCTCCTTCACGTATAGTAAACCATATTCGCGCGTGGGTGTCAAACCTATTTTTATTCTCCGAGGTAAGCCTGTCGCACACGTTCATCGGCTAACAGGTCGGCAGAGGTGCCTTCAATTGTGATTTCACCCGTCTCCATGACGTAGCCTCTATCGGTCACTTGCAGTGCGATTTGTGCGTTCTGTTCGACGAGGAGGATGGTTGTGCCATCGACGTTAATCTGCTGGATGATCTCGAAAATCTGTTTAACGATAAGGGGCGCGAGCCCTAAGGAGGGTTCATCTAACAAGAGGAGCTTCGGTTTGGACATCAGGGCGCGTCCAATCGCGAGCATCTGTTGCTCACCACCGCTGAGACTGCCACCCCGCTGTTTCTGCCGGTCCTGCAGGACAGGGAAAAACTGAAAGATTCTGTCTAAATCGTCCCTAATGCCACTTGTGTCGGTTCTTGAATAGGCACCGAGTTCGAGGTTTTCGAGAACGCTCATATCCGGGAAGATGAGCCGTCCCTCCGGGACCTGCGATATCCCGAGCGTGACGCGTTCTTCTGCCGATGTTGATGTAATGTCGTTGCCATCAAAGTGTATACCACCTTCGATGGGGGTGTGTACACCGGATACCGTCATGAGCGTCGTGGATTTTCCGGCACCGTTGGCACCGATCAAACAGACCATCTCGTTTTCGTTGACAGTGACGGAGATGCCTCGAACGGCGCGTATGTTTCCGTAATACGTATGAATGTCTCGAAGTTCAAGCATTATCGTTCCTAAGTGGCTGTTGGCTCTCGGCTCTCAGCCGTCAGGCGGGAGGCTTCGCATCCCTTTCAG
>JAAXHD010000324.1 GCA_012271015.1 Candidatus Poribacteria bacterium | reverse complement strand
TAGGGACGTAAGTGGTTTCGCCCATCCTTATAGGGTCTAAGGTATGTTTCCAATTACGTTGTGCAGTTTGCGCATCGAGAGTGATTAGGATGCCCATTGCGGCGTTCTCGTTTCGGATATTCGCGTGAAGTCTATCAAACTTCGCCTTCTGTGAGCCGGAGGCACCTGTGACTTGAACGATAATCGCTTTGCGCTCCATGTTATCTGGCGTGTTAAGGAACATCCCGAACCCGTCAATACCATCATCGCCAACTTTCTGTGGGTTGGATGCCAAGCCGTCTATGAGTGAGATAGCCCAGTCTTGGAACTTGAAAGGATCGGTTTTGGCAAGTTGATGGGCGGTGTCCATATCAACAGGCACACCTTCGATGGGAAGTGGCGTTATACCGTTGGGTGCAAGGCGGTAGCTATTTATCAAACGGAGTGCGAAGGGGAGGATGTCTATACCGATAACATCCCGTCCGTTTTTCTTAGCGGCTTCTATGGTCGTGCCACAGCCTGCGAAAGGGTCTAACACAAGATCACCGGGGTTAGAGGACGCTTTGATGATGCGTTCGTAGAGTGCAAGTGGCTTTTGGGTAGGGTAGCCGAGACGTTCATTGGCAGAAGGGGCGATAATGCTCATATCCCAAACATCTCTCAGTGGCACTCCTTTTGATTCTTCTGCCGTGGTTTCAGATGGTATTCGTTTCCCTTTTGAATCAAAAGCACTCTTAACGACTTTATTCCCAAAGACTTTTAGGGTCGATTGTGCTTTAGGTTCAAACATTTGGTTCCACTTCCAAGTGTCTCCTTTACTATAACGAAGTATAATGTCATGCATTCGCTGAAAGTCATTCCCTCTAACTGGCCACCTTCTATAAGACCAAACAATCTCGTTCCGAAAGTGCTTCTCACCGAAGATCGCATCCATTATGAGTTTGAGGTAGTGGCTGGCGTAGGAGTCACAGTGCAGGTAGATGCTCCCGGTCTCCTTCAAGATGTGGTGCATGACAAACAGCCGTTCCGCCATGTAGGAGGTGTACGATAACATCTTACTCCGCGGAATGAACCCTTCAAATCCAGCAATCACCTTTGATGCGGGGTTAGCGACAGCGTTCTTGAGGCGTTCAACGCGTGCTGCGGACGTATCGTCCCAAAGCCAGACATCATCAAACGCCTTGATTTGTGGATCAATAAGGAGTCCCGAATCCTTGAAAACCTTGTTATATTTTTCATCCGAGTTGAACGGCGGGTCAAGGCAGATCAGGTCGATACACCTATCCTCAAAGTCCGCCATAACATCAAGGCAATCACCGTAATAGAGCGTATTAGGTGCAAATCGAATGTTCATAGTCCTCTTGCGGGCCGCAACATGAGAGTAAAGGAAGACCCCTTTTCTCTGGGCCTAAGAAAAATGACAGGACTATAGGGGTGGGTGCGCTGATAGGCGCATCGCGAGGGAATAGAAAGGTATTTGGCAACCTTCCCTATAGGGTGCTGGTTTCCATTAATCTCACACACAAAGCGTCCGTTGTGATACAATAGAAACCAGCGCTGTCATACCGAGTCTATGGCAGTGCTGAAGCGTCGCGGGTGTTCCTACCACCTGCGGCGCACCTAATGAATTAGGAAGCTGCCCTGACGTGAGCAACACTTCATTAGCAAAGGTGCTTTCAAAGCCTTGCGTCCACGTCAAATATATTATAGCAAAAAAAGAAAATTTTTGTCACGAATTTTTTCGGATGATAGAGCACTCGGCATTTAGAAAACGTCCTGGTCGACAGGACAGTTGTGGGAACTCCTTCCGGGACGCGGACGAGACCAAGGCACAAAACGCGAAACGGTATCCGTTGCCAAAGTAGGTTTTCAGAGGCTCATCCCATAAACGTCCACCTTTCA
>JAAXHD010000011.1 GCA_012271015.1 Candidatus Poribacteria bacterium | reverse complement strand
GCTCGGTATGGACGGATGTCCACAGCATCTGGCGATATCGAGAGAATGTTCGTCAGCATTCCCTTGTCCTGTATTTGTCGATGGGTAATTCCTCGCGCAACCGATTTTGTCACATCCGTTTGTTCACGATCCGTAAAGGAACGGAAATAATCGGTTATTTTGTTGACGGCTCCCGTCTGTCCTAACCGAATACCGATACCGAGGATCAGCAGAAAACCAACTATTGTCCACGTGCGCGGATAACCTCTGATGAAACGGAAGCATCGCCGTCCTAAATAGGCAATGTCAAACATTTTTTAATTATTCCTTGCGGTTCGGTGAGGCGAGATCTGGGATTTGATGTTCATTTCCGTAGAGATGTAAGAAACGCCCGTTAGAGTTCAAGCGCACGCTGTTCCTCCGCAAGGTAAAATTAAAATCCTCAAGGTAAATTAGAAATCCGTTCCTCCCATTCATCGCATGTTGCGTGAGTACGCCGCACCGAGGCACCTATATAGTTCGTCGGATCTCGGAGTGCTTCACGCTGCGGTTCCGTCAACTTGTCAAGGAACGGACGAAACGTTTCATCTTCCCACAATAATGTCGTTAAACTCTTTCCAGTCTCGTGTACCTGTCCGATTAACTTTCGGGTATGGTCGTATGCATCGGGAAATCCGTAATACGCCATCAGCAGATAGATGGGTTCTGCAATCGTATCCTCTGCGCTCAGGGCGAGGTTACGCCGCATGTTATCCGCTTTGACATCCATTTCCTCCAACGCCCGCCGAAGCCGATAGATAGAATAATCAAACGCCGTGAACAGTTCCGTCACAAAACGGCTTGATGCCGAATTCGTCAGGTCGCGTTGATGTTCGAGGATGCTATCCATAAAGACGGTCTGCATGCGCGGCGCAAACGCCTTCCACAAACTTTTGATATTCTCATAAGCCTCTGGGTTCACTTTATGCGGCATCGTCGATGAGCCTACCAATTGGGGATTGTACTTCCTGCCGACCTCAGCGATTTCAGTCCGATAGAGGTGTCTCATATCGTCTGCGAAGTTCGCAAGTACCGTGTACGCCGCCGTAATCTGATAAGCGAGATCAGAGATAAACTCCGGCTCGACACACTGCGTTGATGTATGCGTATCGGACGGCTTCAAGCCGAGCAGTTCAAGGAAATCCGCCTCAATCTGTTCGGGGTGTTCATGAATCAACGTCAGTCCGTTGAACGCACCAACCGCCCCTGAAAATTGTCCCCGCAGATTTTGTCCCGCTCTGTGGATTTCTTCAATTCGGGTGCCAAGACGACTGACGTAAAGTGCCAACGCATAACCGAATGTCGTCGGTTCCGCGTGTTGTCCGTGTGTCCGACCGATTTGCACCGTCTCTGCGTGCTCACGCGCCAATGCAATCAGTTGCTGTTCTAGAGCAACCAGATCGGGAATGATGACGTTTTCGGTGAGTGCCTTGAACCGCAATGAAGTCGCGGTATCCAGAATGTCTGCGGAGGTGGCGAACAGATGGACGTATGGACGCGCTTCGGGACTAATGTTCCGCCGAATCACATTGAC
>JAAXHD010000301.1 GCA_012271015.1 Candidatus Poribacteria bacterium | reverse complement strand
ATCGCGCCGCCATGTTTGCCTTCCTTACTCCAGTCCGCGCCTGAGACTTCTCCCTCAAACCCGTTGCCGCTGTCGTCTGCAACCTCTTTTCCATCTTTATCGAAGGAGTAGTAGATTATCAGATCTGAATCGTTCCGAATTGCTTCAACGTTCATAGAAAGCACGAAGATCGCGCTAAAAGGAACCAACCAAAATAACAACGTTCTCATGATGACCTCCTTGTCCGTATATTAGCAGAAGGGCTGATGCCTAAGTCTCAACCCTTCGGAAACTTAGCATAGCATTGAGTGATTCGTTTATAGCTTATCTGTTCGACTTAATGTTCGCCCATGTCGTGGCGAGTTTACCTTGTGGCTCTACTGGCGTCAGGAATGATTCAGCGTCTTGATCCATGCTCGCTTTAATCTCGTCTGCCGAGAGAGCACGGTCCCAGAGCCGGACTTCGTCAACGCTTCCTGTCCATGCTTCGCCGCCCCATGTACCGATCGTCACCGCGCTCGTATTTTGCGCAGGCGCAACTGGATTTCCCGACTCTTCTGAGTATGTTACCTCGCCATCTACGTAGATTTCCACTAAGCCGTTGCTATCGTCTGTATGGGTATAGGCGAGATAATACCATTTGCCTGTTTCCAGTTTTGTTTCGTTATCGTTGATGTCCTTGAATCCACCGGCTGCGCCGTTGGTCCAGACTTTAATGCCATTCGCTGGATTCATACCAAACCCGAAACCGATATGTCGAGTTGCACCGCCCTGCCGAGTACCGAAGATAATGGCATGTGCGCCCGGCAACCTGTCCAGCTGAACCCAGGCGGCTTGCGTAATTGCACCTTCAAGGTGAAAGGCGGCATCGTCTTCAATGAGGACGTGATCTGCAGCCGCTCCAAATTGAAGTGCCATTCCGAACTGTCCGTCAATCCATTTGGCACCCCCCTTTACTTCGCCTTCAAAACCGTTTGCGGATAGGTCTTGTGTCGCGGTCCCAGAGCCTTCATCAAGAGGCATGTATAAGACGAGCCCCTCCATTAAGTCGGCGTGCGAAAATGCCACACAGATAAACAAACAGAACGTGATTACTGAAAAGATTCTCATTGAGTCTCCTTCGTTGAAAAGTGAAAATAGCTTAACCTTATACAAAATGCGAAAAGCAGAAAATAACGGATGTCCTTTTCTACTTGAACTACATTCTAACAAATTTTCATTTTTGTTTCAACATTTCAACACAGGGAGCCAGGGCTATTTAGTTTTAAGGTTTCTGTCCAATGTATTGGAACAGTCGGGAATCGGAGTTCCCTCCTACAGCGGATCTCCGGGAACCGAAGATATAAAATTTTGGAAAACTAAATCACCCTGACAGGGAGCAGAGGCATTTCGTTCTCCGATAAAAAGGACCCTTAAATCGCAGCATCCCGCTGTAGGAGCGAGTGTTTTTGCTTGGGTGTTTCCCTCCGCCCGCGATTTCTATACTTATACCATTTCTAAAAATTTATATCGCATTCACCGCACCTGAGTGCACAGACGAACAGGTGCTGCGACAAGAAAGCACAAACTGAAAGTTTATGCTACAATTTCAATCAGAAATGGTATTAGGACTTACGCAAAAGGAACGGTTGCGGGTTTTTTTCGTGTCTGTCCGAACCTTCGCCCGACCTGTCCGTTTGTCCCCGCTGCTGGCACAAACTGAAAGTTTATGCTACAAAAAATGCGTCCGTCTTGTTCTATTCAATGCACACTCAGATGATTGGTGAAAGAATAAAAAAAATTGGCAATATCAATTCGATTTCTGATAAAATAGAATATTTCCATTTTAACGTGAGTTCGGTAATAAAAATTGAATTGTCCGTGTAGGTTGGGTTGAGCGGGAAAAGCCCCAGAGTTCTCTCTTTTAGATGAAAAATGTGGATAGAGAGTCCCGCCTGTTGCAGATACAGGTAGCGAAACCCAACACACCCAGCACGATGGGTTTAAGAATGTGGACGCAAATTGAGCGAAAAAGCGATATATCTCCCCAAACAGGAGAGTTTTAGGGAGCGAACCCCCGAAATCCCACCCCCCTGTATCCCCCCGCAGGCGGGGG
>JAAXHD010000344.1 GCA_012271015.1 Candidatus Poribacteria bacterium | reverse complement strand
AAAAACCTACAATTGAATGACCCTGCTTAAAGACGAGTTTTGGATTGATAAAAGGAGCGATGCAGCAATCAAAAATGGGAAAGCCCGTTGCATCGCTCCAAATTTTCCCAAGGAGGCAGGCTCTCCCAGTTGGTTCGCAGTTGTGTTATTTTATCTTAGCAACTTTCGTGCCAAAGACAATTCAACCACAAAACTCGTTTATAGGAGTGTTTTTTGTCAATATTACGTGAAGAAGTGTTTCTCGACGTTCATTTTTTGGACAGACCTGTTCATAGTCTCCCTTCAGAAACGCTTGACATTCTTCATTTTTTCAAATATACTGAGCCATAGAAAGAAATTTTATTCTCAAACGGGTTGGAGATATTCATGCGGGTTTTGATTATTGGTGGTACAGGGTTGATTAGCACGGCGATTACTCGTGTCCTTATTGCGCGTGGCGACGCTGTGACGCTCTACAACCGCGGACAGACTGAGGCTGATATTCCAGCAGGATACGCCACCATTACTGGCAATCGGAAGGACTATGTAGCGTTTGAAACACAGATGGCGGCAGCGGGGAGTTTCGACGCTGTCATCGACATGATCGGTTTCATTCCGACCGATATTGAGAGTGCGATACGTGCGTTTCGCGGAAGTATCGGACAATTTATTTTCTGTAGCACGGTCGATGTCTATACAAAACCAGCACGACACTACCCTATTCGTGAGGATGCGGAGCGGGAGCCGATGCTATCCTTTCCCTATGCCTACAACAAGGCAAAGTGTGAACGACTTCTGGAGGAAGCGCACGAGCGTGGTGATTTCCCAGTTACGATCATCCGTCCTGCACACACCTACGGCGAGGGACGCGGACTGATCCATTCACTCGGTCTCGGCGGTGCGTACTACTTCCATCGTATCCGTCACGGACAACCCATTATCACGCACGGCGATGGCTCTTCTCTCTGGGCGGCGTGTCACCGGGACGATGTAGGACGGGCATTTGCTGAAGCAGTCGGCAGTGAAAAGACGTTTGGCAAAGGGTACCACACCGCAAGCGAAGAACCTATGACTTGGAATCAGTACCATCAGACCGTTGCACAAGCGATGAATGCCGCGGAACCCGAACTGATCCATATTCCAACCGGTCTACTATTTGAGATTGCTCCAAAGGCAGCCGAATGGTGTCGGGAGAATTTCCAATACAACAATATCTTTGATAACGCCGCGGCAAAAGCAGGCCTGAATTTTCGCTATACTATTCCGTTCGTTGAGGGTGTACGCCGCATTGTTGATTGGCTGGATGCCCGTGGACGCGTTCACGACAGAGATGAACCCGAAGTCTACAGCGAAATCATTGAGAACTGGCGGCATCTCAGTACGAAAGCGACTTTTTTCGGAGAGACTGACGGTGCCAGGACGTAAACGCGGGCGCAGTTTTTCTTTTTTTAGGGAGAGACACTTGAAAATTTCGTATCTCGTGACAATATTGACCTCTTTTTTAACAATAATGACACCATCCGATTTGCTGGCAGAAGGTGCTGAGAAAATGAATCCGAAGAAAGTAATATTTGAGACCGATATGTGTACCGACGTAGATGATGTTGGCGCATTGGCTGTGCTGCATGCGCTCGCAGATAACGGAGAGGTCGAAATCCTCGCGATCAGCTACAACGAAGCGCACCCGAGCGGTGCTGGCACCATTTGCGCGATAAATACATGGTACAATCGAGGTGATATTCCCATCGGTATCTATAAGGGTGACCTCGCCGATCCCGATGAATCGAGTTATTTAGATGGCATCGCGGCGAATTTCCCACACGATCTCCCCACCGTCCCAACCGCCAGTTCTTTGAAGCTCTATCAACAGGTGCTGAGTGAACAACCGGACAACTCGGTGACAATCATCAGCGTTGGGTTTCTCAACAATCTTTACGATCTCCTGGAAGCAGAGCCCGACCTCGTTGCTCAAAAGGTGACCGAACTCGTGGTGATGGCGTTACTTATCGACGATCCTTATAATACGGTTCGCCACGATCTGATTGATAAATCTGAGTATGTTATCCACAATTGGCCCACACTGCTCGTTATCAGTCAGCATGGAGAGTCTGTCCATACCGGTGAGAGACTCGCAGAGACATCTGCTGAAAATCCGGTCCGGGAAGCGTATTATCGAAGGTTCAACGGACAGTACAAGGGACGCTCCAGTTGGGACCAGATCGCGGTTTTATATGG
>JAAXHD010000093.1 GCA_012271015.1 Candidatus Poribacteria bacterium | reverse complement strand
TTGATAGATTTGAGAAATATCAGACTGGGTGTTATTTCAGTCCACGACGCTCCCAAGTCAGCCGAGTGGAAAATCTTGAGTGCATGCGACGCATTTCTTGGCACCTCTTGTGCTACCTCTATTGGCGTGAATCCCAACAGACGGGGACCTGTTCCAACGTAGAGATTATTCTCAGACACCGCCAAGGCGTAAATGGCTCTTGATGTCTCCACCGGCAACTTTTGCCAAGTGCCTGCATCAAGACGATAGAGACCGCGCGCTGTGCCAGCAAACACTGTTTTTCCAACAGCAGCGACTGTGGAAATTTTTTTGCTTGCTAATCCGTTGTTAAGTAAGTTCCATTGTGTCCCGCCGTCAGTAGATCGATAAATCCCTTTATCCCTAAGGGCAAGATACATCGTAGAAATCTCACCCGTGATAATGAGACCAACGGCGTGTCCCTGTGGTCTGGAGCCAATCGCATTCCAAGTTTCACCCTTATCATCCGACCTAAATATTTTATTAGTGGATACTATGTAAAGGGTCCCACCATGTTCTGCCATCGGCATTAGCGATTGACCGATTGGAATATCCGTGTTGATGCGTGTCCACGCCATCCCATCTGTTCTTAATCTGTATATGCCTGTCGGGGCAACAGCATAGACCGACCCTTCAGCTGTAGCGAAAATATTGCGTACGTTCCCTCCGGGGGGCGCGCTGCCCTGCGTCCACTGTGAAGTCGAAAACTTAGCGGAATCTTCCAGTGTAACAGATGCTGTCGTCGTTGTGGAGACTTGGGTGCCGGTACCGCTGTTTTTACCAGTAGTCGCAGCTCGCCCGACTTGATTTCGCACCGCTGGTTTTTCCCTAATGTCAAGAACAATAGGTGTGTCAATAATTTCAATCGTAGGTTCGGATTGTGCTTCAAAACTGTACGGTTTCTGAAAACGGGCAAGATATTGATTGCTCGCTCCGAGCATCAATATAATCAAAACGGTAGCAGTTCCCAAAGCCGCCCACGGTAGCAACGGTTTGCCAGTTGGCGATGGTGTCGGTTTTATATTAGCCACTTCCTGCATGATACGCTCAGTTACTTGGGCAGGGAAGGGGATACTACCGAGTGTTTCGCGCACTAACAGTTCTTCCTGCTGTTCCTGTAAACGTTTGCGTCCACGCCGGAGTCGGCTTTTAATCGTGTTGATTGACACACCTAAAAATTTTCCGATTTCCTGCGCGGTCATCTCTCCGAGATAAAAGAGTGTCACCACCGTGCGTTCGCTCTCCGGCAGCTTTGATAGCAATTTTTTAACAAGTTCGTGGCGATCCTCGGCAACCTCTGTTTGCCGTTGGTCAGATACGTAATGCGTATAAGAGATTCCCTCGATTTCTTCCATAGGTGTGTCGTCTAACGATTGCGTCGCCAATTTATTTTTTTGGAGCCATTTACTGCAAAGCCGATTGGCAATTACATAAATCCACCCACCGAACTGGTTCGGATTCTTTAACTGCGCGAGATTCTTATATACTTGAAGAAAAGTGTCTTGGGTAATTTCTTCAGCGATGTGAAAATCACCGACCTTTCGCCACGCCAGCGCGTGAATACTCTTTTGGTGTTTTCGGACTAAAACACTAAACGCCTCATCGTTGCCTGATAAAATGCTATGAATCAGTTGAACATCATTTTCTTTTTCCATCAGAAGACTCCATGATTAGATTCCGCCGAGTTTAGACGGACACAGCCGTAAATGGACAAGTTCTCTCAATATCGAGTCACTTTCCTATCGGAAAGTATACCAAACACGACAGGAAAATAAAACCATTAAATTTGAAACACTGTTTTTTCTTTCTATAATTAAAGATACGATTTTGAGGTAGAAAGGGTGCATAGATTGAAAAACGATAAAATAGTCCTTCGCTTCAAATATCGGAACGGAAGAACTTCAGAAACGCTACGGTTGTCAATGCCACTGCAAAGAAACAGAGCAGCAGCACGTCTATTGCCGATTGACGGAGTGTTTCTCCTAAAGTCGTTATCTTCACAGATGGTGGTTGTGTAATTTGGACGGGTTTGTGTTGTCTACTATAAGTATAGTCTACAATTTTACTGAATAAATCTGTATAGAGCATCTCATAATAGCGATCGCCCGTTTGAAAATAGGTGCTTCTTTTTGCCTTTCCGGTCTGTGTCAAGTTTGTCGTGATATAAATTAAGGAAGATGTCGGTGTGAGTCGAGAAAGCATCTGTCCTACCTGTTCTTGCCGTTCAGTTTCACGTTTATAATCCCGATCCAATTTGCGAGCATAGTTCTGGAATTTCGCTCTATATTCCGCTTCAAAGGGTTTCATACGTTCATTAATTTTTTTGGAGATCTCCCCACCTATGTGTCTGGCTCCCTTCTCATCCGGGGGTATTTCCATGATCATTTTATTTTCTTCCTCTTTGAGTGCTGCGTTGAAATCGTCTCGCATGGCTGTTTTTTCCATATAGACGCTCTGTGAAGTTTGTGTTGGTGCGATGAATTTAGCAGCGAGGAACCCAACGCGTGGCGTAATCAAAACCGCAAACACCCAGACAGTAAAGGCAACGATGAGTGCTGTCTTAGAATTGTCTAAGTAGGTAGAAATCACTGTGCCGATTGCAAAAAAGACACCGATGTAGAGCAACGAGATGATGGATAAACCGAGGACTCTCGGAAAAATTTCAGGTTCTCCGAGCGGGAATCCTTGCCAGACAAGTATCAGTAAGCCGAACAGCAACGACACCAAGAACGGAACAACAAACACCACGTATCCGCCAATCAATTTGCTCCATAAAAATAGGTCGCGCGGCAAGGAATTGGCTAAGGTAATCCGAAGAGTGCCCGCTTCTCGCTCCCCGGCAACCGCATCGAATGTAAACAGTAACGCGAGTAGACTGAAGACGGTACCGACGACGAACAGAAAATCGAGATGCCCTAACAGATTGGAAAGAGAGGAAACCAAGGCAGGTGCCCCTTGTGTAATCCCATTACGTGTCATGCCGAGATAACTCGGCAATGTATCTGCTAATCCATTTGCGAAGACACTCAACGGAGTCGGTTTGAGGATGAGTTTGGAAACTTCCACTTCTGGGTCCAGTGGCATCCCTGGGTTCATCGTAGTTTCTTCAATGTTTACGAGTTTAACGGCTTCCTGATAATCCACTAAGTTTTGGCGATAATTTCGGTGACTGGTGGAAAGCGTCAACGGAACGAGAAGGAGACACATCACAAGGAGCGCGACAAACCGAACGCTCAGAATATGATGCATAACCTCTTTTTGAATCAATGTCATTAACATGTCGAACTCCATTTTATTTGCTATTGAGAAATCAAGTGTTTGTGTAACCCATTTTCGTGGAGTGGTATGTTACACCCTCAGGACTTACGCATGCTGCTCTTTTGTAGCATAAACTGTTAGTTTGTGATACAAAAACGCTGTGTGTTACAAAAAAATTCATCGTAACAGAACGGGCTGCAGTCAAAATTGCGTAAGTCCTAACCCTTTTATAATTAATGATCCGATTTGGGATCGAAAAAGGTGCATAAAGCGAGAAATCTCGGTTTTATTGAGATTTTATAGCAAAGCCCATAATTATTTAAACACATCAAATCGAAGTAATTCCCATCTTATTCCCCCCTGATAAGGGGG
>JAAXHD010000249.1 GCA_012271015.1 Candidatus Poribacteria bacterium | reverse complement strand
CGTTCTTCAATGAACCCTTCGGGGAGAGAGGTGTAGCAAAACCCAACATCCCAAACCGTGTGAGTATCTCATGCGTTGGGTTTCCCTCGGTTTTTGGTGATTTCAGGTTTCTCTGTTCTGTGAAAACGCTGGGGTGTGTGCGACTTTTGGTAGGTCTCGGTTCAACCCAACCTACGAGACGCTTCAATTTTTATTTTCAAACTCACATCGTAAAAAGGTTTCTTAACGATGGGCTTCTGGACTGCGTGCCATTCCATTACACGCAGGTTCCCGGTGAAGATACACACTCATAGTCTACGCTACAAAAGTTCAAAATTGTAGCCCGTAAGCGTAGTGGAGGGCGGATCTACGGAACAGAACATCAATACCCAAAATCCATCTGACCGAACCGCAAGGTAAAATTAAAAAATGGAGATTAAACTCTTGGCACATCGAGGCGGCATGGGACGTGCTCCCGAAAACACCCTTGCTTCCTTCACGCGGGCGTTGGCGGACGGTGCTGATGGATATGAGTGTGATGTCTGTCTCACCCAAGATAAACAGCCTGTCCTAATTCACGTTGGCTTCAACCAACACAGTATTCAGAAAGCTACAGGGTACTCCAAATCCCTCAGTGAACTCACTTGGAAAGAGGTACAGCAACTAACAATGGTGGCATCTAATGAACCTGTTGCTCACCTTGATGACGCACTCCGTTTCGCACGGGAAAACCAAATGCCGTGCTTCGTTGAGCCGAAGGCGGACACACCAGAATTACTCCCAATCATCGTGGAACGGATCCGCCACTTTGAAGTCGTTCACCTTGTCAATATTCTCACTTTTTATTTACGAAAACATCTGCTTGTGAATGCTAAACGTTTAGAACCGAAGTTGCAAACGAGCGCGATTCTTATTAATCCGGCGGCAAACTTCCTCAAGGCGGCGACTGCTATTGATGCGAACCGCATTATTTTAGGCTGGAGTGGAATTAATCACTTTGAACTTTATAACACTTTCACGCGGACTGTTACGCGCCAAGTCAAACAACTCCAAGCGAACGGGATTGTTGTAGATGCGGGATTTATTCAGACGGCGAAAGATGTCGCTTGGGCGGTCTCGTCGCGGAAATCAGGTGGTGTTGATGGCTTGTGGGTGGACGATGTGCCTTACATCAGACAGTGTCTCCAAGAGATTTTTTAAAAAATTGGATTCAAGTTTCCGTGTACCAGGCGAGAGATTCATTTCGTAGGTAGGGAAGCAGCAGACTCTGGAGTTTCCGACGTGCGTGGTATAGGTATGTTTTAACAGTGTTCTCTGACTTGCCCAAACGTGA
>JAAXHD010000384.1 GCA_012271015.1 Candidatus Poribacteria bacterium | reverse complement strand
TCATTGAAGAACGGAACTCTGTATAGTGAAAATGCGCTTGTGGCTTTACCGCTCAACCCAACCTACGTCCATATTTGTATTTCATTTTCCAACCTATGTTTAATTATCAAACTCACGTTGATTCAGACAACACCCCTTCCACCGATAAAAAATCCGAGAAATCCGGCTCATCCGCGAAAATCCGCGATTCAGACAGACAATTGACAAGATATTTACACACCCACCTCCTCAAAAAGGATTGACAGTCCTTGAAAGACTCGGGTATAATATAAATATGGCGCATATAGAACAGCCTGATCCAGATTTTGCGTCGCTACCGCGGAACCGTTATGATATTGTGACCAAAGATGCCTTGCAGCAGTTTCCTGAAGATATTTTGCGGACGATCTTGGAACGCGCGGATTTTGAGTTCGTCGCGTTTATGGAAGGCGAATTCACGACCCTTGAAGTGCGGCGGACAGATAGTCTGATAAAGGTGCGTCTCGGTGATGCCCTCGTTTTGGTACATATCGAGTTTCAGGGCAGTGATAGTGCGCCTCTGGAGATGGCGCGCCGGAATGTCGGCTATCTCGGCAGATGCTATGAAAGGTACGGTTTGCCTATCCTTTCCCACGTTATCTATCTTCGTCCGAATGCGGGTCGGAGGGATCCAGGAGGATACCGACAAGAGGTGCGAACTACCGGTTCATCGTTGAATACAAGGTGATCCGTCTAATTGAACTTGATGGGCAATCTGTCTTTCAGACACAAAACACGGGGTTGAGGCCATTTGCCCCGTTGATGGAGACCCCGGCTGGCATAGAACGGCTCCAGTGGTCGATTCAGTTGATGATCTCAACCGGCTCAAGCAGTTGAACCTAAATGCTTCGATCGTCAAGAATTTTCACGCCTTCCGAGAAGGTTTAGATGCCTAGAGCGGTTTGCGTTGTGGCATGATTCTCGCGAACCCTTTTAATCGAACCCGTATGAAATCGAAATCGGATTTGTAAGCGCAGGTCTTGTACCCGCCCACATTTTTAAATGCTACCGAAGGAAGAAAAGGAGATAGGAACCTAAGAATAGGACATTGATGACCACCAAAGCACTACGCGCGAGCCGAGTCTTCAACCTCGGAAACAGATAGACAGAGGCAACAAGCATAACTAACCGCTCTATCGGCGCGACGATCCCAGCGTAGTGATCATCATCCCAATAAGAAATCGGGCTTTCAAAGACAAAATCGGAGAGCGGAAAGAAGTGATGATGTCCATCGTCGTGATGCGTGATAAAGTCGAAACCGCAATGGAGAAGCATACTCCACGCAAAAACGACAATCCTATCGGAGCTCAGTAGGTAATATCCAATTCCCAAAACAATCAGAATCAGCGGGACAGCGTTGAAGAGATCAAAGAACGTTTGCCACGCCTCCATGAAGTATCGAGAACCCCAGAGTTCACGTTGTGGAGTCTTACGGATAAAAGTTTCGACTGCGAAGAAGATGAACATCGGGAGGTCGGGAAGAACAGCACCGATGAAGGCATAGAAGTGAAGGAAAGGTTTGTTTCGCTTTGAGAGGAGAGCTATGTTGAGGACAACATGCGATTGGGTAACCATTGTTGTATCGGCTTTCGGCTTTCGGTTAGAGATGTCCCCTGTAACAACTTAGATCTCAGTTAGAATATTCCAGACTGGGGAAGATTGTTACCAACCCACCTCTTTGCTGATGGCTGACTTCCGACTGCCGATTGCTAATTAGAGATGCCAAATCTCGCCAGCAAAGGTCGGGAACAGACAATCGAGGAGGACCGCAGGAGAACTGCCATTCGTCCAGCAATCAACGAAATTTGATGTTAATTCCTCTGTCCGACACCGTCCACACAGCAGCTGCAAGAAAGTTA
>JAAXHD010000148.1 GCA_012271015.1 Candidatus Poribacteria bacterium | reverse complement strand
CAAAAAATGGATGATACCAGAGTGTAATCACCGTCCGGCGTTCATTTGATTGGTTGCCATGCGAAGCGTGTAACAGCCGAGAATCGCCGATAACCAGGTCTCCCGCTTTCACCGGTATGTCAATTTCATCCGGAAAGTGTTGATAGGCAGGATGGTTAGCGTCATCAACACGCTGAAGTGCTTCGCCGTGAGCGTCGGGCAATATGTCATGCAAGGGATGTCGATTCAGATGTGATCCCTTAATTACACGGAGACACCCGTTATACGGTGTTGTATCAACCAAATAGTACATGAGGAACAGCTGCTGAGGCAATGCCGTGTAGCTACACGGATCATTCCAACCCCACCAGTCCTGATGCCAAAATAGGGGTGGACTCTGGGGCGGTTTGCTGATGACATACCCTGACGACCATTTCGGTCTCAAGAACCCTAAAGCATCAAGAGCCTGTAGTGTCTGAGGGTAAACGACTAACTCAGCGAACAGTGAGTGCATATACACGCTAATCATACTGCCGGATGAACGATAGGCGGCACGTTTATCTTCTGTTTGTGCATCGAGCAGTTCGTCTGTCACTGTTTGAAGCCGGGTGAGCATTTCTGCCTTCAAAACATCCTCGATAACACAGTAACCATCGGCGATGAGTTGATCATATTTTTCTTTCGGTTTTTCAACTTTCATAGCAATAATCCCTAACTGTCGGTTTGAGGGGTGTCCCCTTTCTATTGTATGGACCATCATTCAATACAAACGATAGATTTTTGTTGGTGTTAACAAACTGAGTCGCTTTCTAATCGAATAGGACTTACGCACTGTAGCATAAACTGTCAGTTTGGGTTTCCACGTAGGGAGTCGCTCACTCACGCGGACATCTACTGGTGCTACCGTCGTAATAGACGGAATGCCTCATTTTGCGTAAGTCCTGTCGAAAAAAGTTCATTATTCCTGAAATATAGGATTACCCGATTTATGACTTACGTCTTCATTCAGTTTGCGATTCGTAAGACACAAACGAAAAGTTTGCGGGGCATAGGCGGCACCTTAGGTTATTGTAGCAGTTCATACGATTTCTGACGATCTTTTAATCAGAGGCGTTCAATTCTCCCATAATTCCACCCCTCTCCTTAAGGTATTTCCGCGTGTCAAATGATTGCCAGTTTCTTCATCAATTCGGCTTTTTTCGCAAAAAATGCTAAAATCTCATAAAAAATAAG
>JAAXHD010000372.1 GCA_012271015.1 Candidatus Poribacteria bacterium | reverse complement strand
GCGATTGCCTTAACAACGCTCCTGATGATGCTACGCCGCCGTTTCATCTGGTGGCCCTTCCATCCTGCAGGCTACGCCTTGTCCCTCAGTTTTTGGAATACGAGTTGGTATTGGTTCTCGATCTTCTTATCGTGGGGGATAAAAGCGATTCTATTTCAGACGGGAGGACTACGGACCTATCGTCGTGCGATGCCGTTCTTTATAGGTTTAGTCATTGGTGAGTTTCTGCTTGGAGCCATCTGGACATTAATCGGCATCGCTTTAGAACGTCCCATGTACCGATTCATGTTCTGAGTAGCAGTCAGCCGTCAGCAATCAGCAGTCGGTAGGAAGAATGGAAGGATGGGTGTCCCTCAATTTCCCAATCTTTCAACCAAATGCCGATGATTTCCAATAAGCCAATGGTCACTAAAGGATATAAACAATGAAACTTAGTTGCCTCCCCGTCTCTCTCTACGACGGTATCTTCACAGGAAAGAGCACCGTCGCCGATTGGATTCAACTCGGTGCAGAATTAGGACTGGACGCAGTCGATTTCAGTATCAAATTCTTTCCAAAGCGCGACACGGAGACGATTAAAAACACACGCACTGCCCTCGAAAAGTTCAGTATAGAGCCGTGTATGCTCGCCTGTTATTGCGACTTTACACACCCCGATGCGGCACAACGCGCCCAAGAGTTAACAGACCTGAAGACGGACATCGAACTCGCAAAAGCATTGGGGGCAAAATTTATTCGCGTGACAGCAGGACAAAACCATCCCGGCACTGAACGTGAAGCAGGCGTGCGTTGGGTGACAGACGGATTTCGTCGCGCCCTTGACGAAGCGGAAAAACACGGTATCACACTCGCATACGAGAACCATACCAAAGGCGCACCTTGGGATTACTGGGACTTCTCACAACTTACGGAGATTTTCTTGGAAATCTTAGATGCGCTTGCTGATACACCGCTTGGTGTCTGTTTCGACACCGCTAACCCACTTGTGCTCGGTGAAGATGTCCTCGCACTGCTGGAGCAGGTTATTCAACGGATCGTTGTGCTGCATATCTTCGATCTACGTGCAGTTAAGGTGTTTGAACCTGTTCGCGTCGGCACCGGTGCTTCGCCGATCCCGCAGATTTTTTCGCGACTGAGACAAACAGGCTATGACGGTTGGGTTAGCATTGAGGAAGCCAGCCGTTCAGGACAGGAAGGCTTCACGCAATCCATCGCGTATGTCCGAGAAACGTGGGAACATGCCTTATCCGCGTGACGGTTCACTCATCCGTTCTTGTGCTTGGCGCGAGAGTTCAGCGAGATGCCCATCATTTGCCCGCACCTGTTCGAGATGTACCCACCGTTCGGGTGTCGCTGTGCCTATCATTTTCTCGCCATACTTCCGATCGATCCAGAAGCGTGCAGATCCAGC
>JAAXHD010000185.1 GCA_012271015.1 Candidatus Poribacteria bacterium | reverse complement strand
AATTTTATTTTTGTTCGGGTGGTCGTTTAATCCATCTTTCAAAGGCATCAATATTCTGAAAAAACGAACGCGTAAAAGCAAATTCGCCAGGAGTTAAGATAGCACAACGCAACAGTCCTTCTCGAGGACCGTAAACTTCCAGCTGCTCAAGCCAGATTTTATGAAATACACCCCTATCCGTTATAGCCATAGGACTCGGCACCACTGCCATCTTCATTACTGTCGTTATTTCGGAAACGGAGGGTTCCGATGGGTACGTATCCATTAACGGACTGACTAAGTGCTCCTCGATGAAGGGTTTCATTTCTTCTGAGTCGGCGGTAATATGCGGTTCGTCCACGATCAGTTCACGGAATTGGAAATAGAAATCTGTGCAGATTTGGATTTGCTCATCTGTTGCCTCTGGCGGAAGAATCTCTTTAAGCGCGAACGTGGCAGCTGATTTCTGTTCAGTGGTGGGGACTGCGGCAAGATATGTCGGATAATCTTTATGAACCGCGCCGATCTGCTCTTCGAGATACGTCAAATACGGTTGACTCGACAAAACCGCATCCAAACTCTCCTCTTCGTGAAGGAGTTCGGTGAGGAGTTTTTCTTGATTTTCTGTTAGAGGTTTTTCTCCCAATTCCACTAAAAACGCTTCTCGTTCCTTGAGCTGCGCTGTCATACCCTTCACGAATCCTACCATCTCAAAGGTAGCCCCAATCGCACAAGCGAAAAATGTAGTCAGCGGAAGACAACAAATCAGTAAACAAAGAATGGGAACCGTTTTGAGTAATCTGGGCATTGCGACCGAAAACCGTTTATCTCGTTCCATGATGATTCTCCGAGAAGTAGAAAACATAGCCTCGCGTTAACATGCAAAAAGTTTTTGGAAATTTTTCGTCGTTACCTCACCGATTGCCTCTATAGAGGCACCACGGAGGGCTGCAATTTTTTCTACCACAGCGCGGACGTAGGCAGGTTCATTGCGTTTGCCGCGCCGAAATTGCGGTGCCAGCCATGGGCAATCCGTCTCAAT
>JAAXHD010000087.1 GCA_012271015.1 Candidatus Poribacteria bacterium | reverse complement strand
TCTGCGAATGCCTCTAAGTGTGTATTGATAACACGATAAGTCGTCCCTGAAACAGTGGCATCCACGGCAACATACCCCCTTGGGACTTGAAGGTCAAGCATGTCGATCGTAGTGAGACTCGTGTAACTTGCACTCATGGGACGTGATATGGTGACATCGCTGCGCGCCAAAAGCACATCAAAATCGGTTAAACGTCCATCGTCAACTCCGGTATCCGTGAACATCGGCATTTCGACATCTATATTTTGAACTTGTGCGGCGACCCGATATTCTAAGCCTTCGGCGTGGAGCGCGTGCATCAGGATGTCGAGAAAATCCAGGATGACTTCCTCGGCTGGAACGAGCCCCCCTGTAATCCGATCGCCTGGGCTTTGCCGACGAATGAGCGAGATTTCTTGTAAGCCGACGAGGTGGGGCTGATAGGCCTTTATAGATTTGGCAATCGCCGCAGCACGCCCCGGAAAATCGGATGCCACGATACTATTATACATGTCAGCGACTTCCGTCGGAACTTGTAAGAGATGCTCTACAGTCAGGACCTGCTCCGCGCTCCCGCCAACATAAACGTTGTAAGTCATCACCGTTAGGGGTTCTGTATCCGAGGGACTGACCTCTGGTAACATCGGCGGTGTTATCTTTTCACAGCCCGATAGGCTTAACAGGATCCCGAATAACAAGAGAACGAGTTTGAGGGAACTGATACGATTTGAAAACTTACTATAAAAATCCAATTTTTGAAACATATTTATCTCCAATGCCTCCATTTTTAAGCCGAAGCAACTTTTCTGTATAAGCATTCTTTGGATCACAACTAGGTGTTAATTTACCAGCACATGTTTCACAAGAAAACCGTGCCAAAAAGAGAATAGCACAAATCCACTTATGTGTCAAATGAAATTCCCTTGAAACCTTCTTCTGCTTTCTCTTGACATTTACCTATCTTTCCACTATACTTAAGGTAGTTTCTAAAAGATGCCTGGAGGTATGTACCACAGTGAAATTCTACTATCAGTTGTGTTCGAACTATTGGCAATTAGCGTTCACAGTCCTTTTCATGACCACAATACTGCTTATCGGATGTAGTCAAAAAACAAGTACACCGGAAGCTTCTCAAACAACATCACTCTCTGGAATGATTGTCGAAATTGACGATCACGGCAATGCTGTCACCGATCTTTACATCGCGCCATTTACCGAACGCGGTTGGAAACTTGGCGACACGCTTGAGGCGACGTTTGCAACAGGGCAAAAAATTCAGATCAAATTTGTTGAAAACTATGGAGACGTTCCTGAGGGAGAGTATTTGGGGCGTTTTTCGACTTCTACCAATCAATTCAAGATTGCTATTAACATGGGAAACATCGCTGAATCCTTGAAGCTGAAGAATCAGAGCAAAGTGGTTCTTCAGAAAGTCGAGGCATCCTCAACAAATTGAGCAGATTCACCGCCTAGGCAAACAATGCCTATCACGCGCTGAGGCAACCTTTTTTATCAGAAAAAGGGACCAAGCCATAAGGTAAATATAGGAAAGATGCTTCTTACACTTAAACAGGCAAGTCAATGGGCTTCAAAGCACCTGAATAAGAACGTTACGCCTGCGAATATCACATATCTAATCCAGTATGGCAGGATTGAATCGGTTGTAGATAGCGGGGTAACGTTAGTTCCCCAAAAAAGTCTCGAGAATTACTATAATCTAAACCGTCGTGAAACCCAATGGAAGGATGAACTCGGTGATGACTTGAATTGGACGCTATCCTTCGAGAAAGTCAAGGAGGCAGAAACAACAAAACATGTTCACCGATTACATCCCTACAAAGGCAAATTTATTCCACAACTCGTAGCATATTTTTTGGATTCCCATACTGACAATTTTAAACGGGAAGTCTACTTTCAGCCTGGTGACGTTGTGCTTGACCCATTCTGTGGGAGTGGGACTACTTTGGTCCAAGCAAACGAACTTGGAATGCACGCAATAGGCATTGATGTTTCGGCGTTTAACGCTTTTATTGGCAACGCCAAAGTGGCAACACATAATTTCGTCCCTTTGTGGGAGGAAAGTCAGAAGATTACAGCAGCACTCAGGAATTTTGTTGCTACATCTGGAATAGTCGAATTTGAGGCTAAACTTGCCGAGAAGCTCACGGACTTCAATAACCAACATTTTCCAATCTCCTTCAAACGCCAGGTCAGGATGGGTGAAATCAATCAGAAGCAGTACGGGGCTGAGAAGGAAAAGACCTTTTTAGAAACGTATCACAAACTTGTTACTGAGTACCAAATTGAGATACAGATGCCAACTGATACGACTCGCTTTATGAAACGGTGGTATCTTCCCGGAGTTAGAGCCGAGATTGACTTTGTTCATGGTTTAATTAGGAGAATAGAAGATTCCTCAATACAAAGTGCCCTGATGTTAATATTAAGCCGGACTATTCGTTCGTGCCGAGCCACAACACACGCAGATTTAGGTACGTTACGGAAGCCCGTGACAACAACATATTACTGCCGAAAACATGGAAAAGTATGCAAACCGCTCTTTTCAATCCTTAGTTGGTGGGAGCGATACTGTAAGGATAGCGTGCAGAGATGGGTCGAATTTGGCAAGTCAAAAACAAACACCTTTCAACACTGCATAACGGGTGATTCACGAGCGATTGATATCTTCACGATGCTGAAACAGGTAGATTCGCAACTCGCAGAGATTGCCCAAAAACAACGAATTAAGGGTATCTTTACAAGTCCGCCGTATGTTGGACTTATCAACTACCACGAGCAACATGCCTACGCCTATGATCTCTTTGGGTTCAAAAGGTTAGACGAATTAGAAATTGGTCCTCTGTTTAGAGGTAAAGGGCGCGAGGCGAGAGAATCTTACATTCACGGCGTAGCAGAAGTTTTCAAGAACTGTAAGCGGTTTTTGGTTGACGATTACGATGTTTTTATTGTCGCAAACGATAAATTTAATATGTATCCAACTATTGCTGAAATAGCTGGTATGCACATCGTCAATCAACACAAGCGACCTGTGTTAAATCGGACCGAAAAGAATAGAGAATCAGCATACTCCGAGACAATATTCCACTTGAAA
>JAAXHD010000055.1 GCA_012271015.1 Candidatus Poribacteria bacterium | reverse complement strand
TCTTTAAGAGTCCCCAGGTTGTAGCGAGTTTCTGACGCGGATCAACGGCGAAAAGCTCGAAATAGCCTTTCTCCATCTGGTCAATAACCTCGTCCTCATCAAGGGCGCGGTTCCAAATCCGTACCTCGTCAATGAGTCCAAGAAATTCGCGATTGCCTTCGTGTGTTCTACCGACGAGAACGTCCGCTGTATCGGCTTTGCCGGGCGGGTTATTTTTTCCACCAAATTCGCCAGCCGCTTCACCGTTCACCCAATACTTGTGTGTCGAACCGCCATCTACCTGCGCAACGACGTGTACCCACTCATCTAAGGGGACCTTTTTGTTACAAACACTTCCGCCACCGACACTGAGGTGCAAACATTCACTCGGAAATTCGGTGTAGAAACTGTAGGAACGGGGGTTGTTGCTCTTGGCTACAATGCCCTGCCACCGCTGCCCAGCAGGTCCTTGATGGCGTTCGGTATTGATCCAAGCCATGACGGTGACGCTCTCATCAACGGTGAGAATCTCGTGATGCGGCACGACAACCCAATTGTCTTTGCCGTTAAGTTCCAAAGCTTTACCGAATTTGCCTTCGACGAGTTTTGGACCGCCGATGAGTTCACCATGGTTCTCATAGAGTGAATGGTCGATGGCATTTTTTCCATCGAGCTCATCGAAAGAGAAGTAGAGGATCATCGACTCCTCTGGTTCGTTCAACGCGTAGGCAAACGATGCCGTAAACGCGATAAGTATTAGCATTATAAATAGGGTTTTCATTTTTCCTCCATTAAAAACCTGTCTTAAGCAGGCGTATTTTTAAAATTGACTAACGTATCGGAACGATCTCACTCCCTTCAACTGCAATAAACCTACGGTTAACGGGGAGGTGCGTCCCTCGGTCAGTGTGTCCGTTAAGCCATCGAATTTCAAGGAGATCAACCTGTTCTGCTTCGCCAACGCCGAAATGGGCACGCAGATCGTGGAAGGAAAGGTAACTCCCACCACTCTGCACCTCTGAATATTGGACGTGTGTCCCTGTGACGACCTTAATTTTTGCGCCAATCCCGGAACGGTTGCTCTTCTGTCCGACGACCTGAATCTGTATCCAATTGTTTCGATTCCCGATTGCGTTTTGGAGCAGATCCGGGCGTTGATTGCAATTGGTGACGAGGATATCAAGGTCGCCGTCGTTGTCGTAATCGCCGATAGCCGCACCGCGACTCACCTTTTCCAATGCCAAGCCGTCTATCTCTGATATGACATTGGCAAATCTACCGTCCCCTAAATTCCTGAACAACAGATTCCTTTGCGGATAGGTTAGATGCTTCTCAAGCAGGTTGATGTTATCCATCAAGTGCCCATTGGCGACAAAGATGTCTTGGTACCCATCGTTGTCGTAGTCAAAAAACTTGATACCCCATCCGAGATAGCCATGTGTTACTTCTGCGATACCTGATGTAATCGTATTATCGGTAAAAAAGGTGCCGTCATGATTATGATAAACGGTATTGGTTTCGGTTTGGTAGTTGCTGACGGTGAGATCGAGCCACCCGTCGTTGTCATAATCGCCGAAATCAGTACCCATGCCGGCTTCCTCTTTTCCCATATCATTATAGCACACGCCTGAAATTAATGCAACTTCCGAAAAATTGGGCAAAAAATTACCGCTCCTGCCGTTTTGAAACAGAAAGTTTGGATCCTGATCGTTGGCGACGTAGAGGTCGGCATCCCCATCGGCATCGTAATCCCCGAAGGTTACGCCTAACCCGTGCTGTGGAATTAAGTCGGACGGACGGAATAAAGCCGATATATCGGTGAAGGTGCCATCTCCGTTGTTCTTGTAAAAGGTATCGTGAACCGCCGGATACGCATGCGGACCGCAATAGACGTGAACCCCGCGTTCTTCACACCGGATATCGTTCTCCGGCGTATAGGCGGCGTAGTTCGCCACATAGAGATCTAAGTGTCCATCGTTATCCACATCGGCAAATGCACAACTCGTGCCCCAGTTTGAATTGCCAACGCGGGCGTGTGTTGTCACGTCCGTGAAGGTGCTGTCGCCATTGTTCCGATAGAGTTGATCCTCACCGAAGTTGGTGACGTACAAGTCTATATCGCCGTCGTTATCGTAATCACCGACTGCGGCACCGACCCCGTATGCAGTACTCCCGATCCCTACCTCGTCGGTAACATCGGTGAAGGTGTTATCGCCATTGTTGCGGTAGAGGACGTTATGTGGTGTTTGGTCCTGCCTGTCTTCTGTCTGTATCGCACCGTTGACGAGGTAGATGTCGAGATCGCCATCGCCATCGTAATCGAAAAACCCACCACCGGATCCGAGGAATTCATTGAAGAGTCTCACACCGCTTCTGCCGTCGGTATGCAGAAACGTTATACCTGCCGACTCTGTAACATCGACGAAAATCGGTTCTGAGACTGCGATTGTGCAATATTGGAGACTTATAAATGTGAATACGAAAAGGCGATAGAGGGACGGGATTTCATTCAGGTGAGTTTTCCGCATAAGGAGAAATTTACCGCGTCGTTTGTGGACCCTTTTTCAAACGCTCTAAATTCTGTAATGCTTGCCAAGCGTCGTTATCATCAGGTGTGATTTCTGTGATGTGTCGGTAGACATCTATCGCTTTCTGAAGATGTCCCTGTTTCGTGTAAATTTCGGCTAACCCGTGATACGCCAAGGTAAGTCCGGGCATCTTCTCTATAGCGGCTTGTAGATGCGATTCCGCCTTATCAAACGCCTTTAGCGTGGTATAGAGCCACCCCAATCGGACGTGTGCTTCCACAGCGTCTGGATTGAGTTCAAGGATTTTCAGAAAGAACGGAACGGCGCGCTGTGGCACGTTAAGATCCATATAAAGCCGCCCCATCTTATCGTATCCGGTCACCAACTCTGGATTCAGCCGAATTAAACTTTGATATGTCGTCATCGCGGCGGAGATGTGTTTGTGTGCCAGATGGACTTCCGCCAATTCAAGCCGAAGCGTCGTGTTCAGAGGATCTTCCGCCAAAGCGCCTTCAATGGCGTAGGTCCGATCGTAATAGGCTTTCATTTGCTGGAACCGCTTAAGTTGTTCCGTTGCGGCTGACGTATCGCCAAGGAGTCGGTAAGCCTTTGCCAGATTGTAATAGGCACTCTGGACATAAGGCTTTCTGGCGATTGCCTTCTGATAATGCGCCACGGCTTGCTGCGGTTTCTGTTGCATGAGCGCGATCAAACCGAGCCATTCGTAAACTTCGACAAAATCAGGGTTGCGTGCGAGGGTGTGTTTGAAGGAAGCGAGTGCGGCGTCAAACTTCGCCTGATGTGTGTAGATATAACCGAGCCGATAATGCGTATTCGCATCCGCCGGACACCTCTGAACGGCTTCTTTGGCGTGCTGCTCTGCGATGTCCAATTGACTCTGCTTGCAATAGATTTCTGAGAGAGCGAGGTGGGTTAGCCCCTGTATTCGTTCTGCCATCAGGACTTTTTCTGAACCTGTAATTGTGGCGTTTTGTCGTTTGAATATTAACTGGGTTGTAAGTTGCGCCAAAAGGGTGTTAAATGTCTGAATCGCTAATTCCAATTCATCTTGCA
>JAAXHD010000052.1 GCA_012271015.1 Candidatus Poribacteria bacterium | reverse complement strand
CGCCCTCGGCGTATTGGACGCACGAGTGCGATTAACTTTTCAAACGAATATGATGCACGTTCCACAAGGGGTCAATCAATACGTCGGCCCTGCGGGGAGGCTGAAGCGATGATTGGCGGTTACAACCCCAGCCCCTTCGTGACAGTTGGAGACTTCAGATCCGCGTCCGCCCTTGATAGATGAGAGGATGAACAATCCCAACCTCCTCTATCGCAGCGTTGAGATCGTCCGGGAGTACTCCACGAAGCGCAGCAGACATATTGAATTCGACTTCTTGGAGATTACTGAAACCAACAACGATGGACTGTTGCTTTTGCTCGGAAAGCATCCAGCGGATACAGAGTTCTGCCATGGGAATATCAGCGTCCGCATGAATATCAAGGAACCTGAAATAGGACGCCTTGAAAATCTCGTCCATCCAATCGGGAGGACTCTCCCGCCATGCGTTTTGGGGAACGGCAAGCCAACCTTTCATCAATGGTGCACCGATCACAACGCCTACCTGTAGGTCTTGAGCAGTCGGGAACAGGAATTCAACAGCGTTTCTGAAAACCGGGTTGAACTGATGCGCTGTCATGACAGAATCAACCTTGATCACTTTCAGGATTCGCGCCAACACGCGTGCATTCTTGGCCGTCAATCCGATAAAACGGGCCTTGCCGCTACGCTTCGCATCTACGAGGAATTTGACCGCCGGCGCATTGGAGAAGTCGTAGTCTGTGTCATCCTCAATGAGTGCACCCCAATCCCCCGCATCTTCATTTTCGGGGATATCGTCAGTCCACCATTTCATGTAGTCCGCTTCGTGAATCTGAATGACGTCCACGTAATCGGTCTGAAGTCGCTTGAGGGAATTCTCGAATTGCTCCATGAGCTGGTCAGCGCTGCGATGACCCTCTAAGCGGTAGCGCTCACGGTTTGTAAATCCCACTTTGGTAGCAAGGATGACCTTGTCTCGTTTTCCTTTCAAGGCGGCTCCCAGCATCGTTTCATCCCTGCCGTCCCCGTAGTTTGCGGCTGTGTCGAAATAGTTCACGTCGTGGTCAATCGCATAATCCACACAACGATTCACACCATCCTGCCCTTGACCTGCCATAAAACCAGAGCCGAGTCCGAGTTCACTGACGTTGAGACCTGTCTTACCTAGTATGCGTGTTTTCATTGCCATTCCCTCAGCAG
>JAAXHD010000314.1 GCA_012271015.1 Candidatus Poribacteria bacterium | reverse complement strand
TTCCTTCCACAGTTTGAGTGCGACACGAGACATGAGCTCGTTTTCTTTCAAAAACTCCGTCCAAGATACACTTCTTTTCTGAAGTCCCGTTTCCACCGCTTTTTTCAGCCTCGCGAGGTGTTCTTCGTCCCATTCCCAAGATATGTTGAATGGATAGTCCATAGGCACTTCGGGATACGGTCCGAAGCCATAAGGCGAAACGGGGACATCTTCGGGGGGTTCTTCCTCTAAAACGAAGTCATCGGGTAAGAAGGCATCCGCCACGTCCATGAACTCCGCAGTGTCATCTATCGGTGACACGGTTTCTGTGGCATCAGCCATCTGCAAGGCATCGGTAAAACGGAGCGTTTGCGTTTCGGAAAAGTCCACTCCACTTGTATCTATGGTGCCTGCTGCAGTGCGTGTCTCGTTCTGTATCGGGAGCCCCTGCAAAAATCGGTCGTCTCGTGCGAACGCTTTCTCTGTCGTGTGTCGGACGTGCCAAGAAAAGAGGAAGCTCCCGCTAACCGAGAGGACAAAGAAAACGAGACCGCCTTGGATCCACCGACTGGAAAGTAAATCACCAAACATCATATCACCCCTCTCATAAAGTTGATAAAAAATGCCTAAAAAGAAAATCGGAAGGAGAGATGGCACGCTTTCAAAAATCAGTCTGATTTTCTTGTTGACATTGTTTCCCACTTATCTTATACGCTGTAAGACTTGTCTCCTATCATTGTATTACCGAAAATCCTCAGAAATACTACTCCGCTTCAGCATCGTCGTAATCCTGATGGTTAACGCCATCATAACCTCTTCCCCCAATTGAGGACTCTGACTCTCCGCGTCGCCTGGGGTTAAGTGTATTTGAATGATAAGGAGATGTGCTGCCGACGAATCGTGAACTCAGATTAGATTTGCCTGTGACCGACAGAGTATATCCTCCAACTTCAATCTCATCCGCCGAACCAGAAGCACTTAGGTGCACAGAATTGTTGCCGGACCAAGCACTTGCGGATGCTATCACGTAACTGACACTCGGTACAGAGTTAGAACAAACAGCAATTGACAGAACAAGAAGTGTAAGCGAAAAACACAAAGTCTTCATTATGGTAACTCCTGAGAAGTTAGGAAGGTATAGGGGTCAATCCCTTGACCTTCAGGTGAATTCATGTTAATTAAATGAACAGAGGGTGGTGGAAGATCGAAAAAATCTTTTTTTCTCCAAACACCTACAGGTCCGAGAAAAGAGGAAATATAGTTGCGTTTCGTTCCGTCAGACATAAGTGCTTCATCCCATTCAACATAAAGCGTATTTGTATAGTGGGGGCGAATTCTACCAGTATCATCAATAGAGCCGCCCTCAAAATTTTGCACACCTTCTCGCCAGAGTTTGACGAGAACATGATCGATTAACTTATGATCGTAACTCCAATTCTTTTGACGATCCGCGGGTTGATCCCAATACGGTGTGAGTGGATACCCCTCCGGCGTTGCTTTGAAATTAAAGGGAGCTGCCTCTTCAAAAGTCAATTCTGCGGGTTCAACAACATCTACCTCTAATTCAGGGAACACCTCAAATGGGGCATCGTTTTGCGGCATTTCGGTGGTCTCGGATGGTAGCCTCTCAACCGGTTCCAACTCAGGCTCCGAATCAGACACGGTTGTTTCCTTAGATATGAATTCGGTTTTCACTGACTTGAGAGGCCGCTCTGGAGGTTCAGTATATTTGTAAATTATCACAGGTTTTAGCGGTTGTGAATTCCGGTGATTATTATAGAATATCCCTAAACCTATGAATAGGATGACCCACAAAACCCCCCAAAGAACCTTGATCTTTTTATTCAACATGAACTTTCTCTCCCTCGCCCGATTTTGTAACTTGGCGAGAAATCCTCTTGCTAAGACATCCATATTTGTTCAATTTACGGATTCAAAATCCACTTGAAAAATATCGGGGTTTTTGCCTGCGTCTTTAAACTTTTTGATAACTTGATCATATAACTTCATGAGCCCGCGATGTTTTTGTATGGGTTCACTATACTCTTCGGGATCAATATCTGTGAACATGCGAATCTCCAATTCAGACAACCGTTTGACATCCGAAAGCGTGCCTCTTCTATCACGACTCAGGCGGAAGTAGAGAGCTCTCCATTCATCAGTAAGAGAGTGATTTTCAAAGCGGATCTTGGCAACGGTGTTAACTTTAGCCTGAGCTTCTCGAGGATTTTTTTTCTGCAGAACCTGGAGTCTGATCAGGTGTTTTCGCATTGCCAGATCCCAGTCATAAGTTACGATAATTTGCGTCTGTTCCTCGCGTAAATCCGGACGAACCTCTACGTCCAAGGGCAACGTATATATGGCGTTTCCACCCAGTTCGGCTACCCTGTCTAATTCTCTGAGTGCGCCTTGATAGGCAGTCATCTCTTCCGCGTACTTTACGGCATCTACCTCTGACATGATTTGAATGTGCAATTCGGCAAAACGCTTGAGTTCCAAAAAGGTGCCTTTTTTCCTCTGCCTTAAGTCAAAGCAGCGTTTCACCCATTCTTCAGAAAGTGAATGATTGTTATATCGCTTTTTCGCGAACGCTGAAATGTCGTTCAAGGACGCTGTAGCAGGTAACTGTTCCAGCGATTTAAACGCAGTAAAGGGAGTTTGGATCGTAGTTGTCGTCCGTCTCTGTTTCACCTTTACCCAGGCATGCACGCGTTTCCTGTCGAGACTGTCATCTGCGGATGCCCAATTCCGCGGCGTTATTACCGAAAAATCGTTGCTAATCCCTATCCAAAGCAACAAAACAACACTTACACATCTCATTAGGATCTCCTACAAAAATTGATTCAAACGAAACAGGACTCACGCAAATTGAACAGACAAGATACGTTTCCCCTACTGCTGATGTTGATTAACAGTTCGTTCAAACTCAGCAGCCCGCTCGGGATTGACCTGTCTGAACTTCGCAATGCCATCTTCCCATCCATAGCGTTCTACGAAGGGTTTGATATCGAGAAATTGATCCGCGGAGGGTGGAGGCGGTGGCAGTCCAAGCTCCATTTTGAAGGGACGGCCTGAGGCTTTCCATTCTTTCCAAAACTGGATGCTTTCTCGAGTGCTTTCATGTGGAAACAGATCATACATCGCCTCAAGGTGTTCTATCTTTTCATCAAGCGTCAGGGGAAGTTCTGATTTTATTTTTCGGTGCCCGTCAGCAAGAACGTGAACTTGCGGTATATCCCCAAACTGCTTGATTAACTGGGCACGATAATATTCAGCAAATAAAACAGGATCGTTTGTTCTATGCCAACCTTTCGGTGGATAGTTTTCTGCCTCTTCGGTAACCTCAGTCATCGACTCTTGGGCCTCCATTTGCTCCCACCAGTTTTCCCAGGGGTCCGTATTATCTGCCAAGTCAGTAGGCGTATTCATATCATCACTCTGCCAATCGTAATCACCCTTAGGACTTTCTGTCGTAGAAATGTCAGTATCCATTGTCAGTGTATCGGACTGCGTTTGTGAGTCTCCGCCGCGGTGGGTATGGACAGCATCCTCCTCAACTGGTGGAAGTGGCTGCAGACTTTCTATGAAACGTTTCTTGTCAAATTCGGTATAGAGCACACACCCAATTGCAAACAGAACACAACACAAAGCCGCGCCTACCATCCCTCTTTGCAACCTGTTCATTTTTCGCCTCCTGAATGTAACATTTGTGCAACTCATTAAGTATGCGATAGAAACTGATCTGCAGTCTCCACCGCATACTGTGTGTTCCCTAACTATCGCAATCCGAACAACTTTCGACCTCGTCTACCGTCGATTGTGTTCTATATACATACGAGGTATTATGTGATTCATGGAAAGGGTTATACTTGTGCCACCACGGTTCATAATAATCCTCTGTAACCCAATTCTTGTCGGCACAGACAAGATTGTCGTCTCGTATACAAAGATAATAATTGTCGGTTATCGTCACCCTAATTACACCTGCTTCTACCTGTTGTAGGTGGGTAGGGAAAATCCCAAACATAAGACAAACTAAAATTAATACCGACAGAATGATTCTAACGCGGTTTGCAAACATAATAGACTCCTTTGACTGAAAATTGATAACTCACTAGAATCTACCCAGAATACAACCTATCACATTTACCATTATATATGACACCGAAACGAAAAAAGTTAAGAGCAAAATCGCATTTTTTTTACTTTTCACAAAAAAATCTGAAAATTTTAGCGTTTATCCCAGAAATTGAACCAAAAATCTATGATTACATATATCCATATCTATCTGGTAAGACACAAAACGGATATGATCATCAAAAAATCTGACAAAAATTTACTTTCTTGATACAATAAACGCAGATGCTCTGAAAGTAGTTCTTGGAACACAGCGTAAGGAGGCTTAGGAAATGGCTCGGATGCTCATACTTGCAACATGCGCGTTGCTTCTAAGTGTCAATTGTTTCGCCGCATTTGAAGAGGAGACCGTATTATTATACCTCTTTGATGAAGAGATAAACGATGAGGCGATAGACCTCTCCGATTTTGAGAATCATGGAGAAGCCACCGATGCTGAATGGACAAAGGACGGGAAACTT
>JAAXHD010000112.1 GCA_012271015.1 Candidatus Poribacteria bacterium | reverse complement strand
GAATGGTTCCCTGATTCGCACGCTTGCGTTAGGGCATCAAGCTGCGGGTATCTACCAAAGCAAGAGCCAAGCGGCGTATTGGGATGGTCGTAACGAGTTCGGTGAGCAGGTCGCGAGTGGTCTTTACTTCTACACCCTGACGGCTGGGAACTTCAGTGCGACCGGCAAGATGCTCGTGCGGAAGTAAAGTTGATAAGATGTGGGGTAGGTTTCCAAACCTGCCTTGCATTTCATCTAATGTGTTGTTTCGTGAATGATTTCAAACCGTATAAGATACTCCTTATACTGGCAATTGATGCGAGCCTCCCAAGGTTCGCATCAATTGTGTTTTACGCTATTTCTACATAATCCTCTTCTCTTGTAAATCCTGGTTCAGACAACTGGTAACTCAACCGATGTCCCTTGGACATCACAACTGTATCAAAGGAACTAACTGCGCATGAATAACAAACACTCTCCTTATCGGGAGGCTTTGGCTATTTTTTCGATGTTAGTGGTTCTGCTCTGCTGTGTGGCTTTCATCGGCTGCCCCGAAGCAACGGAGATGACAGATGGCGTAATAACGCCCCCCATAGATACTAGAGTAGACCCGAATGTCGATCCAAACGTAGACCCGAATGTCGACCCAAATGTAGACCCAAATGTCGATAGATAGAAATTACAAAACCCAAGCAACTTGGGGTCATTCATAATGAAGGAGAAGAAAATGCGAAAGTTAACCGTTGCGATGTTTATTTTTACCTTTCTAACATTATCCCTAACACAGTTATCGGTAGCAGAATGGAAGGAGAACCGCGTCACCAACATGACTGCTTCTGATATACACGTCGTGTTCTCTACATGGCGTGTTGCCAAGGGGGCGGTCACTGCGACGGGGTATCGGAGCGTCGGGTATTATACGATCACTCCTGGCAATTCTGAGAAGTTTTGGGCGTATAAGAACAATCAGTTCTATTTGCTGATAGAGGGAAACGGGAAGATTCTAAAACCGCAGCACAATACCTCGACGGTGGCTTCCTGGCTTCCTTATCAGTCAAATCGGCGTGACCTTGTCTTTACTATTGTGACAGCGTCGTTCGGCGGCACTACAGAGGCGGACATAAAGTTTAGCCAAGTGAAAAATCCGTTGCCTAATAGTGATATCGGTATGGGGTACACCGATGGCTTTATCAAGTACACCAACGGTTCACGGATCACTGTCACGACTGCATGGGTGCCAGTAGTTGCAGATGATGGGGGTGAAGAAGAATGGGTGCCAGCAGATGCGTCTATGGATGATGGGGGTGAAGAATGGGTGCCAGCAGATGCGTCTATGGATGATGGGGGTGAAGAATGGGTGCCAGCGGATGCGGATGCTAGTGACGCCGACGGATTTGCAGAAGATGGGGTTGCGGTGGTTTCTATTCCAGCACCGCTGCTGGTTGCGCCCCCCGTCGGCTCACACCTAACAATCCCTCTTGACATAACGAATGCCCGAAATGTTATGGGCTATCAGGTATCCGTAAATTTCGATCCAAGTGTGCTGCGCTATGTTTCCAGGACAAATGGGAACTACCTACCTCATGCTTTTGTCTTTGTCGAACAGCCACAAGGCACCGAGGGCAGCGTCTCTATCCATACAACCGGGACTAAAGTTGGTGCCGATAGTGGCACCCTTGCCACTGTGACATTTGAGGTAGTTGCGTCTAAAAAGCCTACGATTTGGTTAACAGATCTGATACTTGTTGGTAGTGATGGCAAAGTGTTGCCAGTACGCATAGCAGATCGCGGACCTCAAGCAGAGATAACAGATGGCGGACCTCAAAGAGAGAACCCGGTTCTTCCCCCGGCAGAGGCTCCAGCAGTAAACACAGATCTCATTCTGGACCCCAAGCTCCGCTTCGCCGTTGAAAGGGAATTGGGTAAAATATTCGGGCCCCCGATCACCAAAGCGGATATGCAAACGTTGCTACGGCTTAGTATAACGAATAATAAAAGAGGGCAGGAGATTCAAAATCTAATTGGACTGGAATTTGCTAAAAATCTGAAAGAATTGGTTCTCACCGGCCACCAGATATCAGATATTTCACCAATCGCCGGACTCAAAAACTTGGAATACTTGAATCTCACCAAAAACCAGATAGGAAGATCAGGTATTTCACCAATCGCCGGACTCAAAAACTTGGAATACTTGGATCTCTCCTACAACTGGATAGCAAATATTTCACCAATCGCCGGACTCAAAAACTTGGAATACTTGGATCTCTCCTACAACCAGATATCAGATATTTCACCAATTGCTGGACTCAAAAACTTGGAACAGTTGAAGTTCACCAAAAACTACAAGGGGCTATCAGATATTTCACCAATCGCCGGACTCAAAAACTTGAAAGGATTGGGTCTCAGCCGCAACTGGATATCAGATATTTCACCAATCGCCGAGCTCAAAAACTTGGTAGTATTGGATCTCTCCAACAACGAGATATTAGATTTTTCCCCGATTGCCGGATTGATACCCAATCTGCAGGTGTATTTTAATAGCAATCAACATAACAGGTATCAATGCCGCACCGAGATGCCAGCCAATTTAGAACCATTAAGGCAGGTAAGGGTAACGCCTCCGATTCAGCGAACAACAATGTCATCGGAAGCTGGGGCATCATACGGCGTCACGAAAGCCGCTGTGTATTCACCAGATGGGAACAATCGGTTGTGGACACCCGGGGATACTGTGGCAAGTAGTGAGGAAGAAAAATATTCGCTCGTCCTCACGGTGGAATTTTTGGATCGTTGGAAATTTGAGAAAGAAAGACAGATGGTAGAAAGGGCAGCAACAGAATGGGCCACATGGGGCAATATTCTTTTTAAGTTTGTTAGTTCGGGCAGATCGGATATTCGTGTGAAGTTTGATGATAAGAAGACGAATTATTGGATATCGGATGTTGGCGCGCCAAAGACTGGGAATCTCGGAAAGTATTGGGATTCAAATGAACCTACGATGAGCTTGACTACAGATCTTACTTATGGAATAGCCTTGCATGAATTTGGGCACGCCCTTGGATTGACACATGAGCATTTGGCCCCAGAGTTTGAAAAATACTTTGCGTGGAAGTTCAGTGGGGAGAGGCTTTATGAGGAGATCAGTAAAATCTACGCAGGGTATAGTACCCCGCCGACAATGAAGCAGAAAGAGGAAATAAAGCATAATTACCTCACGCTGCGTGAAGTGGATGACGAGGAATCATTCTTTGACATCAATTCGGTAATGACCTATGGTCTTAGTGATAAACTCATTGAGATCCGTCCGGCTGCCCCACAAAAGTTGAAAGATATTTTCGCAGAGAAAGGGGGGATTCCTGATAATTCCTTGTCTGATGATTCCTCGTTGTCTGATGGTGATAAGGAGTTTATAGCCTCATGCTACGGTGATCCGATTGCCAGAGCGCAGCTCTCGGGCACGGTTCATGTTGTTGGCGAGGATGATGAATTCTTTAAAAATGAAAAGATTGACGAGACCAAGCCTATATTCTCTCATGTCGTAGGTCACCATCATTTGTTCCATGGGCGAAAGGATAAGGCTATGGCGTTCAAATGGGGTGGCGAATGCCGTGTTGAGGTCTACCTGAGTACGAGAAAAATCGAAAACGGTTCGGTCGAAGTGGGAGTGGCCGCGCTCCTCTATGAGGGCTCATGGTTGGATGGAGGCGAAAACACAAATGACCTTGAAGATATAGGGTGTAAGAGTTTCAAAGTCCCGATCGGTGGGACTAGGGGTATCCTGATTAAGCTGAAAAATGTCTCTTGGGGAGTCCGAGATATTAATGCTCGGGAAATCTCGTGTACAGATCTCGACATTGATTTTAAAGATGGTGGTCTGCGCGGCGATCTATTAGGAGGCGGCGGTGATTGGGCTAACGTTTCCGTTACAGTTAGTGCTTCGCGTGTTAGTACTACTTTTGCCGCACCGAGTATGATAGTTGCGAATCACACTTCGGCATCGGAAATTGCTGGTCGGATGCTCACCTCGGATGTGAATGGCGATGGAGTCATAAACGTAGCGGATTTGGTCTTGGTATCAAATTACCTTGGACACTCCCCTTCGACAAGTTTAGATGTGGATATTAACGGAGATGGTATCGTCACGATCGCTGACCTCGTTCAGGTTGCACGACACCTCGGCACTTCAACGTATGCGTCCGCACCGTCCCGCGTAGTCGTGCCAACGGGACTCACGTATGCAGCAGTGAAAGGGTGGATAGATCAAGCACGCGTGGAAGATGATGGGTCGCTTGTCTTCCGGCAAGGCATCGCGAAACTCGAGTATCTGCTGACCCTGATAATCCCGGAAGAAACGGCACTACTTCACAACTACCCAAATCCGTTCAACCCTGAAACGTGGATACCGTATCATCTCGCAACGCCAGCAGATGTGACGCTGACGATTTATGCCGTAGATGGCAAGACCGTGAGGCATTTGGATTTGGGGCATCAAGCAGCGGGGTATTATCAGAGCAAGGGACGTGCAGCATATTGGGACGGTAGAAATACCATCGGTGAGAGGGTCGCAAGCGGGCTCTATTTCTATACGTTGACTGCCGGTGATTTCGTTGCTACCGGAAAGATGCTCATCATGAAATAGTATCATAAGACCTTATGATAGTTGGGGGGCTGATGTTTATTCGCTTCCCGGCGATTTATCGGTTTTCTCATCTGGAGTTACCTCCTGAAGCACAATATTATGACTTTTTAGAGGGTAGATCAAACCTTATTGCGTAAGTCCTACTAAAGAAGAGAGGAGTGATTATGCCAAGTAAAATTTTCGGTAGAGGTTGGACACCGGATCCTCCAGATTACCGTGATTATACATGCAAAACTGAGAGCATTTCTTGCATGTACAAGAAGATGGGCGTGGAGAATATCGAAGTTGTTCAACCTCCCAAATATGTGGATCTTCGGGAATGGTGTTCACCTATTGAAGATCAGGGTGCTTTCGGTTCTTGTACGGCACATGCAGGTACAGGTCTTATTGAATTTTTTATAAAAAAAACGTATGACAAGGATTTTAAGGCTTCCACCTTCTTTCTCTACAAGGTTACTCGCAACCTCCTGGGCTATCAAGACGACATGGGAGCTTTTCTCCGGGATACAATGAAGGCTATGGTACTCTTCGGAGTCCCCCCAGAGGCGTATTGTACTCTCGAGGACATTAACGACGAGCCGTCAGCATTCTGCTATGCCCTTGCACAGCGATATCAAGCCGATGAATATTACCGCCTAGATTCACCAGGGACTTCGCCTTGTGGTTTACTCCATCATATTAAGGTAACTCTGTCCTTACAGTTACCATTAATGTTCGGATTCAACCTCTACGCGTCAATTGATGAGATCTCCAAGGACGGGAAAATTCCCTTTCCTACAGGAAGTGAAAACTTCATAGGGGGCCATGCGGTTGCTGCTGTTGGATATGATGATAATCTTGAGATAGAAAATTGGCGAAATGAACAGAAAACGACAGGTGCCCTTCTCATTCGAAATTCTTGGGGCGAAAGCTGGGGAGATAAAGGCTATGGGTGGCTACCCTATGACTATGTATTGAAGGGATTTACGGAGGATTGGTGGTCTCTTCTGTGTAACGAATGGATTGATACAGGGAAATTTGAGATGCAAGCTGGCTGAAGAGGCCTATTCTGACTGAAAGGATTTGAAAAATGTCCACATCTAGGTTGAAAATTGGCATTTTGTTGTTAGGAATTGTTTACTGTATGGAATTGTTTCAAGCGGAAGCATCCACTGAAGTGAAAGCTGAGGACAAAGCACGGATAACATCAGAAATTCCGGTGTCGGAGAGCGGTTTTACAATTGTGCTTCGTAAACCAATGAGCGAGAATCCGCAGGTAGCGAAGGTCTACAGAGATCGCAAGGGGAATATCAAAGTAGAGCCTATACAAGGTTTTACGGTTTCATTGCCTAAAAACACGTCTGTTTTCTTTATGGTCGATGAGGTGAACACAGTTCTTTACGATGTCAAGATCACTGTCGAAGGGGAATATTCACAGACATTGGTGAAACCTAGGGTAATTGAAGGAGAAAAAGGGACTGTGAACGATCCCCAAGAACGAGGTTTGACAAACCCGATGAAATATATCTGTGTTTTCTTACCAAAAAACAGAAATGCCGAGGTGAATTTTCCCCCACCCCGAGTAGTGTCTGTAATCCCAACGACAAGTTTGCAAGGTATCAAAGCCACTGTGGGACCTTTCGTAACACCTTTGCGGGATAATCATTATGTTAATATCAATAATAAGATCGCGTTAGGGGGTCGGGATCAATGGAGCGGGTCACTTGGGTTTTTAGCCCATCTCCCAATTTTTAGTCACAACTTCCAGAAATTTAGGTGGGCATTTGCACTTAGTAGCGGATTGGCAATCGGGAAAATTAGTACAAACGATGAAGCCTTGAGTTTAGGCCCTAGCCCTGTTACATTCGGAGGAAGTTTCCTTTTTGCGGGACCCACGACAGACAACTTGTTATCAATAACTGGAGGTGGAATTTTAAAGCCTGTAGAACGTCTGAATGGTTACACCACAGGCATGGAGTATCCATCTGACCCCAAGAACTTAACAAAGAGTGTGAACAGATGGCATTTCTTTTTGGCTCTGACATTTAGTTATAATA
>JAAXHD010000248.1:715-9160 GCA_012271015.1 Candidatus Poribacteria bacterium | reverse complement strand
GCTGCGAATGAGGCCTGGGGCTTCAGCCGCACGGTCGCCGCGAACGAAGCCGGAGGGAATTTCGACGCGGGTCGAGGTCTCAATGCCGATAGTGCCTCGGCTACTAGTTCAACCACCTGATCCAAAAGACTGGCCGATACTACCCAAGGCAGAGGCGAGGGAGAGCCAGATCAGCGTTATGACACCAACTCCAGCGTAGGCTTTGCGGCGATCAAGCTGTCCAACGATAGACAGGCCGAGACCAGTGATCACAACGCTCCAAATGATAAAAGGGTCAATGAGAGACAACAAGCGCCCACTAAAGCTTTGTAGTGCCTCCTCGGAGAGGAAAAGTCCCAAGCCCATTTGTACCATTGGCGTCTTTTTCGCCGAGATTAGCAGCGTTTTGATAACCTGTTGGGGAATGGCGATCAATCCCGTATAGGCGACTATGGCTAGGACTTGGCCGTAGGAAAGTAGGCCGCCGAGTAATTTGCCCATCAGTAGGCAAAACGCGGCAAAAATAAAAATAAGAATGAAAAGCATAATGGGTGTAACGATCAGAGTACTAATCTGCATGATGCCTTGGATTTGGTGTTGCTCCACGACCTCGCGTTCTTCGGCGGACATGTTCTGCATCCGCTGCTGCATGATTTCTTGGTTGAACTCAGTCGTAAAGGACAGGACGAGCACGGCGGCGGTCGTGGCAACTACGACGCTCAGAATGGCAGGCACCAGCCAATCGGCGGTACTGCGCTTGCGGGCGAGGGATTCAAAGGTCTCGCCCGGCGCGTAGAAGATGCGGATCATGCGGCCGACGAGCCCGCATTCAGTCTGGGATATAGATTCCATGGTCGCTCCTTCTCGTTTTGTTTGTTATTGAGAGCTATCAGAGTGAAAAAAACATAAAATAGGCAAGAGAAGAAAACCGATGACGCGAGCTAGTTCCCGGATATATAGAACAGACTCTTAGGGCTGAGTTCAGATAAAGGCTGATAGTTCCAGAGACAAGACGGACATATTGCGTAAAAAATGGAAGACGATAGAAGGATAAAGAGATCGTGTAGCCTGATAAAGAAAAAACGAAAGACTTTGGGACATAAATATAATGACAAATTCTCTTAGCTGTCCTTCTAAGAACGGAGAGTAATGGTGATAGCTGAAGAGGAAAGCGGTGAGAGTAAAGCCGAGAACGAATCCCAATCGGTTCCGTAGAGCAGGAAAAATTAGGCCTGTAAAATATATCTCCTCTATAAAAGGAGCAAACAGCAAGACGCTAACTGAATGTGGGATGATAAAGAAGAATATAGTACGCAACTTTTCGTCCCAGTCGGCTTCCTCGGTCCAAGGTATTAGAAAGGGATTGGGATTTATTAAGTGGATATCAATTCCTCGGAACTTCATGTAAGAGAAAAAAGCCAATATACCCACTCCGGTAATTAAAAACAAAAAAACAAACGTTAAGACGAGCTTTTTTGATTCTTTGGGAATTTGAAGGGATAACCCTAGTGTCTGGGTAGTTAGCTCCTGTTTTTCTATTTTAGCAAATACGGCTATAACTATAATAAGTAGGCCATAAGAAACAGTACATGATAATATGCGACGATAGTCACTCAAAGCGAATGTGGTGGATATAGTATCTACTGTATAGGAAAACAAAAAAAACACAAGAACGGCTAGTAAGACGACAGAAAATGTCCTACATTGTATATTTTCAAACTTTCTAGTAAATTCTACGGGGTACATGGATTGGTTCATTACGTGATTTTTTTTCATGAGTACACCTGCTTCTGGCGAGTGTTTGAAGTGTGATTTTCAAGTAGTAAGTGAATCATAGATGTCTGAAAAACGCCTCGCTATGGCATGGTAAAGCCTCATAATTCCTAGCATGACGTCGAATCTCGAGCTACCGGCCTCTATTAAAAGACCGGTAGCTCATCCATTCACCATGTAGAGGTTGTGGGTTTCATCTAGGTTGGCTTCTTACAGGATTTGTTTTTGTTGTTTTACAATCCTCTTATGGGTTGCGGGCATATGATCCTTTGTTTTGTTGCTTTGTAGCCTCTAGTTCTCCATAGAGAGAAATCATACTTGCGGTCAGTGCTGCATCGACTGCTAAGGCAAGACCTATAAACGCCCAAGGGAGGCCCCCCCCCTTGATGTCCCTAGCCTCAGAAGGCGTAATAGGCTTTGAAGTGATGGCACTGTCGCTAGGTGTGATACTATAGGCGCACAAGCCCAAGATTGTTGCTAGAGCTGTTGCACCTTTCTTATTGATGAGTTTGATCATGATGTTCTCCTTTCTTTATACAGAAAGCAGATGACAACCCCTACCTCCACATGGTGAATGTTTTATTCCATCGTCATTATCAAAGTCTCTCCCTGCCAAATGCGCTCGAATGTCCCTTTACTCATTCTGAGCCTACCGATGGCCGGATCCCGCAAGATGACTTCGTCACGTTGGGTGATGTGATCCAATACAGCAAAGTGATCCCCTTCAATAAAGACTATCGCAGGAAGCGATTTGTCCTCTAGGTCATCTATAGTTAGTCTCCAAGCTTCAGCATGTACTCCTTGACTTTCGGCGTATTTCATCAGGTCAAACAAGGAAGAACCAGTCTCGTCTAAGCCAATCATGGCTTCGATATCTGTAAGCTCTCGGTCTATACCTAGGCCACCCAAAACCATCTTAAGAGCTGCGGGACCACAGTTCATCGTACGTGTCTGTAAAATAACTCCCTCCGTTCCTTCGTATTCTGCACCTTTCAACCACGCCGCCGAGTTACGGTATATGTTTTCACTCGTAACGAATGTGACGATTATTTGCAAGGCAGCAGCCAAGAAAGAAATCGCGACCAGTATCGTTGCTCCGATCGCTAATTTAGTTTTCCACAGCACCATAATTGCTGAGAATTCTTATCTGTATTTTGGACACTATTACTTTTGATCCTATACTATCGTTCCCTACCCTGAATAGCCTTTATTTTTTTTTCGACTCGGTCAGCGTAGTTACACATGTCTATCCTGACAAAAATTTCTGATGCTATCGTCCACAAAGCGACAGCTTTTTCTTTTAATTCCTCTTTGGCAGCCACATCTCCCATACCCATATAGGCAAGTCCTTGTCCTAGTTCGTCATTAATCTCTTTACATATAGACAGGGTTCTACTGTAACAGGATTTCGCCTTATCCCATTGCTCTCTAAGCTGGTGTATTTCGCCTAGACTGGCAAGTCCGTAGGCGATGCCCTTTTTGTCCCTCTCAGTCTCGTATATCTCCAGTGCAGTCTTCTGTTCTTGATACGCGTCTTCATATTGTCCACATTGGACATATACGAGACCCAAAGTGGTTCGGGCCGCAGCAATGGTTTGCTGGTTGGTCGAGTCTGAGGTAAGGCGTAGATAATCAGAGAGAACTTCTTTGGCTTTATCAAATTTTTTGCTATGGGCGTACAATTTTCCAAGGGATAAATAGCGGTCAATTGCATTGGCTGACATGTCCATACGTTCAAATAGATCTATTGAGCGATGCAGGTAAGATTCTGCCAGAGAAAAGTCTCCGCGATAGAAATGTACATCCGCTAGTGTGCTATATGAGTACGCTTTTCCCTTTTCATCTGCTAGGCTTTGATTAGCCTCTAAGGCGGCTTGGCCGTACTCCAGTGCTTCCTCCATATTTCCCATTAAAAGGTGGAGAGAAGAAAAGAGTCCATAATCCAATGCCAATCCTTCTTTCCTATCTAGATCTTTATCTATCTCAATAGCCTGTTCTAGTATCGGACGCGCTTCGTAGATACGGCCTTGAACTTTTCTCAAATTTGCAAGCGAACTGTACTGATCCGCAATTCCTGCGGAGTCTCCAATCTCTTTGTAAATAGCTATGGATTCCTCATAAAATTTCTCTGCTGAATCCAAGTCACCTTTTAGAATATGCACAGTGCCCAAATTGCCGAGAACTAGGGCATAACCTTCTTGGCAATTTATTTTCTTGTTAAGGTTCTGTGCTTTGACATATAGGCTAGTAGCTTCAGATAGATTTCCTTGTAATTGCGTAATAAACCCTTTGCAGGTATATCCTACAGCTAGCTTCCTTGTACTTTCATCCCCCCCAGTTTGTAAAAAAATTGATATAGCCTCATCGTAACATTGATTTGCCTTGTCTAATTCGCCTTTCAGCTCGTAAACTTTGCCTTGGGAAATCAGTATGTTAGCCAATCCTATAGTTGCATCACTCTGACGGTGGTTAACTTCTTTTGCCAACTCGATTTGAGATAAGGCGGCCTCTAGACGACCGTTTTGCCAATGCTCGTCAGCAGAGGCTAAAATGGTTTTCCATTCTTCAGGATCATCTTGCTGCTCAACTCGTTCGGACACCGCGCTTTCAGCGCGGCTAAATTTATAATGAATAGACGGCTCTGTGTCTAGGTCGAACTGTGGAAGTGCATCTAGGAGCCCTTGGTATTCTTTCTCATCTGTTTCAGAGATTGTTCGGTAGATATGGTCAAATTCAATCAGACTGCCTATAACTGACTCTTCAGGAAGAAAAGGATTAGGCCACAAATGTGCCCACCAGAAGTGAACCAGACGCACCAAGGCGTCGCTATGTTTACGAGCCATATACTCAACCGCAGCATACCGTTTTATTCCTTCGGCTTTTGCCTTCTCAGGATCGGAGAAATGATGATGATGGTATAGGTGGTAAGAAGAGGCTTGGACACTGATAAACCGTCCACCTGCTGCCCTTAGACGGTAACCAAGTTCCCATCCTTCACAAAAAGGTATGGTATCATCGAATCCCCCTACTTTTTCTAGCAGCTTTAAGGGTATGGCCATATTGTGAGGGTATAATCCAATCCAGCCTAGTGCCGGTTTCTCGACAGTTTCGTAAAGATCTCGAAATTCCCTTTGCATAGTACGGACTGATTCAAACGGATAGCCTCCTTCCACCGCTTTTTCGATAATACTATTGAACTCATTGCGCACCATATCCTCTGCGATAATCATCTTATCTCGATGTAGAGCCAAGCGCCGACGCAGTGAATAAGGCAGTGAAGTGTCCAAGAGAGAACCCGTCTGAGGGTTTTGGAAATACTCTAGGTTGGGAAGGACATATTGGTATCCACAAAATACCGATTTTTGACCATTCTCTTTATAGGCTTCTAAATAGTGCTGCAGTAGATCCGGGGCCGGTAATGCATCTCCGTCCAAGAAAACGACTAACGAACCATGTGCCCGTTCAATTCCTCTATTCCGTGCTAGACACCGACCCTGATTCGTTTGAAAAGATTCAACTTCGAGGTTCTGCATATTCAGCGATTTTAGCATTGCTCCGGTACCGTCTGTAGAACCGTCGTCAACCACTAGTATTTCAAAATGCTCGCTCGAAATACCCTGATTTTCTAAACCACTCAATACGAGACTGAGACGTTCCTTCTGATTGTATGTGGCTACGATTACACTTATATCCATTATATACACTCCACTCTCATGCGATATTGGCACTGCATATTTGGAAAAGATTCCCATCCATCCGTATCTTTTGTTAAGCATAGAGGTAATGTCTTCACAGAATTGGAAAATACGAGTCGTTGATTATCTAAGTGGCCAAAATAATAAGACTCAAAAGCCCGAGTATTTCGCTCTATGTATTTTTTTAATTTGAGATCTTCGATATTGCATCCGGTTATAGAGATTTCGCCAATAGCTATGCTGAGGAATTCAACGGGCATCCATGCTTCTTCTAGGTAAATTTCGGCCCATGTGTGGCCTATTATAGGCTCGTCTATGCTTCTGTATTCGTACACCTGTTCAGAAGTTGGATATCCTAACAAGGTCCCACATCTCTCTCGAGCGGGAATACCTACCATTCGGCACAGAGCTATAAAGGTTCTGGCAAAATGAATACAATTGCCACCGATGTTGTTTAGCAAGACAGCCGAACTGTCAGCTAGACCCATCGCAGGTAGTTTAGTTTTCCTGAATTTTTTAGTTCTGATTAATTTGTTATAGAAGGCCCAAGCCAGTTCTTTTTTGTTATGGGACGCAGATGCTTCGAGTGTCTCGGAGAGTACTTGCTCCAGTTCTGGCAGTTTGACTAAGACCTCGTCGGTGTACAGATATCTCGATCTCTCCCAGTCTGAGAGGGTATGTTCGCCCTTACCTTTAGCATTGTACTCGCTGACTTCAAGTTCGCAAGTATATGAAAAACTTGTCGAATTCGAATTTACAGTGAAAGGGTATGCGTAGAAAAATCCAAACCTATCACGCAAATAGTCTCTCATATCCTCTGGAAAGCAGCTAATTAGATTAACCGCCTTTTGTTCTTCTGTCTCTAAGGGGTACGGTATAAAAGCTCTTAACTGTTGATCCGGTTCTTTAGTGAAGTGTATGTCGTAAGAATAGGTTACTTTATAGCGTTGGGTATGAGCCTTTGAACGTATGTTGCCTATTTCATCTATATCAAAGAAGGTACGCCGTCTTTGATCACAGGCTCTGTACTCAGCCTCGAAAAATCGGGCTTCCCTTTCGTAGAGCCAGTTCCAAGAATCTATTATGTCGAAGAAGTACTGGTTGCCCTGCCGCCAGTGAGGTATCCCTCTCTGAATACCTTGCCGTAGCATTTTACGCAGCACCTCAATTGATAGAGTGGAGGGAGTAGTGCCGTCGAGTTGCTGTAAGAACTCGTTTTCACTTACTAGAAATCTGGGATCGTAACGAAGTACCGTATGCCGATTCGCAAAATAGCTATCTACCCAGTCAGCAACGACATCTTTTGTCTGCCATCTCCCCAAGAGATTAACAACATGCTCTAGTTGAACATTCACCTTATCCCAAGCATCCAATGCCTTTCTTACTACTTGTGTAACAATATGATAGCTAAACATATCCGGGTCTATCTTTAGACCTAGATTAACCGCTTGGAGTCTATCGAGATGGAGCTCTTGGTCTAAAGTAGTCGCTATACCGATAGGCAAAACTCCCTGGAATAAAGCACTGTATAGGGTTTCTATATCTAAGTCCCCAACTATTATATGTATTCTTTCCCACGGCGGCTCTCTATAGCTTTCGTTGACAAACTCTACTTGGCTGTTAGACCACTTTACTCCTTCGGTAGATTCTACTAGTAAGCGATAAGGCATCTCCGTCCCGGATTTAGCTTGTCTCAGTATATCTTCTCTTAGGAGATTTTTAGGATCTTTGAGATAGACGGTAGGAAATGATGTATCCCGTTTACGAATCGCCTTCCGTCTGTCTTTGCCAGTGGCCGACAAGAGAGGCCCTATATAATAGAACCCACTAGCACTGAAATCTACTGTGGGATATAGTTCAGGTATATCTGCAATCAGGTAGTACTTATTCCTCTTCTTGATTTCGCAGGCTTTGCTTTTTAAGTATTCTGCAAATGTGTCTCGCGATGGTAAAACAGATAGAGTCTGAAGAGGAAGATGATAACCCGGTTGATCGTACCCTTGAATTATTTCAACTTCGTCAACACCTTCCAAGTGCGCTGCGATTGAAGCCGTTGGTTTCAAGGAATGTATAACTAGATCAGGATCGTACTCCTTAATCAAAGACCGTTCGGATTTTACGCAAGAGTCGATCCATTCAGTATCGCACGATCTATAGTCCAATAGCTCAGTCTGGCCTCTGTGGATCTCTAAAGGCAACGTTTTAACGCTGCATATTTCTTCTCCCCTTTGGGAAAGTTGCTCCGCATAAGACCCATCTCCTGCTAGCCGAACCTTGTAGCCTCGGTGGCGTAATTGTCGGGCTACCTCATAAGCTCGCCTAGTATGAACGGAGCTACAGCCATGGAATAGGACCATAACAGATAATGTGCTACGGTCCAACATATTGGTTTCCGAAGTTCTTATGAGGCCACTGCTCCACCCCAATAACCTTGAAGCCAATTTTTCTCTAATAGATGTGAGCAATTGAAATATACCTCTGGTTGGATGATCTGATTAGAATCGGTTCCATAACTTGATATTTGAAACACGGCTGAGACTTCAGCGGCAATAAAAGCGAAAAGCGTGCCAAGAGGAACTTCCGTACAAATTAAGCCGCCATCGGCATTCGTTAAGTCCTTAAAATTAGGTAAGTTAGCCAATATAGACCGCTTTTGACTTCAATCTCCGCTCCAACCGGACGATACGCCCAAACGTATCGCCTCCGCAACACCACTGTTGTCCAAGGGATACGGAAAAATCAGCTACGGCACCGCGGCTATCCGCACCCGCATCTAATTGACAACTGCATATATGTTCACTATATTAGACAGACGGAGAATTGCTTAGATTAGTAGCCGCACCAAGGAGGACGGATCCCCCTCCTGCTCTCCTGTGATGCTTCTGCTTTCTTTTCTCCTGCATTTTCAAGTACTCCCATTGTCCACCGGTCGCGTCTCTCCCCCACTGAGTCATCGCGGCTCGTTCTACTATAAACCTCTTATGGAAGTAATGGCCAA
>JAAXHD010000248.1:0-683 GCA_012271015.1 Candidatus Poribacteria bacterium | reverse complement strand
ACCCTCTCTTCACTTGAGCACATCCGCCTGCGGACCGGCATGTACATCGGCCGCCTCGGCTCGGGTGCCGATCCCGACGACGGCATATATATACTGCTCAAGGAGGTCATCGACAATGCCGTCGATGAGTTCATCATGGGCTGTGGCAAGCAGATCGACGTCGAAATCCGCGAAAATCGAGTCGTCGTCCGCGACTACGGCCGCGGCATTCCCCTCGGCAAAGTAGTAGAGTGCGTCTCGATCATCAACACCGGTGCCAAATACAACGACGACGTCTTCCAGTTCAGCGTCGGGCTCAACGGCGTTGGCACCAAGGCCGTCAACGCGCTTTCGGCCCACTTCGTCGTCCGCTCCTACCGAGACGGCCGGTGCGCCGAAGTGCTCTTTGAGCGTGGCGAGTTAAAAAAGCAAAAGAAAAGCCGTGCGTCCAACGCGCCCGACGGCACGTACGTTGAGTTTTTGCCTGATCCAGACATCTTTGGCGAATGCGCCTTCAACCACGAGTTCGTCGAGCGCCGGCTGTGGAACTACGCCTGCCTCAACCGAGGTCTGCGCCTGTACTGCAACCGCCAAAAATTCGAGTCCAAACAGGGCCTGCTCGACCTCCTCAAAAGCGAGGCCGGCGGTTCGGTTCTCTACCCGCCCGCTTACCACAAGGGCCAGTACCTCGAATTTGCCTTCAC
>JAAXHD010000242.1 GCA_012271015.1 Candidatus Poribacteria bacterium | reverse complement strand
TGGGATTGTACCCGTTTTTGTCGCAGAGACGGTTCGTCTGTGCGTGTGCACTTCCAAACGAACAATGGACGGGGCAAAAACGCAGGTTTCAGCGTTAAAATCTTGTCCGTAGCAACTTGGATTAAGTTTAATATGACGATCTATATATGGGTTGGGATGGGCGTGAACCTTGTAGGGGTAGGTCTTGTGCCGACTCCATAGAGATAGTTCACATTAAACATAAATGGAAAAGTATGAAAAGCAATTTTCAAGTTAAGGTGAATGCCAAGACCCATTTAGTCGTCCAAGGCGACACAGATCGCTGTTTGGGCGGTGTCGGTGCAAATTTTTATCGTCCTTTCGTCTTCCCGTTCTATACACCAGCAGGGTATACCGTTGTCCAGGAATTCGCCTTCGACCATCCATTCCACAACGGTATTTTTGTTGGACAAGGACCCGTGCAAGTCGGCGACAGAGAAGCAGGTTTCTGGGCATCTCCACCGCGTCGTTCCTTCACAGACAAAGTCTTTGAGAAATTGGGACGGATGGACACACAGAGAGAGATTGACATTACCCCACATGCCAATGGCGTGCAGTTCGTTCAAAATGTTATCTGGCGAGATGAAAACGAAGAACCCTTGATTGACGAAAGCCGCACCGTCGATCTTTACGCACTCGCTGATGCCACCGTCTGTGACATGACCAGCGAAAAGATTGCGTCTTACGGTGCTGTAACCTATCCACAGACGAAGTTCGGAAGCATTGGTATCCGTGTTGAACCGAGGCTGCTGCCTGTCATGGGCGGTATCGTGTTGGGTGACAATGGACGCAAGGGTGGTGTCGAAGTTGTTCACGAAGGCGAATCGGATTTCGTTGCCTATCAGAACGTATTGGCAGGACATGGACCCGTTGGTATCTGTATGGCGATCCTCAATAAAGGTGTCCGGGGTCCATGGTTTATTCGGGATTATGGGATGGCACTCTATAACCCGACGTGGACGGGTTCCGTATCAACACCGGCAGGTGAGCGTTGGAAAGTCTCACTTCGGGTTATCGCTTATGATGGAGAATTAACACCGGTAAGAGCGGCGCAATGGACGCAATAGCGGGGCTC
>JAAXHD010000024.1 GCA_012271015.1 Candidatus Poribacteria bacterium | reverse complement strand
CTAATACAATCCGTTTAGGCAACTTGTTTGATGATATGTGGCAAGTGCATGCGTATTTCCATAAGTGGCAGCGTCAACGCTATAAAGACGGATTGGGGTATGCGAACTACGAGGCAATGTGTCTGCACCTGACCGATTTGAAACGGATGACGCAGCCACATTGGAACGCCTTGCCGAGTCAAGCGCTCCAAGAAGAACTCAAACGCATCCACTTGGCGTATGACCGATTTTTCAAGAAACTCGGTGGCAGACCGAAGATCAAAAAACGGCACAAATTCAAATCCTTCACCCTAAAACAAACGGGCTGGTCTTTAAAAGGCAATCGTATCACACTCACTTTCAGGAAGTGGGAAAATGGCAAATGGCGATATGATAAAGTGCCATATACGTTTCATAAGCATCGTGAGTTTTATGGGGCTATCCGCCGTATCACAATCAAGCGCGATAACTGCGGTGACTATTGGTTGTATATGATCACCGATTTTATAGAAACCAAACCTCTGCCAACGACGGGTAAGAGTGTCGGGGCAGACTTCGGTATGAAAGACGCATATTTGACGCTGAGCACGGGTGAGAAGAAACACCACCCACAACCCCTGAAATCTAACTTAAACACACTTCGGTCTCTCAACAAAGAACTGAGTCGTAAGCAAAAAGGTTCTAACGGCTGGTGGCGGTGTGTGAGACAAATTGCGCGTCTCTATCGAAAAATAAGCAACCAACGCAAAGACTTCCACTGGCAACTTGCTACACAACTGTGCGAGTCTTTTGATACCATCGCCATAGAAACCTTGAACCTTGAGGGTATGAAACGGCTTTGGGGACGTAAGGTCTCCGACCTTGCTTTCTACCAGTTTGTTGAGATATTGAAATATAAGTGTATCAAACATGGGCGTCCGTTGCTCCAAGTCGGTCACTGGACGGCTACAACAAAGCCTTGTAGCGATTGCGGATTTCATAACGAACACCTAACACTCTCTGATAGGCAGTGGACATGCCCCGACTGTGGTTCAGACCACGACCGAGACATCAATGCTGCGATAAATATTTTGCAGGCAGGGATACCCGTGAAAGTTTCCACACGATATGCCTGAGACTCGCTTCAGAGTTTCAGGGAATTGCCTGCGGGTGGAGCGACACTTAGACGGTGGACTCTCTGAGAAAACCG
>JAAXHD010000254.1 GCA_012271015.1 Candidatus Poribacteria bacterium | reverse complement strand
TGTAATTACCCCCAAAAACTAGACAGTTGATTAAGGTGTATTTCTCACTGGCAAACCGTTGATTATCTGTGCGACAATATAGGTCAGAAATGCCCAGACAAAGAAAGGAGTTTTCAACCGATGTCTCGCAGAAAACGGTACGATAGTCAGTTCAAAGCACAAGTGGCAATAGAAGCGATAAAAAATCAACAAACTGTCGCTCAGATAGCCAGTGAATATGGTGTCCACCCGAATCAAGTCAGCCAATGGAAAAAGCAGGCGCTTGACCAATTGCCTCAACTCTTTACAACCGGACGTTCAAAAGCAACCGCCGACACCGGACAGTTAGTTGATGAACTGTATCGTCAAATCGGTCAGTTGAAAGTAGAACTGGACTGGCTTCAAAAAAAAACACAACGCCTCCATTGAACAGAAGCGACAGCTTGTCGAACTAGGGTGTAATTCACTATCAGTTGTGAGGCAATGTGAACTGCTGGGGTTACCTAGAGCCTCGTTCTACTACCGCCCCGTAGGCGAATCGGCACAAAATCTGCGCTATATGCGACTGATAGACGAGCAGTACACAAAGACGCCGTTCTATGGTGTGCCTCGATTGACGGTATGGCTCCGTTCTCAAGGGCATGTCGTCAATCGAAAACGGGTGGCGCGGTTAATGACAAAGATGGGATTGGCTGCGATTTATCCTAAGTCCAAGCCCATGGGTACGGACAAACCATCCAAAACATATCCCTATCTACTGAGGGGATTGCGTATCACCAGACCCAACCAAGTTTGGGCAACGGATATAACCTACATTCGCTTGAGCGAAGGGTTTGTTTATCTCGTAGCAGTTATGGATTGGTTTTCCCGGTATGTGTTGTCTTGGGAACTTTCAAACTCACTTGATGTATACTTTTGTCTATCGGCACTTGATAAGGCACTTAGTCAATCAAGACCGTTGATATTCAACAATGACCAAGGCACTCAATTTACTTCTGATGCGTTTACCGACCGGCTTCAAGCGGCTCAGGTTACCATCAGTTGGGACAGCAGAGGCAGCTATTTTGACAACATCTTCATTGAGCGGCTCTGGCGCAGTGTGAAGTATGAGGAAGTCTATCTCAACGATTATGACTCCCTAACCACGGCTTGGTGTCGATTGAGAGACTATTTCAACTTTTACAATCAACAGCGGTTTCATCAATCGCTTAATTATCGAACACCCCATGAGGTGTATTTCCAATAAGTTTCAGGCGTTTAGAACCGATCCTGTTGCTCAGATATTCCACCTTAAATCTCTGCATTTGCTGTCTAAAGGATGGGGGTAAGTTCA
>JAAXHD010000086.1 GCA_012271015.1 Candidatus Poribacteria bacterium | reverse complement strand
TAGCGAAACCCAACATCCTAAACCGTGTCGGTATCACAATGTGTTGGGTTTCACTCAGTTTTTGGTGATTCCAGGCTTCTCTGCTCCCTTGAACACTCTGTACTGTGTGCGATTTTTAGTGGATCTCCGTTCAACCCAACCTACGAGACTTGAAAACATGCCAGAGAATACCGAAGAAGCAGCGTAGTTTCTAACTATAGTAAAGTTTAGAATTAATTAGACACTCCGCACCGGCGAGGTTAGAAACCTCGCCTACCAGGGGAGGGAGGAATGTCTATTTATTTTTCGGTTTTACTATAAACAAAGAAAGGCGTGGTTTGCAACCGCGCCTTGAAAGCAGATTAATATGTATAAGTGATAGACTACCGATCGCGATTCCGACCTCTTCTACCACCGCGTTCTGCACGTTCTGCTCGCATTTTCTGCATTATCTCTCGCCGTTCCTCTGGAGACGCATTTTTGAGTTTTTCTGCTAATTCATTCGGTTTCAGCCCCCGAGCTGCAGCCTGCTCTTTCATCTCCATTTGTCTACGTTTTTCGGCTTCTGCTTTAGCATTCGCTTGGTTTTTTGCCGAATTACCTCCCTCTGTCTCGGACTGACCTTCGCTGCTCCGTCCAACTCTGCTGTCCTCGCGTCCTCGACGGGTTGTCAAGAACTGTAACTCCCCTGCTTTCAGTGTGATTGGCTTTCCGGCGTTGTCTAAGATTACCTGTTTCGCTTGGATGTCCTTTACTGTCATATCGCCGAGTTTTGTCCCTATCGTCACAAAGTGATACCGATTGGATCTTTTTTCGAGCAGCGTTGCCTGTGATACGGCACCCTCTACACCAACGGCAGTACCGATTAAACCATAGGCAGGTTCATTATTCGGAGGGGTCCACCCAAGGGGACGAAAGAGGTTGTTGTCAATAATCACTTTGTAGAACGCCGCATTCTCTCCGAAGTCAATTCTCCCTCGATTTTGACGGACACGGGACCTATTCGCTTGCGCGGCGGCTTGCTCCTTCATTTTCATCATTGCTTGTATTTTAGCCGAGTCCATTTCTGGTTTTTTGACCGGACTGATCTCCGGCTTTGTGGCAATAAACTCCACTTTCGCTTTATCTTGCGCGTAAAGCAAAATTCCAAATCCGAGAAGTAGACCTACGACACAACCAATCCCTAACTTCGCCATGATGCTTCTTCGATTGTTGACGATTTTCGATTTCATGACTCTTCTCCGTTGAACTTTCGGAAAGCGTACATACATGCCTGCCCGTTTATTATATCTATTAATGATTAAGACAATCTCAGTTTCAAAAAGGTTCTCTTTAATTTTACTATGCACTTCATCGTATGTCAATAGAATTCGTCATTCCTGCAGGCATTCAGTTCCACTTTGACGTGATACCACCCACACGCTAAGGCGTGGGGCTTCGGTTTCATAGCGACTGCGGCTTTCTCAGAGAGTCCACCGTCTGAGTATCGCTCCACCAGAGGGCTCTTCTTCCGAATCAGATCGGTTTTATCTGGCTTAGGTCCAGGGTACCCCAGCCCTCAATATGTTTTTCGCAGCGTTTACGTCCCTGTCGTGGTGTGAACCACACTCAGGGCATATCCACTGCCTATCCGAAGAAAGATTTTCGTTGCGGTAGCCACAATTCGAACACGGTTTTGTCGTGGCTTCCCAACGACCGGCTCTGAAAAATGTTTTACCCTGTTTGGCAAAAGTCCACTGGAGTATCAAAGCAAACTCACCGAAGGAAAGGTCAGAGATTTTTCGCCCCCAAAGTTTTTTCATACCCTCAAGGTTCAGGGTCTCTATGGCAATCGTATCGTATCTTCGCACAAGCCGGAGTGCCAACTTGAAGAACCAATCGCGTCTCTGATTTGCGATTTTCTTATGAACTCGGGCGAGATGACGCTTCGCCCGATACCACGCATTTGAACCCTTTTGCTTGCGGGAGAGTGCCTTGTTTGCGGAACGAATCGCGTTGAGACC
>JAAXHD010000066.1 GCA_012271015.1 Candidatus Poribacteria bacterium | reverse complement strand
ATAACTCTTAAAATTGAAACGCTCTGTGAAACACCCTCTTTTAACTACCAATCTTTGAACGGAAATATACGTGTTTCTGTCGCCATTCCGTAGAAGCTCCATAGACTTCCAGCAACGAATTCACCGAGAATTAAACCGAGGAAGAACGGTGCCGCCTTTCGATGCAACTGCAACCCGCCCTGCTTGATAATTAGCCATTTTGCAGTCGTGCTAATCACAAGTGAGATCCAGAGCCAATTCATGCACCAATCCGCCGCCCCTGAGACAGCATACCCCACAGCGTGGAAGGGCCACCAAAAGAAACGCATCCGTAAAAACATCAACAGGAACGTGAATCCCATTCCGATACCCATGGCTGTCACTTCCGGGATATTCGGTCCCATTGGAAAATTAAGTTGTTGTTGGAGTCGATTGAAAGGATGGCGTGCAAAACCACCATGCACCCCAAAATGATAGGCATCGTGTAGATATGCCCAGAAAGAACCGATCGAACCGACAAGTGCTGCAAGGAGCATGACCCATACGAGAGGTTTCGGATTAAACCGCGCCCGTGAGGCGAGTTGGAAGCCCTCTAACTGATGCGGCATCGGATGACTGCGGTGCGCACGATTGAAAAAAAATAGAAAAGAAAGTGCTGTCAGGTTCGGTCCGCCCATGCCTCGCGAACCCAGAATCGTCGGTAAGGCGTAATCAGGTCCCATGAAATGCAGGTCGTGTGCGGGAGCACCAGATTCCACCCGCATCCGCGTAATACCTGTTGACAGCGCGAAATACATCACAAAGAAGGCGATACCGAGTGAAATACTGATGCCTATCTTCACTGAAAACGCGATGAGATAGATACATCCCAATACAATGCCTGCAATGGCGGTTCGGTATCGCATCGGTTCAACGGATTCATCAAGGCTTGAACGTCCCGTGACGACCTGTCTAAAGACTTCTGCGAGATATTTTCGGCTTGCCCATATCGCGAAAATCGCAAGCCCAAGATACGCACCCAGTGACTGTTGGCGATCATAAGGGAAACCGGGTAATCCCCGAACCCCGATGATGGCTCCAGCGACCCGTTGCATCTTGCGGAACAGATAGAAGAACCAACAAGAGAACGATAAGTCCAAAGGCATAAAGAATCCGAGTCCGATGACAAACGGATAGATAGAAAACGGTGTCCAACCGATGGCGTTCCACGGCTTATCCGTGAAAAATTGGCTGATATTCCGAAACCGAACGCCAATGATCGGGATCGTCGGGAAGAGATAACTGAACCCGTTAATGAGGTTCAGCAACGAAACAAGAATAAACGCCGTCCAGAAGGGTTTACCTCTGAAGAAATTCGCGCCACTGTTCCGCGTCATTTCTAACGGCAGTTGGATGATAGGGTAGGCGAGTTTTTCACGTTCAGTCCACTGCTTTCGGAGTACAACGTTGATGCACAACATCACAAACACAAGCACAACAATGAAACTCGTCCACCACAAAGCTGGACCGAGCCATGCTTGTAGTACCTCTGCGCGATAAAGCGTGGTTTGTCCTTCGTAGAACCCTTCTAAAATCCCCTTATCTTGGACCGTCCCCCACGTTGGCATGTATCGGTATAAGAGTTCGCGCCATTCGTTTTCAGGGGTATCGAACCAGAAGACGTGTCCGATCATCGGGATGAGCACTTGGGCGTGATCATGGGATGCAATTGCACTCGCCATGCAAAGCATCACATAGATGACGAGTAGTTCGCCGTGTGTCAATGCCCATTGCCGATTTACCCGCCGGACCAGTAGATTGAGGAGGGTGATCGTAAACACGAAGAAGACTGCGTTGAAAAACAGAGACATCGTCGTCGGAAACAGCCCCCACCAGACCATCTCCGTGTACATAATCCAATAGCAGTTGATCGGAATAAGGCTAAGGGATATTAGAACGGATTTGAAGGTGACCCCGCGGGTTAAAGCGGAAGGCATGTAATTCTCCTATAGTTTTCGCAATCTTTCATAGATGTGCCTATTCCATGATGGCTTGGAGCATCCGCACAATGTCGAGATGTCCTCTTGATTCGGCTAATGTCAGCGCGGTGTCGCCTTGTCTGTTTTTCAGGGTAGCATCGGCGCGGTGCTCAAGGAGAAGTTTGACAATTTCGGAATGTCCGCGCCACGCCGCATACATCAAGGCTGTTTCACCTGTTAGATTTTGGGCATTGACAGCCGCACCTTTGGCAATCAACCGTTCGGTAATCTCCAGATTTCCTGTCTTGTGGATGATAAAGATTAGCGGTGTATTGCCGTTGGCATCTGTGAAGTTCACATCTGCTCCGTTTTCAATGAGAAACATCGCCACGTCCCCGTACCCCTTTTCTGCGGCGATGTGCAACGGAGTCCTGCTGAGTGCATCCTTTGTATTCACATCGCCACTCACATTGTGAAGATCTTTAATATCACCTGTCCATGCGGCTTTGAAAAATTTATCCTCGGGTGTGTCTGAAAACTCAGAGATGACGTGTTCCTGATTTACCGGAAGATTGTTATAGATTTGCAGGACCCCGCTCTGCCACCGCACCTCAAGCCTATCAACCGTCCTGTGTGCTCCCAATCCGAAGTGAAGTCGACCATCGTGACTGGACAGGTAACTTGCCCCTCGGCTGATTTCCTGGACTTGTGTGTGTCCGCCTGCTGTCAAAGTAAGGCGCGTCCCAACTCCGTCTCGACTGCTGATAACACCGACGGTTTTAATTCGAACCCAGTTGTGTTGTGTTGCGGTCTCGTTCCGCAGTAAGGTCACGGGACCGTTGGATTGTGTGACGAGTATATCGACATCGCCATCGCTATCATAGTCCCCGAAAAGTGCACCGCGGCTTACCGCAGTGCTTTGAAAATAATCCCCCGCGCTCGCCGATACCTCTTGAAACGTCCCATCCCCCTGATTACGAAAAATTTGATCCCGTTGGCGATACGTCAGGATATCGTGTGTGTCGTCAATATTGTCGATGATATGCCCATTCGCGATGAATATATCTCGCCAACCATCGTTATCCACATCGAGGAAGCCTGTGCCGAATCCGACGAACAGATAACTCTCTTTACCGAGATGCGCTTCATAAATGACATCGGTAAACGTTCCGTCACCGTTGTTCCGGTAAAGCGCATTGGTTTCATAAGAGAGGTTCGTAACGAAAATATCGAACCATCCGTCGCCGTTGTAATCGTTAGTGGTAACACCCATCCCTGCTTGTGCGACTCCGTTGAAGCTGTAAGCACATCCAGCGAGCAGCGAAATTTCACTGAACGTTCCATCACCGTTGTTATAAAAAAAATCGTTTCGGGTATCGTCGTTTGCGACATAAAGGTCTGGAATACCATCGTTGTTGAAGTCGGCTGAAACGACCCCTAACCCTTTTCCGTGAAACAAGCCACCAATACCTCCAACACCGGCTTCCTGACTAACATCCGTAAAAGTGCCATCACCGTTATTGCGATAGAGCGTATCGGGCGCGCCTTCAAACAGGGAAGGATGACAATAGGTTTGAACCCCGTCTTCTCCACAGGGACGGTAGGGAACATCCGTTGAATACACAAGATAGTTAACAACGAATAGGTCGAGGTGTCCGTCCCGGTTATAGTCGAGGAAACACGCGCTGCTGCTCCAACTTGAGTCGCCGATACCTGCGTGAGCCGTGACATCCGTAAAAGTGCCATCACCATTGTTACGGTAGAGAACATTAACTCCGAAATTAGTCACGTACAGATCGACATCGCCATCATTGTCGTAATCGGCGCAAGCGGCACCTTGTCCGTAGTTGCCGCGGTTACCCACGCCTGCAGTCGTTGTGATGTCAGTAAAGGTGTTATCGCCATTGTTACGGTAGAGCGTACTGAGTGCTTCGTTCGTTGACGACGAATCCTTCCAATAACCGCTATTCACAAGGTAGATGTCCAAATCACCATCGTTGTCGGCATCAAAGAAGGCACCGCCAGCACCGAGGGTTTCGGGAAGATGATACGCACCTTCAGCACCATTGATGTGCCTAAAGTCGATGCCCGCCTCCTCAGTCACATCCACGAATTGGATCGCGGTAGAGTGGCTGTCAGCCGTCGGCTGTCGGCTATCAGTGAGCCCGCTGCTTTCTTCTTTACTGACTGCTGACTGCTGACTGCTGATAGTTGATAACCCTATAAGGAGAATTATGAAGAGGTGGATGCTCTCATTTTTCATGCACAAGTTCCGCGTCTTTCGCGAGTCGGAATCCGATAAAACTGGTCCCTATCGCTGGATATTGCCCAATGCGTGTGGAGCACCTCGCTAACTTTTCCTTGTTCAACCACGATCCTCCTCTCACAACCCGGCGACTCCCGACCACCGGTCCGTTCGGGTTTCGATCAGGACTATGGCGATAGTAGGTTTCGGAATACCAGTCAGCCACCCATTCCCAGACGTTGCCCGCCATGTCGTGTGTCCCGTAAGGACTTGCCCCCGTAGGATAGGAGCCAACGGGTTGCGGGTGCGCCCCTGGTTGCCTCCATATATTCGCGTGGACGATTGTTCCCTTGATGCGTTGTGTGAAGGTATTTCCCCAGGGCCATCGCCTCGCGTTTGTTCCGCGTGCCGCTTTTTCCCATTCCGCTTCGGTCGGTAGCCGCATACCTCGCCACGTCGCGTAGGCAACAGCAGAATGCCATGATACTCCTATGACAGGATGGTTCGGTTTCGTTTTTGCAATGCGGGGCCAGATCCCAAATTTATCGGCATAACTGATAGGGGTGTGTTCGCTACCGACGCCACCATTTTCAACCCAAAACTGATGATATTCAGCGTTGGTTACCTCCGTCTTACCGATATAATAGGCATCCAGATAGATTTTGTGTGCGGGTGCTTCATTCGGCAGATCGTCATCGCTGCCCATCGTGAAATGCTCCGCTCGGATAAGACACATTTCAGGTTCAGTCCACGCATAGGGTGAAAACGCTAACAGGACATAAAGTAAGATGGCTTTCGCCGTATTGGCTATCGAAAACCATCGAAAACTGAAGGGTTCTGGCGGCAAGAGAATCCTGTGGCAGGTGGAAACGATAGGAACTGCCACATGCTTTACTGACTGCTGACCGCTGACTGCCGGCTGCTGATCGCTATTCTTTGGCTTTTGACGTGAGACGTTCATATTCTTGATAGGTTTTCTCGGCTTCTGTGTGTGCCCCAGCGAGTTCGTAAGCTTTGGAGAGATTCAGATAGAAGCGCGGTTCGGAGGGCTCTAAATGAATGGCTGTTTGATATTGCTCTATCGCTTCGGAATACTGTTCTAACATCAAATAGGCACCGGCAAGGCTGTTGCGGTACGTTGCGACGTTCGGTTTCTGCTGAACCGCTTTCTGGTACATCGCCACCGTTTGTTTGTAGTTTTGCTGTTGAAAGTGAGCGTATCCGAGTGCTTCATAGCCGCGCGTCTCTTGTGGCGCGAGTGCGATATAACGTTCCAAAGATTGCGTCGCCTCAGCCCAGAGCTGACGCTTTAGTTGAATTCTACCAAATCGGTACCATGCTTCGGCATTGGTAGGGTTTAGCTTCACAAATCGCTTGAGATGTGTCAACTGCTCTTCTTCAATAGATAGCACCTCAAAACGTCGTAAATTCCGCTGTGCCATTTCTGTTCCCCCAATACGGCGATACGCCGTGCCTAAAGAGAAATGTGCCTTCGCGTGGAAAGGATCGATGTCAATGAGTTCTTTGAAAGTATCAATAGCGGATTGCCACGCTTCCTGTTGAAGAAAGGCATTCCCAAGCGTGTAGCGTGC
>JAAXHD010000144.1:2120-2732 GCA_012271015.1 Candidatus Poribacteria bacterium | reverse complement strand
ATATGACTTTCGGCATCAATGTTTCTGTGTTGTGCGACGACAACTGCCTTTTTCCCTTCCGTTTCTGTTATCTTCTGTTGAAGATGTTCAAGAAGGTTGCTGAGTGCTTGAACGACCTGTTTTTGATCTTCCCACTGCGTTTTGTATTTATCTGCTAATCGTCGGTATTCGTTTCGTTTTTCGAGGTCTTCACGCGCCAAATCTTCGCGTCCTGCCTTAAGGTTAATAACCGCGCGCTCTTGCCATCCGCTCGTTTGGGCGATGGCACCTTCATAAGCGTTCTGAAATAGTTTTTCGACATCTACAGAGGCATCAACTTTCTGGCGTGCATCTGAAAGCCTGTTGGCCATCTCAACGACGGTCTTCTCTAAAATTTTCTCAGGATCTTCGGTTTCCAACGCTTCTAATTCTGGGGCAAGCTTTACCACAACAGTCTCTGCTAACTTATCTCCCATTCGCTGCCGTTGTTTTCCAAAGGTCCAGAATGAATCCAGGGGTTGAAAGATGCTTGTAAGACGGCGAACAAAAGAATCTTTAAAGGAGCAGGGTTTACCATTTTTCAATCGAAGTACTTGTAGGGACAGCAGCTTTTTGCCGGGGCCTTGTCCATCG
>JAAXHD010000144.1:0-2115 GCA_012271015.1 Candidatus Poribacteria bacterium | reverse complement strand
ATTTGCGCGAGAGGGAACGCGTCTTCATGTATTTTAGTTTTAGGGCCTAATGTCCACAGCAATGCGCTGAGCAATCCAATCCGAATAAGACTCGGACCAATACCAGAACCCATTGCATCAAACAGAAAAACCAAAATTGATAGCACACCCCCTACGAGCATTCCATCTATGAAGAACGCCGACAAACGCGCCCATCGGGATGCCAATTTGAATTTTTTCCCTGCTACCTCAATAAACTTCATCCTACAAAACCTCTGTTATACTTATATATTATATTATATAGAGTCAGCAAAAGCGAAAAAGGATAGCAAAATAGCGTTCAGAGGAAGGTGCAAGGCACAGGAACCCCGCACCATAATACTATGTTCGCTATAGGGTTGGCACGGTCACCGCGACTTCGCGTCCGCCCGCATTTGAGGAATCAATAACGCCTTGGATGATGACGTTAGTAAGCATCACACCGTAAGGATCAATCGGTGAAGGTTTTCCCTCACGGACAGCATCAATAAACGCTGAATCTTCTTCGTGGAATACACTTACCGATTCAAACTTAGTGAACTCTTCGTCAAAGATCTCACCGTCTTTATCGCCGTAGACGCGTACGCCTTCTTCGGGTCCGCGGACTTCACCGATACCGAGGCGTAACCCTGCTTTTTTGCCGAGGAAGATGGTACCACCGAGCGAATCCATGTTCATACACCAGCACGTCTTGAATACCATGCGTGCCCCGTTCTCGAAGACGACCCAACCGACACCGAAATCTTCTACTTCGGTTTCCTTGAGTGCAGGATTCCATGTGTTGTGAAGGCTCAGATAGTTGGAGGTGATACCGGAAACTGCGACCGGTTTCGGATGCCCCATTAAATAGAGGGCAGTGTCGAGTGCGTAGACCCCGATGTCCGCAGACGCACCTAAACCGGCTGTCGCCTTTCGGATGAAACTTCCGCCGGGATTCCCACGCCGCCGATCCGCAACGGTCTCAACATAGTAAATGTCGCCGAGGGTGCCAGCGTCAACGATCTCTTTTGCCTTGATGACTTGTGGTGAATAGCGGAGTTTCAGACCGATCATCAAGATTTTATCGTTTTCTTTTGCTGCACGCCACATTGAAGCGGCGGCATCGAGTGTCGCCTCCATCGGCTTCTCGCANNTCCAGGTTTGCAGGGACGAGGTCGGCAGCAGCGATAATCTCGGCACCTTCAATTTCAGCAAGCGTTCGACAGTGCGCACCTGAGATACCACCCGCCCCAATCAAGCCTAATTTAACTGTTCTCATTTCTATCTCCTCATTGCGTATTATATGCTTCTGATTTTAATGCATCTTTGGCTTAGAAGTCAAGATAAATTTCCGATATTTAATCGGTGCTGTTGAACCTTGCCGATAAAAAAATGGGATAAGTGCCCGTGCAGGGTCATTCAATTGTAGGTTTTGGTGTTGTCCTTTTCGCAGGTGTTAATACTTAATTTATGTTATGTATTATGAAAAAACGCTGAAAAATTCGCAGCCCATCGCAGCCTGTCGCAGCATTTCGCACCGAATCCTGGAAAAAAGATGTCCAATCCAATGATTTCTTAAAATTGAATGGTCCTGAGTGCCCGTGTTTTTTGTATTGACATCCAACTACCCTTCTGTTAATATGGATGAAATTAATGCCAATACCATAAGTGCCGCCAAAGTCCTTGTCAAATCTCAATTGGATAGGGAGATTTAGGCGAAGAGGGAATCAAATAGCAACACGTAAGTGCCAGAACACAAAATATGAAAAAAGCACGGGGCGATTTGACGCAAGGGAGCCTTCTGAGGCATCTCCTACGACTCGCAGGACCGATAATATTCAGTTATATCCTTCAAGATGCATTCAATATCATTGATATGATTTTCGTTGGCAGACTTGGCCCTGGTGCGATAGCAGCTGTTGGTGTCAGTGGGAATTTGCTCCGGTTAATTGGCGTGTTCTCGCTGGGTATCTCAACAGGCGCAGGGATTATGGTGGCGCAGTACTTGGGAGCAAGGAACCTCGCACAAGCCGAGCACATTGCGATGCAGGCGATCCTGTTAGCAGTCTTCTTCTCTATTGCTGTTACACTTATCGGTTACCCGTTGGCGGAACAAGG
>JAAXHD010000329.1 GCA_012271015.1 Candidatus Poribacteria bacterium | reverse complement strand
TTTCGTCTCCAATACAGTCTTGACGAATTCGTCTACCGTGCCGCGTGCGATCATATAGGTGACGTTAACAGTCCCCGTCTGTCCAATACGATAGGCACGATCCTCTGCCTGCCAATGATTCGCTGGCACCCAATCTAAGTCGTTGAAGACAACCTGCCGCCCAGCAGTCAGATTGATTCCGACACCCGCGACGTGCATATTGGCGATGAAGAGTTTGACGTTCTCATCGTTCTGAAACTGATCCACTCGGTCCTGCCGTTCCTCGGCAGGAACTTCCCCAGAGACGAAAACGGCTTGGTCCCCGAAATGTTTGTGGAAACGTTCCAGTGTATTGAGGAATGCAGTGAAGAGGATGACCTTCTCGCCCTGTTCCAGTGCGTTTTCGACAAACTTGATCGTGTGTCGGCATTTGGCGAAGGCGAGTTTTCGACGCGCTGTCGTCAACCTACCGACCGCTTGTCGTCGTTCCGAATTCTCCGATTCATCTTCAATCGTCCCAATGGATTCAGGTGCGTCAAATTTCGTTAGGAATTCGCGGACGGCGTTATTGAAGTGCTGTATCGCATAAGGGTGCAATTCAACGTCCAACCATGTTCGGACTTTGGGTGGGAGATCCAATACCTCATTTTTGGTGCGCCGTAGCATCACCCCGTGTAACTGAACGGTCAGCTCCTCAATGTTGCTTGCGCCATCTGCCACCAATCCGAAGTCCCCCTGATAGGCATCACAGTACCGCTTAGCGAAACTGAGGAAACTCTTACCGAGAGGGTGATCCACCAACTGTAAAATCGGGAAAAGGTCACGAGGACGATTCGTCATCGGGGTCCCCGTTAACGCGTGAACTATCGGTTGACGTTGAATCGCTTTCACCAGTTTAGCGGCGTTTCGACTCCGCTGACTTTGGTAATTTTTCAAGTAATGTGCTTCGTCAAAGACAACACCTTTCCATTCAAACTCGAGAAGTCTTTTAAGGTGTTTACCGAGAATTTCATAGTTGATGATAACCCAATCTTGCCCTTCAACAATGCTGGCACTCGAAGGGAAAGGATCAGGACCCACGATGACAGGTTCAGCTATGGGGAACACAAGTTCGATTTCACGAACCCAATTCCGTTTGACAGAGGCGGGACAGATGACAAGATAGGGACCTTCTGCTTCTGCCTCAACCATTGCAATGATGGATTGTCGGGTTTTACCGAGTCCCATATCGTCAGCGAGCAGTGCCCGGCGACGCCCCAGCAGAAAGGCGACACCCTCTATTTGATGTGGATAGAGACCTTCGGCAATCTCTTCAGCACGTTCTTTAATTTTA
>JAAXHD010000330.1 GCA_012271015.1 Candidatus Poribacteria bacterium | reverse complement strand
GCCCCGAAAACCAAGACATTTATCTGTTTTTTTGACATTTTTTTTCCACTTTTAGGACATGATTAAAAATATGGAAAACTGGAAAGTTGAAGTCTCCTATAAACCTGAAGTCCCCGATACCGTCGGACAAGGCATTCTTGAGGATATAACCGACCTTGGCATTAATGGTATTGATTCTGTACGCACAGCCACAGTCTACTGGATCGAAGGATCTCTCGACGCAGAAACCATTGACCGAATCGGAACTGAACTCCTCGCTAATCCCATTACACAAGTCTACGCTTTTGGACGTGAAAATGATACCGAGACAGATTGGACCCTTGAAGTGCAATTCAAGCCCGGTGTTACGGATGCGGTCGGTGATAGCACCGTCAAAGGCATCACAGACTTAGGCATATCGGGTGTCGCTGTCGTTCGCACGGGATATAAATATTGGTTCACTGGTACCCTGACTGCAGAAATCCTTGAGACAATCGCGCAGCGGCTGCTCATGAACGAGGTCATCCAAACATTCTCCTATCAAGAACCAAGATCGTGAACCGTATCTCCTAACTCGCATACACGCGAATCACTGTACCTAAATGGAACCGAACCAAGGCAGCAGTCGTAACTTGACGAAGTGCGAAACTGACACCAGCTATCGGACTCACGCGTTTCGGTTTCCCTAACGTGATGTCCTGAAAACCGTGCTTCCGAAGTAATTTTGGTAAGGAACGCGCAGAAAAATAGTAGAGATGATCGTGCGGGTGGACATAGGGCCAATCCGCTTTCTGGAGACGGCTCTGTAAACCCTCACCGTTCGGCACTTCGATGACAAGCGTCCCCGTCTGAGGCTTCAGAACCCGGCGTAACTCACTGAGGAGTGGATTTAATTCCAATATATGCTCCAACACATGATAGAGCGTAATCGCGTCGAAATGCGCAGTCGGGAAATTCGCATCAAAAACCTCCCCACACTTCACATCTAACTTATACGTTTCCTGTGCAAAAGCACTGCCACTCTTGGATGGTTCAACGCCGTGGGATTCCCAACTCTGTTCGCGCGCGAGGCGGAGAAACGTTCCAATACCACATCCGACATCTAAGAGCCGTCCCTTACCCTGATGGTGTTTCTCCAACTCCGATAGACGTTCCTCCATCTGCAACCACTCCATGTTGTCCGTATGGATACGTTCTACTTTATCCGGTGGATAGTAAGTCTCAATATATCCGTCTTCAAGCGTCTGACGATTTATCCGTGGATTCACATAGCGCAACTGACATTGTTTGCAGACGACCACCGGTAAGGCATCCTTACTGAAAAGTTCTTCTGCTTCATCCCGTTCGCAAATCGGACAGTTGATATGTTCGAGATTCTCTGTTTTCATCATTCTGTGGGAGGGGCTTGTAATCCTGACTAAAAATACGGAACTCCCTGCGCTTCCACATAAACCGCGTAGAGAGACTGGCTACCCATCATAAACAATCTATTCCTTTTCACACCACCGAAGCAGAGGTTTGCACAAATTTCTGGGAGATGAATTTGCCCGATACGTGTTCCATCTGGTGCGAAGACATGCACCCCATCGTATCCATCACCAACCCAGCCTGCACTTGCCCACAGGTTTCCATCAACATCACACCGAATACCGTCAGCAATACCGGGCGATGTATCACAGAACACCTCCTGCTCGCCCAACCTCTCGCCATTTATTACATCATAGACAAAGAGATGCCGTGGAGTTCCTTCTTTATGCGTAACCCCAGTATCCACGAGATAGAGTTTCTCATAATCAGGCGAAAAACAGATACCGTTCGGTTTCTCGAGTTCATCCGTTGTAATGGTCGCTTCTCCAGTATCAGGAT
>JAAXHD010000388.1:2076-2431 GCA_012271015.1 Candidatus Poribacteria bacterium | reverse complement strand
TGTGCCCAAAGCTCGCGTTCTGCATCAACGAATATCGGATTTTGAACATTTGCAATGTTTTCAGGAACAGATTCCGCGTCAGCCATCGTAAAATAGGCACCACCGGTTTGTCCTGCAAGTTGTTTCAACAAATTCTCATTGAGCTGCGGATTCTCCAATTCGGCAAGTTGCGGATGCGCGTAAATATCGATCTGATCCTCGCCTAACTTCAGATTGCCGCTTCTACCGGTTGCGCGAATACGGTACTTTCCCTTTTGCAGTAGGGCAAATTGGGCAGTATAAAGATTACTCCTATCGGATAAATAGTTGTCGGTTGTCGGTTGTCGGTTGTCAGTTAAGAGGTTTTCTGGTGAAC
>JAAXHD010000388.1:0-2010 GCA_012271015.1 Candidatus Poribacteria bacterium | reverse complement strand
CGCTGATTGCTGATCGCTATTTATCTGACCGCTGACTGCTAATTGCTGACGACTGCTAACTTGGAAGGGGACACCATCAGGGGGCACCACTTCGATCTGAACTGTTGCACCCGCTTGCGGTTGATAGGTTTCGGAGTACAAATACGCTGCAACCTTCACCGTATCCCCTATCGCATAAGTGGACGCATCTGTCGTAAGATATACGTTCTTGTCATCGGTGTTTGTTGCCATCCACCGTATCACCTGTGCCCAAAATCGAGGATAGATTGTCTGATAACGCGTGTCCCTGTAAGTTGTGACACCAAAATCCCAATTCCAGAAGCCTTCTGCCGCAATTATCAAACTTTTACCTAAACCCGTCCTTTGGAGAACCAGAATGGGCATGCCGCTCCCGTTTTCCATCAGTGCAGTTGCGCCACCCCTGAGACGGAATCCACTGAAAGATCGAGGCAACGCTGGCATGTTCCGCCACAAACTCAAATTACTTCCATCCAGCCCTACGGTTTGATCCGTTTGGGCAACCTGAGCATCATCAAGATCCAACATTGGATGAAATGCTCCGGATTGGGTCAGTTGCACAGTGAATTCCGCATCCTCTACACGACAGCCATTCCTTGGGATGTCAATCGGCAAAAGAGGAGCTAATTCTGTATTTCCGAGTCCATTCATTCCGATCATGTTCCGCGAAGGTAGAAAGATAATCGGTTTTCCTTGGGTCTCAACGAAATCAACAATCGCGCGCTGTTGCGTTTCGGTGAAATGCTCAGCTCCCACATCCCCTAAAATCAGCACATCATATTTAGAAAGTTCGGTGAGCGATTCGGGGAACCTCGGAGTCTCCGACGCTGGAGTCGCTTGTGGATAATACCCATCTAAGCGATCAAGCGCACTACCTACAGGCAGAGGCTTTCCTCCTGTACGTGATAAGATTGCACAGATAGCTTCAATATCCGGGTCTCTTTCCAATGTTCGTTTCAAAAAGGTGTAGTCCCATCTGGGTCTGCCTTCCAGATAGAAAACGTTCAACTTTGCCTTCACAACCTTCATAGAAAACGTCTTCTGATTGTTCTCCCCCGTGAGTTCACCATCAAGCGTTGGAAGTGTAACACTATATTGAAAGTTACCTTCCGACTGTGGTGTCAACTTTAATTCAACTACCTGTTTTATGCTGGCATCTACAGAATCTATTTCCTGAGAGGGATTGAAGGTTAACGTTGCAGTATCTACGAGTTTTTTACTTTCTACTTCCCGCAAAGACAACTGGGTCGTTTTACCGGTATAGCCCGTTTGCATAACACTCACACGAATGACACTCTCATGGTTTGTGTAAGCAATTGGCGTGTAATCGACACGCTGAATCTGAATGTCTTTTGGCGGTTCCAGAGAACCAACACCTATCGGATAGATCGGCACCTCCAATGCTGTGATCATCTCCAGAGGGAACTGTCCAGAATTATGTGCACCATCTGTAAAAAGGACAATACCGGCAGTTTGCTGCCCCTTCCACGCTGCTGCGGCTTCTCGTATAGCCTCCCCAATATCAGTAAGTGCGCCTTCCGCTTCTAAGTGTGGCGTTGCAGGATCACCCTCTTGTGATAACAGGATACTTTGTTGCAGTCGCGTATTGAAAGGATAGAGATGAACTTCAAACCTATCTCGTAAGGTTTGTAGGAATTGCTCGGAAACATTGAAAAGCAGTTGATTTACTTGACCGAGCCTCGACAGAGGTGGCTCGCTCACAGGGACATCAACAAGCTGCATACTTCGTGAGGTATCCACTAAAATAGAGAGATGCGTCGGTGGTGTGATGTCTTTCTTTTCAATGACAGCTGGGGCTAAGAGACAACCCAGCAGAATCGACGCTGCAGCCATCCGCAGCAGAATGAGTAACAATCTATACCTCGGCTGCAACGGACGTGCTATCCGCAAATAAACATATATAGTTATACCGATAACAACACCGATACCGAGCACAACTATCCATCCCGGCAAAAAATAGGTGAACCGCAT
>JAAXHD010000181.1 GCA_012271015.1 Candidatus Poribacteria bacterium | reverse complement strand
TTTGGGCAAACAATGTACTTCTCCGTATATCCGTTCTCCATTTCATTACGAACTCCGCGCTTTCGTTTACCTAAGACGGCAGCCTGCAACATCGGCGCAAGCGGGTCTACGGAAAGGAACATCAAACTTGAAACCCACCTCAACGAACCGCAAGGTAAAATTAAAAATTTTCTTCATAAATGGACTTGCAGACCGCTTCTTGATAGAGGCTTGATAGACATTTAGGAATATGCTATCATAAACGCAAAACGATGTCTATTGCAATAATGAAAAAAATGAGAGTGAATATTCTTTGCCTTTCTTTCGTAATTTTCTTATCGATAGCGTGTCTTGCACCAGGGGAAGAGGGAAACCCACCGGACGAGGCAACACTCGCCTATGAGGTAGGTCTGCAAGCCCTTGATCGGAAAAAGGATCACGATGCTTTTGCGGCGTTTCAGCGGGCAGTAAAATTAGACCCAACCCATACCGAAGCACACTATCAACTCGGGGTACTTTACGGCAAACAATCGCAATGGAAATCAGCCATTGATATGCTCCAGACTGCGATTCGCCTCACACCCGATTTCGCTGACGCACACGTTCGCCTTGGCGAGGCACATCTTATCGGCATGGCGAGTGCTAAAGATGCCATTGACCCCTTGAAACGCGCCCTACAGTTGCAGCCTGATCTCTCACGTGCGCGAAGGCTTTTAGGCGACGCATACCTCCGACAGAACCGAATCGACGATGCAATCCACCACCTTAAACAGTTAGTAAAGGATAGTGAAGCCCGTTACCTCCTCGGTCTGGCACACTTCCAAAAAGAGGATTTCACGCAAGCCATACCACACTTTGAGACGGTTATCAAGCGCGAAAGTCGACATGCAAAAGCGTATTTCAATCTTGGGAATTGTTATCTCCGTACAGGAAAAGTCGCCGAAGGACGCGCCGCACTCCGCACGTTTGAGAAACTCACGCGTGAAGAGGAACAATTGGCATCGCTGCAGCGTTTGGTTCATAACGATCCACAGCGTCTTCAGCCTCGTTATGAACTCGCGGAGTTGCATATAAAGAGAACGGAATGGGAGCTTGCTACGGCGGAACTTAAGGCGTGTCTCGCCATCGCGCCTCACGATGAGAAAGCATCTGAATTGCTCGGGTACATCTACCTACAAACAGAGGCGTATCCAGAGGCACTTGAGGTTTATGGGGGTCTTGTTGAAGCACACCCAGAGAGCGCGATATACCGGAATAGTCTCGGTATTGTCTATATGATGCAAAAAAGGCCTCGGCAGGCGATCGCTCAGTTTGAAACCGCGACACGCCTCGGCGCAACGAACCCCCAACTTTACCGAAACTTGGCGAATGCCTATCGACAGATCGGAGAACAGGCGAAAGCGGAACAAGCATATCGGCGTTACCGCTTTTTAAACGATTGAATCTGAGTCGCTGCGTCCATTGTCCTTGCGGATTCCCAGTTGCGAACAGACCTTTCATAACCTAAAGTAGGTTTCTTAACTTAACCGAAAACCATCGTGGAACGAAGTGGAACGATGCCCAAATTCAATAAATTAAAAACCAATATTCGACCCGTATGGTTGAAGAAAAAGAGTTTACAGCAGGAAGAGTGTGCCGACGTGTGCGTTATCGGTTCTGGTGCGGGGGGTGCTGTCGTCGCGAAGGAGCTCGCTGAAGCCGGACTCTCGGTAATTATTTTAGAAGCAGGGGAAAATCACGATCCAAGTACCTTCGGCAATTACGAACCCGAAATGCTGCGTCGCCTTTTCTGGGAAAGCGGTTTGCGGTGTACACGGGACAACGCGATTATCATTTCGCAGGGCAAAGGCGTTGGCGGTTCAACGGTCCATAATCTCTGTTATGCGGTCCGGCCAGCCCAAGCACTCTTATACAAGTGGCAGGTCCCAGAGATTTGGTCCCACTTCAATCAGGTGGAACAGGCTCTCGGTGTTACGCAGATGCAAGAAACAGACGTAAATCTATTGAATGCTGTCATCCGTCATGGGTGTGAGGCAATGCGGTGGCGTGGTGCCCTTCAGAGACACAATCGCGGCGACTGCCCTACGTGTGGCGTTCAGTGTCTTTTTGGATGTCCTGTTTCCAAAGCAGCACAAAACGAGTCGAGAGGAACGGGCAAGCAGAGCATGGCGGTTACGTATATCCCGTTGGCACTTGCCGCAGGGGCGAAACTGTACAGCGACTGCATGGCTGAGAAAATCCACGTGGAAAAAGGGCGAATCGTTGGTGTTTCCGCGCAGGTGCCCTCGGGCAAACTACATGTGCAAAGCGATATAGTGGTACTCGCCGCCGGAGCTGTCAACTCGCCACAACTCTGGTTAAAAAGCCGACTTCCCAATACAAATCAACGGGTCGGAAAAAATCTCCATCTGCATCCCGCTGTCTTTGTCGGCGGTGTCTTTAACGAAACGATTGACGGACATCTCGGCATCCCGCAAAGTTACTATATTGATCAGTTTCTGGATATGAAACGTCTGCCGGACAGCGGTTATCTGCTCATGCCGGCTTTCGGTTCACAGATGATAGTCGCGGCGAGTCTACCGGGTTTCGGTGAAGATCATCGAGAATTGATGGAACGCTATCGCCATATCGCCGCGCTTCTCGTTCTTTTGCATGACAGAACAACGGGACGGGTATCGATAAATTATAAAGGTTCTCCGAATATTGCCTACCAACTGCGTCGATCGGATAGAAAGGTATTGGTGGAAGGGATAATCAACGCCGCTCGACTCCTTTTCGCCGCAGGAGCAACGGAAATCCTGATGCCTTACACGCAACATTTCCCTATTAAAACGGAGACTGACCTTGAGATTATCCGCCAACGCGGTATCGTGC
>JAAXHD010000274.1 GCA_012271015.1 Candidatus Poribacteria bacterium | reverse complement strand
CTCGCAGGGGCATTCGACGTTTACGATAAGGAACCGGTTCCGATCGACGATGAACTGCGCAACCGGGACAACGTTGTTCACACACCGCATATCGCAGGTAGAACGGAAGATTCCAATTTACGCGTGGCAGATATGACCGTGGACGATTTTGTGCGGGTCCTAAACGGTGAGGCACCCATCGGTGCGTTGACACCGAAAGCAGTTGAGGTAAGAACTTCACCAAGCCCAACCCAATAGAATAGCCATCGGCTTTCAGCAATTGCCTATCAGAGACTGCCCTGGTTTAATCAATTTACGTGCAGGTTTTTAGTGAAAAGGGTAGCCCGTAAGCGTAGCGGAGGGCGGATATACGGAGATACAGGGAATGCACAAACTCACTTTACCGAACCGCAAGGTAAAATTAAAAACACTCGTTCGTTCAAACATCGCGGATATGGCACCGTATACGCCGATTGTTCCTTTCGATGTCCTGAGTAAACGCCTCGGCATCCCTGCTGAAGACATCGTAAAACTTGATGCGAACGAGAATCCTTATGGGCCCTCCCCTTCCGTCTACCGCGCCCTTGCCAATGAAAAGGATTACCACATATATCCAGACCCGGATAGCACGGCTCTCCGTGAAGCACTGAGTCGGTACACAGGCATTGAGGCGACACATATCATCGCCGGACAGGGCGCAGATGAACTGATTGATCTTATCGTTCGACTGTTCGTCACTCCTGGAGACACCGTCATCAACTGTCCTCCAACGTTTGGAATGTATCGTTTCGACACGGAACTCAACGGGGGCAAAATTATTGATGTCGAACGAAAAGCAGACTTTTCCTTAGATACCGAAGAAGTTGTTAAGATCGTAGGCGGAACCGAGTCACCCAGCCCCTACAGAAACATCAAAATCCTTTTTATCACAAGTCCAAACAATCCTGACGGTAGTGTTCTCAGTGATGCATGCCTTCGGCAGCTACTTCAGTTGCCACTCATTGTGGTATTAGATGAAGCCTATATCGAATTCGCCGGGGGCAGTCGTGTAGACTGGGTTTTGGAACATGAAAACCTGGTTGTGCTTCGGACGTTTAGTAAGTGGGCAGGCCTTGCAGGGTTACGGGTAGGCTATGGTATCTTCCCGCACTGGATAATTTCGCACCTGTTGAAGATTAAGCAACCCTACAATGTAAATGTCGCCGGGTCAGCGGCGGCAGTGGCTTCGCTGGTAGATGTACGTCAATTACAGGTGAATATCAAGAAAATTGTGGAAGAGCGTGAACGCCTCTATTCAGCATTGCAAAATTTTGATTTCTTGGAACCTTATCCGAGTGAGGCGAATTTCATTCTGTCAAGGGTTGTGGGAAGAGACGCGGCGGGATTGAAAGCGGCGTTAGCTGCGCGAGGCATTCTTATCCGATATTTTAGCACGCCACGCTTAGAAGATCACATCCGGATCAGCGTCGGTAAACCAGCACAGACATGCGTTCTCTTGGATGCATTAGAAGTTATTGGTTAACAAACACAGAACTTATGCATTTCCTCTTGAAGTCCCCTGATAAGGGGGATTTAGGGGAGTTAGGCTTCAGGGTCCTGCCATGGAAACTCCTCAAGGCTTTCAGCAGTCAGCCCCTTCTCAAAGAGTGCATCGAGTTCGACGAGGCTGTCCAGGGTGCGAACCCGCGTGATCACAGAGTCAGGAACACTCGGGAAACGGTGGCGCAAGAGTTTTAGAAGTGCTTCCTGTTTCGCACGGGTTTCCCCTTGTTCGATACCTTGTTCGATACCTTGTTGGTATGTGGCTTCTGCCATAGATTGTAACATCGTTTCTACCTCCATTCCGCCATGTCTTCTATTATACCACAAACACCTTGTTTTTCCAAGCAAGCATTTTTAAATTTTAACTACGTTAGGACTTACGCAGATCACTCTTCTGTAGCATAACCTGTTAGGTTGTGTCAAAGCACTGTGTGCGTTTTTTGGCGGTTCGTCCTCTCAAAGCACGTGTTATTTTCAAAATTGCGTAAGTCCTGTCCGTATTCCTACAGATTTTTAGATGGCTATCCAACCCTGAACACGCAAAACTCAGACACTCATGCAAGCCAAGGCACATGTTGATTTCTCAGGTAGGGGGTGAGGGACTCTTGGAGCTGCAGGCGGGCATTGCGGAGATGGCTCTTGATGGTGCCTTCGGAGCGTCCGATTTCTGCTGCTATCGCCTTGATGGGCAGTTCGTGGTGGTAGTAGAGCAGAAAGACGCATCGGCGGATAGGGGTGAGTGTCCTTAGGGCTTTCTGAAGGTGCTCTCGGAGTTCTGCGCGTTCCACATCCTGACTCGGACACGGGACAGTCTCGGTGATGCGGTTCTCGTCAATGAGCTGCAGCGGTTCGGTGTTATGCTTTTGTCTACGGAAATGGTCGGTGCAGACGTTTTCGGCGATACGATACAACCAACTGGAGAACGCCGATGTCCTGCGGAAGGTGTGGATGGCTCGGAACGCCTTCAACCAAGTCTCTTGTGTGAGGTCTTTGGCAACCTCTGCATCAGTGACACGGCGCGTAATGTGGGTATACAGGCGGGAGTGGTATTTTTCTACTAGCGGACTGAAAGCTTCGGGGTCGCCGGCTTGCGTGCGTTCAATCAGATGTTTTTCGTCGAAAGTTAACAAAGTTTCGGTGTTCCTTTCATTTGATCCAGGATGTGGTGTTGAGTCTTAAGGTTCGCTGCACGCCTGCATTTTCAAGCGTCACCTGTTTCGGCTGGATGTCGGTGACAGTGGTTTCTTTGTCAAGGATATCGCCAATCGTGACAGTGTAAGTGCTTCCGACAAGGGACTTTTGGAGAATCGCTTGTTTGGGTGTGTTTACGTCTGTGGGCAGGATCGTGCCGATCAAGCGATAGGGTTCTCTGGGGAGAGGCAGTTGCCAGCCGAGGGGGCGGAAAAGGTTGTTGTTGATGATCGTGCGGTAGAAATCGGTATTTTGAAATTCCACAAGGGGGTTCTGTTGACGTGTCGGAGGGCTTTGGAAAGGTGAAAAAGTACTGAGGCCGTGGCGTTCCCTTGTATTGGATCTCTCCGTCCCTCTCTCTGCCTGCACAAGGACAGTATCGGAGGACTTTCGATCCCCGGATATCCATCGCTGCGGTGAGATTTTTCCCAGAGGTGTCAGTTGCCAACGATATCCCCTGAGCGGAAAGAGGAGTATAAAAACGATCGCGCAGACTATCGCGATGCATTTGAGAGGCTTTGTGAACAACTTTATATGTAAAAACGTGCTAAGGGGTGTTTATACTTGCGTTTGCTTGTTTTGCCTGCCTGTGCGCTCGTGCTTGTTCAACGTGCTTCTGGAATTTTGCGCGACGCGCAGCACAACACACGCAGATGTGTTTCTGGACAAAGGGGGTCGTTGTCTCGGCAGTTGTGATTTTCTTGTCATTTTCGCCGGTTTGTATGACCGCCTGCGTTTTGGACGGATGCTTTGGAAGCGCGCCTATTGTGTAAGTCATAAAAAAGATAAGAATTCCGAGTCCGACTGTGCCTGATATTCGATATAGCCTGTGGTTGTGTTTCATGTTATCCCCTTATATTCGTGTTGAAATTCTGAAAACTTATACTTCTTATCGAGCCGCCTCTGCATGCTCGGGCTTAAAAAATTGGGCCCCGTTTTCTAAAGCGTGCTGTGTGGCACGCCGCACCCGATCTGCTATTTCAAATTCTTGGCTTTTCTCCAAAAGATCTGCCATTTGGGGACCGATAGAAACCGGAATCTGACCGTCTTGGGTGAGATTTGAGAGGACAAGTTTATCTATCTCAAGGGCGATAATAGGATCACTCCCATGAAACACGATGATACCTAACTCTTTTTGAATCTGAAGAATCTCTTGACGGAGGGTTATTGCCTGAAGTGCGCTTTCGGGGCCTTCACTACTGTCTATAGGAAGCATTTCCTGGAATTGTTTTTCAAGAATTGCCAATCGTTTTCTCATTTCTTGCCGCCTAAAATCTTCAGTGGTGAGTTGCTGCGTCTCACTTGGCTCTCCCACAGTGTGAGGATGAGCATGCTCATTTTCAACTGTGTCTTCTGCTGTCTCCTCTTCAAGAGAGTCCTCTATAACATCGCTATCTGACTCGATAGGTGTTGCGCGGGGTTGGGGGACTTGATGAACGTTTGTTTCAGATGTCGGATCTCCTGGAGTGTGCGCATGTTTGTTTGGGAGACGTGACTTGGCTTTGTCATCAAGTTTTGGAGCGACCGTCTTATATTGTATGACTGTATGCTGCTCAACTTTTTTTCCTGTAATTATCCAATACGCAAAACCACAAATGAGAAAAACAATCACGCAAACGAAAAAAAGTTTTGCATATTCTTCAATAAGTTTGATAAGCATTCTTCTATCTCCTACTTATTTGTTTATGAATTCCGTTCTCCGTGCGATCTATATCGCGGACAGAGAACGGAGCGGACTCAGTTTATGAATCGTAATGCCTTTCTTGGCAGTTGTAGTAGTTAACCTCACAGGTCTCACACCATTCAAGGTGTTCGTACTCGTCGCTCACTTGGTAATGGCACCCGCCTGCACAACTTATACCGTGCTCCCAATTCTTAACGCGTTTGGCATAAATTATA
>JAAXHD010000163.1 GCA_012271015.1 Candidatus Poribacteria bacterium | reverse complement strand
CAGACCCCTGGGTCTGCTTTGATCCACTCACACAATTTCTGAGCGTGTGGTGTCAAGGTTTCCCAAATTTCGTGCGGCATAATCCTGCTGAAACCGTGTTGTGAACGCCACGGTGCGGCGTACTCAACGTTTGGCAGTGCCCGGATTTCTTTTGAAAGGTTGGGCGTCGCCCCGTGCCATGCACGGTTATCTCGGAACACACCGGACCCCGCTGTTCCTCCGACGAGTGTTGAATGTTTCATCCAATCGGGTTCATCACCCGGTGGTGGTGGATTCTGTTGCAGTGTATGCGACCCCGGAATTTGACGAATTGGACCGTTTTCCCAAGTCAGATCACACATGATGAAGTTAATGGTGACTGTCGGTGGGGTCATCTCCATAATCATCTTTTGTGAGGGGACATCAAGATTTCCGTTGTCGTCTCTATGGAGTTGAAGTCCGAGGCATTCCGCTTGCCTGATGCGTGCTTCGGTGAGATGCTGGGCATCCCTACCATCGGAATGCAAGTGTTGATACTCTACTGCCCCGGGGAGACAGAGGTCGCCGCCTGAACCCCACACCCGGTAATCTGAAGAACCGAAAATTTCCGTGACAATAGGGGTTGTTGTGGGTAAATCTATCATACTTGCCCAAGCGGAGTGGTGCAGCATCTGTCTTGAAGCGGAAGAGGTGCCGTAACTATAGCGGTGTGGTAGACGTCCGGTTTCGGTTATATATTTTCTGTTCCCGGGTCCCGGTATTGAAAGGATGTCACGCAGGGCTTCGGCACAGCCTTCTCTCCAGCGAGCGAGTTGCTCAGCGTTGAGGAGGTCTTTGACGACAACGAAACCATCACGGTGGAAGATTCGAGCGATTTTCTTAGTTTCGTGAGGTTCGCAGATTTCGAGCCCACGAATGCCGTTATGCTCGCGTAACTTTTCGCGTAGTGCTTCGACCTCTGGATCGTCATAAACACGGTGTTTGGGTGAATTAGGATCTGCCACACCGAACCCTCTTTCGCCGGGGAAGAGATTGCCTTCCGCGTCAACGGTTTCATTGACAGGGGTATTCTCATCCCATCCAACCCGTGTATCACCGTAGACTTCCATTTCTTCCAGTTCTGCGGTTAAGGTGCGTCCGTTGTTACCCATAAGTTTAACTCCTTACTCCCATCTGCTGCGAGTGATGGGAAAATATTCTTTTTTGCTTGTAAACAGCGAACTTCAATAGTAAATGACTTTAGAATGGTTTTTAGTCTATCATGCTCTATGTTTTTTATCCAATGATTAATTTCCTTGAGAAGAGTTTTCGGATCTGCTATGATAATGTGTATTAGGTTCGCGAAACAATCTTCAATAGGTGATAAACTCACGAAGAAATATGAAAATACTACACACCGCCGATTGGCACATCGGGCAACGGCTCCACGAATGTTCCCGACTCGACGAACACAAACAATTCTTGGACTGGCTTCTTGAGACAATCCAAGATTGTAAAGTCGATCTCCTCCTCGTTTCAGGCGATATTTTCGATACCTCCCTTCCATCAGCAGACGCAACAAACCTCTATTACCGGTTTCTCTACCGTCTTTTTAATGAAACAGGTGCTTATACAGTGATTACCGCAGGCAATCACGATTCAGCGCGACACTTAGAGGCTCCACAGGAGTTCCTTAAAATGGGACGTATTTACGTCGTTGGGCTTGCAGCTGAGGCTACCGAATGCATTTTCCCTTTTCCACCTGACAACCCGCGCGTGATGGTTGCGGCTGTTCCTTACCTGTCCGAGACAGAGCTTCCACATGTCTCTTATGAGACGGAAATAGAAAAGAGCGAACGGTATCGAGAACGACTCAAATCGTTCTATATCGATTGCGTTTCTTGCATGCCAGCGGAACTTCCTAAGATTCTGATGGGACATCTCTTCGTTCAAGGCGGACGAGAGACCGATTCTGAGCGGAATATCCAGATTGGCGGGGCGACTGCTATTCGTGCCACTGATTTTCCGAACGGTGTGGATTATGTTGCCCTTGGTCACCTCCACAGACCGCAGGCGATCAAAGGTGCTGCTTACCCGATCCGGTATTCAGGCTCACCAATTCCACTGCGGTTCAA
>JAAXHD010000118.1:1164-2059 GCA_012271015.1 Candidatus Poribacteria bacterium | reverse complement strand
GGTTCGGATACTTCTGTTGTTTCTGCTGTTACAGTCGTATCCTTCTCCGCAACAGCAGGTTCCTTTACCTCTTCTTTAATTTCAACTTCTTCAACTTCAACTTTATCTTGTTTTGGTTGATGTGTTTGTTTCCACTCATTAGCTTTTTCTACTTTTTGAGTTTCAGATAAACTTTGAGGTAAACTAGCTATATATTCTTCTAATGTAATATGGCTCATTTAATTAAATTTTATAGATTATTATCTGCAATAAGTTTTTGTGCTTGAGCTTTTTTAGCTTCTTCTAAATCAAATACAGCAGCATCTTGTGTAACTGTAGGTAATTGATTAGTAATAAATTGCTTTAAATAATTATTCATAAAGTAATCTTTATATTTACTTTCAAATAAAACTTTTTTATCTTGTGATAATGGTAAATCTTTTTCATAACTCCAGCTTTCTGAAGCTGCATTAGCATTTTGTACCATTTGATCATCTTCTTCAGGTGTAGATCCTTTAGCAATATAAACGTTCCATGCTGCAACTGCTTGTTGTTCAGAACTTAATAAACCAGCAACTTCGGCGTTGACAAAAGGCGCTACTTTACGCTCTATTTTATCCATGTCAAATTTAAGTATGTTTCTGCCTTTACCACCACCTATGTCTATTATTTCATAATCAAAAGAACCATCTGAGTTTTTCATTATAAATTCTTCTGATATTCTAGCATTAGGTGCTAATTGACCATTTTCTAAAACATCTTCTAAGTTAAATATTCCAACTTTACTTAGCAATTGTACCATTTCTGATTGAATATCCGGTGTAGGTGTAACTAAAAACGTATCTGCTTCTAAAATAGATTCTAACGCAGCACTGTTTATAACTAGTTCTTTTTCAAACATAGGTCCGTTAAAAAC
>JAAXHD010000118.1:925-1158 GCA_012271015.1 Candidatus Poribacteria bacterium | reverse complement strand
TGTGTACCATCATCATTTAAAAATAAATCTAATTTATAACCATCTGTTTTAGAAAAGCCAGGTTTAGATGTAAATATAGAGTTTGCAACTAAATATCTATAATCATTATTTACATCGTAATTAGGTGTGTCTGTAACAGCTAGCTCACCTAAAATGTTTTGAATAAAATTAATAGAAACTTGAGGAGCTTCTTCTAATTGTTTTAGTTTTTGATTTTCATAATAACAATTACC
>JAAXHD010000118.1:0-834 GCA_012271015.1 Candidatus Poribacteria bacterium | reverse complement strand
GTATCAGCATAAGCAACTTCTAAAATCTTAAAATTATAATCAGAACTTTCAGCTAAATAATCATTATTATATGCTATAGCATTACTTTGATTTATTTGCTTAAGAAGTAAATTTGTAGTTATATTCTTGTTTTCCATTTATTATAATTTATTATTCTGATCCGGCAAATGCTCCTGGGGCTAATTGTGCTAAACTTCCAAACATACCTGTTATAGCACTTGTTTGATCTGCTCTAGCTTGTGCACTTGCTTGATTTGCTTGTCCTAACAATGCAGCTGTTCTATCTAGTTGTTGCATTTCTCTTTGTTCTCTCATACCAAATACAAATTGCTCTCCAGCAACTTCAGCTTGTTGTACTCTTTGAGCTTCTGAAAGGCCTATGCCTTGTAATCTTCTTTGCTCTGCTATTCTAGCGCTTTCTAAAGCTTGCTCTCCTTGTGCTCTTAATTTGTCATTTGCAGCTTCTTGTTGTTCTATACTAGCAGCAACACCTTTTTTGCTCCTTAAAGCAGCTTGTGCTAAAGCAGTAGCACCACCTGCACCTGCTCCAGTAGCTCTTAAAGTATCTAAAGTGTTTGCTAATGATAAATCAGCTTCTTCTATTTGCATTTCAGCTGCTCTAGTTGCTACACCTAATCTTGCAAAAGGATTAGACATTTGTGTAGATAAATCAGAAACTAAACTAGATAGATCTGTTACTCCTTCATAAGGATTTATTATTTGTTGTCTATTGTTTTCAAGTCTATTTAATTTAGCTTGAATTCTAGCCTTTTCTCTTGCAGCTGCTCTAGCTGCTTTTTTAGCTGAACTAGCGCCAAATAAACCACCTGCTAA
>JAAXHD010000239.1 GCA_012271015.1 Candidatus Poribacteria bacterium | reverse complement strand
GATCTTCACGTGCTATTGGAGCCACATCAACAGAACCGGACCTGGGACGCAAAGGCACTCTATGATCCAGTGATACTTGATCGAGAACGAGATAACTCAAGCATTTTTCAAACAAATCCGAGAACACAAGATGGGTGGGAACTGCGTTTTAACTTCAACATCCCGCTATACGATGGGAACAGGACGAAGAATCTCCGCGCTCGAGAACTTGCGGAACTCGAGAGGCTTCAGTTGGTGTATGTCGAAAAAACGAAGTCCATCCGTGTAGAGGTGCGACGCGACTACCGTGCCGTGGCGAATGCCAAAGAACGCATGGAGATCGAAGAAACACGGGTGAGGATTTTTGAGCAAAGGTTACGAACCATAGAACGCGTGCTGGATGAAGTCACGGTTGAAATACCCGGCTATCAAAATCTGACTTACAATGATGCGTTTGAAACACAAGCACAATTTACCGAGGCACAGCGCGTCTTTTATCAGACGCGCCGAGATTATGCGAGAGCAAAAGAACAGCTCCGAGAAACAATGCAATGGATCGAATAAGATACTCACCAAAGGAGAAAAATATGAGGAATACTTTAACGATACACACTGAACTCAGCGATTTCGATGATCAGGAACTTGTCACACGCGCCCAGAATAGCGATACAGAGGCGTTTAACCCACTCGTGTACAAATATCAGCAAAAAATCTATCATCTGATTTACCGCAAGGTTGGTGACCGAGAGACAGCCCAAGACCTCTGTCAGGAGGTGTTCTTGAAGGCATGGCAGGCACTGCCGAACTTCAAGGGACAATCCGTATTCTACAGTTGGCTTTACCAAATTGCTGTCAATCGTAGTATTGATTTTCTCCGCAAACGGGATAGAGGAAAGGTTTTAGGATTTGAAGAATTACCTCAGAATGCGGATGATACACTTCAAATGACCGATCTACAACCTTCGCCGTGTGAGGTGCTTGAAAGGCGGGAACTCGGACACATCATCCGTAAAGCCATCCGTAAACTGCCATTAGATCAACGCAGCATTATTTATCTGCGTCACTGGGAGGGACTCCCGATAAAAGAGATTGCCTCACGCTTGGGTAAATCGGAGAACACCGTTAAAACATACTTGCACTACGTAAGTGTGAAAATAAAAATATCCATATAGATGTAGGTTGGGTTGAGCGTCCGTTGCGTCCCTGTATTTATATCCAAGTGTCCATTTTCCAATACACCGTTGGTATACACAAAGACAGCAAAACCCAACAATCCCAATGCTTTAGAAAAAGCGTTGGGTTTCACTCGTATATTGGTAATTTTAGCGTTTCAGATGCTGAAAGCTAGTCGTAGTGTTGTATGATCTTTAGGAGTTTCCCGTTCAACCCAATCTACGTGTTTAATATCAAACTCACGTTAATAATAGCACAGATCTGATCTATCCAAAAGTAGGTGTGGAAATATTTCAGCAGCGGATTATCAAAAAATGATTGGAGGAAAAATGGGGGTATGGTGGGGAAAATTATGGAGATTCACGTTTTATCGTAAATTCAGAATTACTTTGGCATTGCGGGTAGGCGGGGTTGGAAACCCCGCCAATGGTAGTGAGGCATCCCTCGCATCAGATATCGGAACGGAAGAACTTCAGAAACGCCACCACTGTAAACGCTAAAGCAAAAAAACCGAGTAAGAGCACATCCACTGCAGAGCGACGCAGCGTTTCCGATAAATCAGGTTCCGTCAGGGATGGAGGCGGTGGGATTTCTTCTGCTTCAGAAAGATTATTCATCTGTCGATCCATTATTTGTTGGACCTGTGCCATCGCGTCGTCTGAAATTTCACTGAAATATGAATCATCAAGTTGCTTGTAATATCTCTCACCCGTTTGAAAGTAGAGGTCCCTTTTTAACTTACCCGTTTGCGTTAGGTTTATCGCAGAATAGATGAGAGAGGACGTTGGCACGAGCCGAGAGAGCATTTCTCCCATTTGCTCTTGGCGATCCTTTTCGCGTTGGTAATCCTTGTCAATCTTATTTGCCTGATTCTGGAACTTCAGTCGAAATTCCTCGTTAATCGGTTTCCGAATCTCGTTCAATGTTTTTTCTGTCTCTGGGGTTATCGCCAACTTCGTCCCAAAAACTTCAAGTATTTTTTTATTCAGCTGCCCTTGTTTTTCTTTTGCCAGGTTATTGCGAAGTGCTGTTTTTTCCATATAAATCGTCTGCTGCGTTCGGGTCGGTGCGACCAATTTCGCAATGACAAACGCGCCGCGTGGCGCGATGAGTACGGCGAGTACCCAGAATGTGAACGCGACAATGAGTGCGGTTTTAGCGTTATCCAGGCATGTTGAGATGAGCACACCCATCGTAAAAAAGACAGCGATATACAGTAACGAGATAAGCATCAGACCGAACACGGGTGCCGCAACCCCGAATTCACCTAAAGGAAATCCCTGCCCGACGAGTATGAGTAATCCCAAGAGAAAAGACACCAGAAATGGAACAACAAACACAATATATCCACCGATCAGTTTGCTCCACAAAAACACATCTCGGGGAAGGGAATTTGATAAGTTTATCCGAAGTGTGCCTGCTTCTCTCTCTCCAGCAACAGCATCAAATGTGAAAAGAAGTGCTAACAGACTGAAAACCGTCCCCACAATAAACAGGAAATCCAGATTTCCTAAGACATACGCCAGAGGTGCTTGCGCAAGTGCTGGTGACCCCGTCCGAATACCATTCCGCGTCATTCCAAGATGTGTCGGTAGCACTTCCTCTAAACCGTTTGCGAAGACGCTCAGCGGCGTGGGTTTGAGAAACAGTTTGGAAACTTCTATGTTTGGGTGCTGGGCATCCGGCGGGTTTTCCTTTGCTTCTGCCCGAGCGCGATTCACCGATTCTTGATAATCTGTCAAGCTCTGATTATACTTGCGATAACTGATAGAAAAGGTGAGTGGGATGAGCAAAAGGCACATTAACAGAAGCGCGACAAACCGGACACTGAGAATGTGATGCATTATTTCTTTCTGAATTAATGTCATTAACACGGTAATTTCTCCTTTGTTTTTTATTTTTTAACCGTTTCGTTAGTCATCTAATTTAAAACGTAACACACCACTGCCATAGGTCCCAACAGAAAGCATGTTCCCTTCAACATCGAGAGTACTAACAGGACTCGGAATCTCGGGTGTCATCTGTTCCCATCTGTCAGAATTTTCTTTTAATTGATAGATGCGTTGTTCTCCTACGCCATACAGCGTTGTTCCGCTCACTGCAAATTGGTCTATAACGATTGACACATCTTCAGGGTTGGATGTAACGTGCCAGTGCGTACCATCGCTTGAATATGCGACCCCTCTATCAGTTGCCACGTAGATAGCGGAGCCAACGAATTCTATTGCCTTGAAATGTGTAAAAGAAAACGGAAGTGCCTCCGTAACATCGTTCCACGTATCTCCCTCGTCAAACGACTGGAAGAGGTGTCCGTCCAATTTAGCGACGTAGACAGTTCTCCCTGAAACCGCGATTTTGAAACCGATGCAACTGGGATTGTTAAAACTGCCAGCCGTATCAATGAATTCACCTTCATCTATGAACCCGGTATCAACCCATTCAGGCGTGCCGGGGTTCCATCTGAAGAGTCTCTGTTCATATTCCATATAGTACGTATTACGACTGACAGCGAAACCGCCGAGAAGTCCACGCATCAACTGCCGGATCTCTTCCAAGGCCTTACTGTTATCTCCAGCAAAATCCACATCTAAAGAGGCGTTTTTCCTTAAAAATGGCATTCTCGGAATAGGGCTTAACCGATTGCCCTCGGTAGATAAGCGCAAGAGTTGAACGCGAGTGTCTCCTATACCTCTGGCATAGAGTGCATCGTTGAATTTCGCCAGATTCGTGATGTTTCCGAGGCTGCTTGGGACGGGTGTCCACACCTCACCCCCGTTGGAAGATGCGAGAAGTTCGCCCCCCACATTGGCATACAGCACATCCCGGACAGAAACCAAATTCATCACGCTTGTCTTTATCAATCCCGTGCTAAATGGATGCCACGTTTTGCCGGCATCGGTTGTGCGATAAATCCCAGACGTTCCGTTTCGATAGAAGGTATTCACATCCGAAGACACAAGCCTGGAAACATCTCCTATGTCTGGTATATTTGAATCCAAGGTAACCCAGTTTTCACCTGCGTCACTTGAATAATAACTGCCTTTGTCGTCCATTGCGAAAAGGCTTTCTTGCCTTGCTACCATTTTGAATGTTGAAGTCGTTTCTGCGTCTTTGGATCTATCCTTACCCTTTTGGTAGGATTCCGAAGGTCCGGAAGCAACATGAATCGTCATTTCATCTTGGGATAATGGCCCTGTTTTTCTTTTTCTAAAGTCTAAGGTCTGCCATGAATCTCCCAAATCTGTTGAGCGATACAGTGCCAGAGATGTCGAGGATATCAGTCGTGCTGGTAGACCGAACCCGATCCCTTGATTCACAGCCTTTTCCCC
>JAAXHD010000076.1:2037-6610 GCA_012271015.1 Candidatus Poribacteria bacterium | reverse complement strand
GTCGCGGCACAGTACACAGATGCTGCGCTTGATAGAACCTCTCAACAACTTCAGGAGTTGACAGAAGCGCAATCTGATATTCAGCAACAGACACAGGAACTCAGGGGTCGTTCTCAGGAATCAGAGATGCGTCCTGAAGATTTCCGAAGGGCATCTGAACTTGCCAATCAGCAGCGCGAACTTCAACGTAATCTGGAGACACTTGAACGCACACTGAGAGACATTCAGGAACAACTCGCTCCAGACAATCCGGAGGCAGCCCAGAATGTAGCAGAGGCGACAAGACGTCTCGCTGAAGAGCAGACTGTGGAAGATATGGCGACTGCGCAACGTGCCTTACAATGGCGTAGTTTCCGAGCCGCTGACCAGAATCAGCAAGCGGTTTTAGATGCCTTGGAGCAAACACAAGGGGATCTGCAGCAGGCGCGAGCCAATATGGCGAATACCGAAGAAGAACAACTTGAAGCCGAACTTGAACAACTCCAACAAGCTCGGGAACGGATGCAGGACATCCAACGCGAACTTCAAGCGATGGATGGTCAGGAGCAGACGGACGAACAGCAGCAGCGTCGGGAACAGCTCGCGCAGCAACAGAAACAGATTCAAGAACAGATGCAACGCGCACAGGAAGCGCGGCAGAGGCGGGATGGGAACCAACCTGGAAACCCTGATGAACCTGCAGATCAGGAAGCCCGTGTTGGGGGCAGGGAGTCAGACAGGGAGATTGATAGACTCTGGCTCGGTATGCTTGATACAATGGACTACCGATCCGGAAATCGCTCAAATCCATTTCCTAACTACGAATTCGTTATTAGAGACCTTGATAAGTTGGAGTCCGCACTTGAAGAGCGGCTTAACACGCTACAGGAAAAAAAGCGACTCGCCCAGGTCACAAAGGAAGACGTTCCGCCTGAGTACCGCAGGCTTGTTGATGATTACTACGAGTCTTTATCGCAGTAATAATTGTCGGTTAGCTACTAAAAATATGGAACTTGAAACTAAGAATATCATCAAACCCGGCGAACTCGTCGATCTGAACGATTACGCACCCGATTTCACGGGGACTTACAAAAAAAAAGGTCAAACGAAGCGCAGGCTGAAAAAACTTCATAAGCAACTCCTGAAACTTCAGGAGCTACTTTATGCTGGAAATCAGCACGCACTTCTCATCATTCTGCAAGGCATGGATACATGTGGTAAAGATGGTACCATTCGGAGGGTTATGGCTAGCATCAACGTCCAAGGTTGCGATGTCGCTAGCTTCAAAGTCCCTTCTACTGATGAGCTTTCCCGCGATTTCTTATGGCGTGCGCACAGAGCCGTTCCACAGAAAGGAAAAATCGGTATATTTAACCGTTCGCACTATGAAGATGTCCTTGTTGTTCGGGTGCATGATCTGGTGCCAGAGGAGGTCTGGTCGCAGCGCTATCAGCAGATTAACCATTTTGAGAAGATGCTCGTTGAAAATGGAACGATCGTCCTGAAATTTTTCCTTCATATCTCAAAAGATGAACAGAAAGCGCGTCTTGAATCTCGGATTAGCGATCCGACAAAACATTGGAAAGTCGAGGAATCCGATGTTCGTGAACGCGCCTATTGGGACGATTATATGCAAGCATACGAAGTGATGCTCGAAAAGTGTAGTACCGACTGGGCACCTTGGCATGTGATCCCCGCGAATAAGAAATGGTATCGGAACCTCGTTATCACGGAGTGTATCGTTGAGACGCTCAGAAAACTGGACATGAGGTATCCGGAACCTTCTGTTGATATTACCAAATTCACGATTGGGGATTGAAATTTTTAATTATACCTTTCGGTTCGATAAGACGTGTTTGGATATTGACGCGTCTTCCCGTATATCCGCCCTCCGCTACGCTTACGGGCTACCATAATTTCGGTTTACTGTTTCCAAGATAAAAGAAACGTCAAAATTCCCAAGCATAGTCGAGACTTAACCGAAGACCTGCCTGTAATGTAATGGTGGGCAGTCTAGGAGCGATAAATTAAAAAATGCTTTCAAAACAGCAATTAACGCAATTTGAAGAAGAAGGCTATTTACTGCTCTCCGGCTTGATTCCGCAAGAGATTGTCGCAAAAGCGGAGGCAGCGATGTGGAAGATGATGGGCATGGATGTGGATAATCCAGACTCGTGGAGGCATTTCAAACGTCCTCCGCTTGCCGGTTTTTATATGGAGAAAATGGCAGGCGGAAGGCGCGTTGAACTTTACGGCGTTACCCACCTGGATGTCTTAGCGTGTTGTACACCTGAGTATCTCACCATTATTAAGCAACTCGCCTCCAAATATCCAGAGATTCCGCATTGTAAGAGTCAACATCCGGATGGCATCTGGGCACTCAATCAATTTCCTGTTTCGGGTTCCGAGTGGAAATGTCCGTCCCCTCACTTGGATGGCGGCTTTCGGGATTTACGGCTGGATCCTGGGACATTTCGGGCAACCAGTTTAACCTACCTCACGGACGTGAATGTGCACGGCGGAGCGACTGTGATATGGCCCGAAGGGACACAACGGATTCGAGAATTCCGTAAGAAAAACCCAGAATTTTCAAACCATGTTCGCGACGTTGGTGCACATTTTCCAAAGATGGATTTAGGCGAACCGATGGAAGTCGTTGCCAAACAGGGAGATGTCTTGTTTTTCCACCACCTATTGCCGCATTGTGGCGCAATGAATGTCGGTTCTGCCCCGCGTTTCGCAATCCGATATATGTGCCTATGCCTCGCATGTCGCAAATGGGAGAAAAAAGGGGAGTGGAATCTCTGGATGCCGTGATGAAGATTTGATGGAGGAGTGAACGATGATCCAAGATAAACGAATTGCCTTTTACCAATATATCTTGCTAACGCTCGTTGTTGGTTTGAGTGTCGCTGTCGTGAAGACCACAATCGCGCAAGAAGTTTATGTGCAGACTGGGTTTGAGGAGTTCGCTGTTGGTGAACAGCCCGACGACTGGGAAGTGGCCGGTGGGCAATTTGAAGTCACCAAAGACACTGTCAAGACTGACAAAAGAGCGCTTGCTATCTTAGGTGGGGGAGACGGAGACGGACTCGGGCCGCCTATAGAAACCGAGAATCCTATCATTTCGGTCGAATTCTGGATTTATATTGAAAGTGGTGGTAGGTCTTTCAATCTCAAAGTTGCCTCTGCCGACAACATTGGGGAAAACACCGGCTGCACTTACATCAATTGGAATGCGGATATGGTTCGGCTCTATGATGGTGCCGCATGGCAACCTATTGGGGACTTTGAAACCGATACGTGGAAATACGTTCGGATTGTTGCTAATGTTGATAAAAGTGAATTCGATTTCTACGTAGGAGACAACAGAAACGACGCTTTAGGTGCCAAGGCGGAGAAAGGGCTTCCTTTTCGGAACGCGGCACTCGGTCCCGTCGCCAAGTGGGTCGTTTTCTATGTCTGGGGGATGACAGCACCCGGGTACGTTGATGATTTACTGGTCTATGAAGGGGAAGCTCCACTCGACCTTGCCGTTGATCCGAACGGAAAACTCACAACACTCTGGGGACGTGTCAAGCAGGGGTTGTAGGAGCGATTTTTAATTTCTTGAATATGGACGTTACTGGAAATATACAGCAAAGACAAATTATGCCATTTAAGGAAACCTAATTTCATTCCGCAACGGTCTCTGGTTAAGTCGCGACTGGAGTTGGGGATCTGTTCATTCACGATTAGACAAGAGCACGCAGCTTGGAACGTAGTGGAAAGCGGGTTACGGAAAGGAACTTTCAGGTTGCAACCCACCTGAAGGAACCGCAAGGAAAATTAAGAATATGAAAAACAGCGAAACGGTCGGTCTAACACCAGCGCAACGACTCCACTTCGACATTTACGGTTTTGTGTTGTTGGAGAACGTTCTGAACAGCGATGAAATTGAGCGTATGAAGGGCGCGCTCTATAGAATGAAAGCCGACGAAAATCTGGATGCCAAGCGGGTCTATGTCCGGGGACCTGGTGAACATCATGTGCTTTTCGGGAATCTTGTTGCGTATGATCCAGCGCTGTTGGAATACGCCGCGCATCCGCAGTTGGTGCCACTGGTTGAAGAAGTGGTAGGAGGGGCAGTACGCCTTGAGGAAACCGAAGCGATCATTAATAGTCGGGATCCAGAGATAGAATTGGACGAACTCTATAAACGCCGCTATAACCCGACAGGGTTTCATCGTGGGACGCAGCACGGTTGGGGCACCTATATGGAACAGAATAAGTTCCACTGTATCTTCGTGAAGACGCTTGCCTACCTTACTGATGTCGGTCCCGACGATGGTGGGACGTGCGTTATACCCGGAAGCCATCGCCTAACGTGGGATCAGAAAGAAATGATTGAGGCGGCACTCTCTGACGACAAACTCATCTACCAAGTCGAGGCATCAGCCGGCTCCGTCCTTCTTTTTGCTGAGGCGTTGATCCACAGCACCACTGCCATCCGTAGCGATAAGGAACGGGTCATCCTCATCTCCGGCTATACACCACCGATGGTGCGCGAATGGCCCGGCAACGAGGTCAGCCCTGATTTTGTTGAGACATTGCC
>JAAXHD010000076.1:1121-1888 GCA_012271015.1 Candidatus Poribacteria bacterium | reverse complement strand
CCGTTCGGAATATTATTCCCTGTGATTTTAACATTATCAAACCGAACCTGGGCATTGGAAACTATAACTCCTGCTTTCCCATTTTTTATTGGGTCGGCATCAACAGCAGTAAACACCGCATCGTCAATTTGAAATTTGAGTTTCCCTCTATTGTCAATGGATGCAGTGAGGGTATACCATATATCAAGTTTTGCTGGGAAGTCGAATTCACCGACTGTTGATGCTCCGACTGGGTTATACTTTGTAATAAGGACCATCTCCCACGGGTAAAAGATTCGGAATGAATAGAAAGAAAATTCTTCCCACCGATGATGAAGTATAATTCCGAAGCTAGCCGGTTCGCCCTTGGCTTTATCTAATTTGGCTTTGCAGGAAAACGAGTAGTTTCTCCAATCAACTTCACCTGTTGCTAATATACTGGGGATATTGGGGGCAAACGTCTCACACACTGGCTCACCTGCATCAATCCACCATTTGCTGTTGTTAATATTATTAATGATTTCCCATCCATGCGTATTGTCATCTTCAAAAGCGTCTGTCCATGTACCAGCAAAACTCTGTTGATTAAAGACCATAGCACACAGAACAACATGGAAGAGGTACAAAAAACCTCTGAATTTTTTGGATCGCATTGCTTCCTCCTTTTCAATGATTATGAGCCGTATTGATGTAGTGTCACTCCGTCTATGCTCCCGAAGTCCTCGGCATCCACAACGGTTCTTTCCCCATCTCCGCGAACAATAACTTCATCACCAGATCCGCCTTTA
>JAAXHD010000076.1:0-1067 GCA_012271015.1 Candidatus Poribacteria bacterium | reverse complement strand
GTTGTCGGTTCATGGTGGTTTTCAACGATGATATGGTCGCGTGCCTGTTCTGCTTCTCCCGACCAGACCGGCATCTGATTGACACCCGTCATCGGCAGTGGTACGTCGATACCGGCGGCACTGAGGAACGTAGGGGCTAAGTCTACCAACGTCTGCAACACATCGGATTGTTTCCCCGCAGGTACGACTCCTGGATGCCGCACGATAAACGGCACTCGGATCACGTCTTCATAGTGAAATGCACCCTTCGCGACGAGTCCATGCTGTCCGTAAAAATGTCCGTGGTCGGATGTGAAGACAACCAATGTGTTCTCTGCGAGCCCGAGTTCGTCGAGTTTCGCCAAGATTTTCCCGATGTATTTGTCCATCAGCGTCACCATCCCGTAATAGACAGCGATGTCTTTGGCGAGTTCATCCCGATCGCGTAAATGTGAGTTGAAACCGTGGACACCCTTCCCACTTTCACGCCATGCAGAGAAGTCGGGCTTTTCTTGTTGCGTTAGCTGAAAATGCAGTGGATTGTTATCGTGTTCTCCCTCGGTTACGGAGGGCACTGTCAACGCATCTGGGTCGTACATCGTATCCCACGGCTCTGGCACGAGATATTTTGGGTGCGGGTCGAAGAAGCTTGCCCAAAGGAAAAAGTTTTCGCCGTTCTGCTGATATGCTTCCATGAGTGCGTTGGTACGTTCCGCAATCCATGTATCGTAATGGTATTCTTCTGGGATGTGCCATTTTCGGTATTGCCCGCGAGCGTTTCCTGTCGGTGGGGCGAAATAGTCGCGCCAATTTGTACAACCATTTTCCTCCATCCAGATGGCGTAGTGCTGTCCGACATGTGCTTCGTCGGCGTGGTTGCGTGCGAGTTCAACGTGTTCGAACCCATAAAACGGTTCATTGAAACTGCGCCAGAAGTCCAAATCTTGGAGGATCGGATAGGATTCGAGGGACGGGAATTCATCCGTCCCATGGAGCGGTTGGAAATGTGCTTTTCCGACGAGGGCAGTGCGATACCCCGCATCCGTGAAATCTTCGCCGACGGTATGCTCATCTTCAGAGAGTTTCGT
>JAAXHD010000005.1 GCA_012271015.1 Candidatus Poribacteria bacterium | reverse complement strand
TTTTCGCGAGGCCAAAACCGAAAATCCCGTTCCTCGTCGTTCTTCGGTCTTTCTTTTTGGTTTGTGGCTTAAAGAAAGAGGAATAGTACTGTTGAAACGCACTTGTTTCGTTTTATAGCTTAAAGAACGTGGAATGTTATACTTTTGCCCAGCGCTTGTTTCGCTCTAGGGCTTAAAGAACGAGGAATATTTGACTTGGAGCGGGCTTGTTTTGGTTTACGGCTTATAGAACGAGGAATATTATTGTTGGAGCGTACTTGTTCTGCTTTATGGCTTAGATAACGAGGAATTTACGACCGTATCTAGACTTGCTACAAGTCGACCTCTTGGCGAGCGGAGCGAGCCTTGTTTGGCCGCGAAGCGGCCGACGGCGAGCGACGAAGTCGCGAGAGGTCTAGACCGTATCAATCAAGCATATAGCCTGCGTAGCATGGCGGTTTTGTCGAGCTCCTCGCGGTTTCTCTGCCCTCGCCCGCCTTTATTACTTAGTTCGCCCAACCAAAACCGCCATGCTACGCAGGCTATCAAGCATACGGACCGTTTCGAACCGTAACACACTGTGCCCTGATATAATAATGAGATGAACGCTTCGTATGTACTCAGAATATAGACTGTTAGCAATGCTGACGGTTTGTACGGGGCGTACGTTCCGTCATCTGCTCTTAACGGTCCGTAACAGTGCGGCAGTATTGGACATGGCTGGAGGCGACCAAGCGACCAAGCTTTCCGCCTTTATATTCTCCTCCTGGCTTCGTCGCTTTCTAGCTCTTCCCTCCATTGCTCTTCCCAAACAAAACCGCCAGCTACGCAGGCTAATCAAACCCTCCATGCTAACTACAGTTAAATCAGATATTTCTCATTAACTGTCCTTCAGGTCAGGGAAGGTTAGATGGAGCCTTCTGCGACTACACACTGGATGACAAACTCAAATTCCTACAAAAAATCCATGATGCTGGTGTGCTCAACATTGAGATGGAGAGTGCTTCCTTTGCGGCGATGTGTAA
>JAAXHD010000077.1:382-2509 GCA_012271015.1 Candidatus Poribacteria bacterium | reverse complement strand
TACGGCGGTGCCTATAAAGTGACGGACGGACTGTTCCAAGAATTCGGGAAAGACCGAATCCGAAACACGCCGATCTCGGAAGCCGCTATCATCGGGACTGCGCTCGGCGCGGCGGTTACAGGCATGCGTCCCGTTGCGGAGTTGATGTACATCGACTTCACAGCCGTAGGCATGGACCAAATCGTGAACCAAGTTGCCAAGATCCGTTATATGGTGGGTGGGCAGTTGGATGTGCCGCTCGTGATTCGGACGCAGGGCGGTGCAGGTCGGTCCTCTGCGGCGCAACACGCACAGAGTCTTGAGGCGTGGTTCGTGCATATCCCAGGACTGCTCGTCGTGATGCCCTCTACCCCCTACGATGCGAAAGGTTTACTGAAAACAGCCATTCGGGACGACAACCCGATTATGTTTATTGAACACAAACTCCTCTACACGGAGGAGGGTGAGATTCCCGACGAAGAGTATACCATTCCGTTGGGTGTAGCAGATGTCAAACTTGAGGGTGAAGACGTTACGATTCTCGCGACATCACGGATGGTCTTAAACGCGCTTATCGCCGCGGATACACTCGCGGCTGAAGGTATTTCTGCTGAAATTATTGATCCACGGACATTGATGCCGCTCGACAAAGACAGTATTCTCGACTCTGTTAGGAAAACGAATCGGTTGCTGATCGCACACGAGGCGGTCGGCAGGGCAGGATTCGGTGCGGAAATCGCTGCGCTCGTCGTGCGGGAGGCGTTTGATTATCTCGATGCACCAATTGAGCGGGTCGCCGCGGCACCGGTACCTGTTCCCTTCGCGCCGGTGATGGAAAATTTCGTTATCCCGAATGCGGAGCAGATTGCGGATGCGGCACGAAAACTGGTGCGATATGAAATCTGAATGGTGTCGTTTTAGGGATTTCGTAGGTTGGGTTGAGTGGTGAAAGGCAACATCCATCTCGTTTACCCAGAGAATCCCGCTTCTCGGTGCCTCGTTAGTGTAGACCATAGCGAAACCCAACAATTTATAGTAGAGTCCGAAGATATGTTAACACTCTAAAAACACAAAACACCTTTCCTTCGCTGGCGAGGATTGTATCCTTGCCTACTGTCGAGGTCCGAGTGATTGTGGGTTTCACTCCGGCTTCGAGTATGCATGACTACATATTGGATTCGACATGTATCTGGAACATTCACATCAGACTTTTCAGACTCGTTTAACCCGACCTACAATGAACTATCCACTACGGAATTTAGGTGAGATTTAGGTCTCCTCTGTCTTCTCCAACTTCTGATACATCCGCGTCAAACCGAAAACGATCGGTCCCCATAACACCGCCACCACCATAGCCGTGATGGAATAGGCAACACCCGCAATCGCTCCAACGCCTAATCTCACCAATTCAATCACACCGGCACTCCCACCTTTCGAGAAACGGTACCCAAAAGAATCGATAATCTGCTTCGCTCGATAGCGAGAATCGTAAGAGAGGGGCATGTAGAACAATTCCTTTCCTGCCCGAAAAAGCGAGTAATCTAAGGCTTTAAAAATCACGTATGCCGCTGTTCCGGTTCGGAGTGAAGGAGAAACCGTCAGAATAAAACTACTAACGAAGTGGACTAGGGGAATAGTGAGGTGAATGTAACGGAGTGCAATAAATCTGAGCGCGAGCGGCACAGCGACCAGTTGCAAAATACCCGCTGCCAATCCGAGACTTCCATAGACCGACCCGAAAAATGCCGTCCGCATATCCGTATCAGGTCTTTCCATCTCTGCCAATATATTGAATCGCAGATCCAGCACAGTGGACACGATCTGTGTGCTTATAATCAACACCCCGATAAAAATCAGGTATCTGGAACGAAAGAGTGTTCTCACGCCGATGTGTCCGAGCCTGCCACCAGCCTCTTCTTCACTGGGTTTGGGTTCACCGCCAAATTTGTAAGCAAGGACCCCAAGAGCCGCCGTCGGTACGAGGGACCCTGCTGTGAACAGCAATAACGCTTCAGTTCCTAACACAGTCGCCAATTTGCTCACAAGTGTGCCACCCAGAAACGAGCCAATGGATGCAACGGCACAGAAAGGGCCATTAATACGCTTCGCCTGTTCGGTTGTCAACACGCTGTTCACAAACGACCAGAA
>JAAXHD010000077.1:0-335 GCA_012271015.1 Candidatus Poribacteria bacterium | reverse complement strand
AGCGGAAAAAAGCGAGGTGATTGTCAAAGCACGAGTTGCTCCCTGCCACGAGAGTAGGCGACCGTAGCAGTACAGCATCACAATCATACTCGGCGGAACCGCCACCATACCGCGCGTGAGATACTCTGCACCGTACGCCTCGATAAACAGTGAGGAGGACACGGAACGGATAAACTCGTAACCGAATAGCACAAAACAGGCGGCACTACTGATCGAAATCGCCGCGAAGATAAGTCGTCGTGGAAACATTATGTAGGGTTGTCCTCAAAAAATTTCTTTATCGCTCTGGAATGCTATCCTCAGCCGGACGGGGGTTATGCACCCAGTGTCCACTC
>JAAXHD010000053.1 GCA_012271015.1 Candidatus Poribacteria bacterium | reverse complement strand
TCCCCCTTATCAAGGGGACTTTAAGACGAAATGCGTAAGTCCTACACTAATAAGGTGTTCCGCGTGTTGTTAGTTCACACCACCGCGAAGTAAACAAATGATTGAAGAGTGCGTCTTGCGCCTCTGGCGTTTGAATTTGCTTGAGTGCCAACGCGGCGTGGAAACGGACATATCGGTTCTCGTCTTCGAGTTGTGCGACGAGCGTAGGAATGGCTGGTTCGGAACGTGCGCCCAATTTTGCTAAAGAACGGGCGGCGTTATCGCGAATCCAGTAATAGTCATCGTGCAATCCGTTTGTTAAGACTTGGACAGTCTTCGACAAATCAATTTCGTCAGAAACCTGTTGTCCGATGAGTCCCAACCCTTCTGTCGCGTGTCGTCGGACCCATTCGGAAGTGTCTTGCGCGGCACGTGTCAACGCTGGCATGGCTTCCTGTGCGGTTTTGCCCATATCTGCTAAGGTATACGCAGCGGTGCCACGGACGGCATCGTTTGTCGCCTGCAGTGCGTCAATGAGCGTCGGAACGGCGGGTGCGCCGGTGAGACTTAACGCATATCCGGCGTAGTTGCGGATGGCATCGGATGTGCCGTGCAACGCTTGTTTCAAGGTAGGTACGGCAGCAGCACCGACGCGCCCTAAACGATACGCGGCATTTAGCCTGTCTCTCTCATTATCGCTGTCCAAAGTTTCGATGAGGGTTTCTATCTCAGTATGCGAAACGCCGTTGGCAGTCCCGTTCTGTTTCCCGTAATACCAATCCCACAACGATTCCCACATTTCAGGATGCTCAGATTCTCCGTCGTTGTGCCAATTAGCCGTATCGCTTTTCCACGCGGGTGTCTGCGGTTCATCCAGTCTCGAAAAGAGGAATTTCACCATGTACCGTTTTTTGTCGCTCTGATTTGGGGTTGCGCGGTGCCATAAGTCGTAGTGGACGATCGTCACGGTGCCTGCCTCGCCACAGAGTGAGAGGTCAGGTTGCTCGTGTGCGCTGTCGCCGGTCTCGTAATACTGGGAACCGGGTAGCACGGCGGTGGGTCCCATATCTTCTGTGACATCTTGTGGATAGTAGAACGCCATCGTCCAGCGGCAGCGGTGCCGACGGATCTGTTCATCGCCTTCATAGGTATCCTTATGGAAGCCTTGTCCGTCGCTCCCTTCAGGATTGTAGTGGCAGTATCGGTGCGGATGCATCACGTAGTCCGAGCCGAGTACGCCTTGCATTGCGCCGTGGACTATAGGATGGTCAAAAATTTCCTGCATCTCAGGGATGAGTGGCAGGACGTTGTTGCCCAAATTGCCGGTTTCAAACATTGCGTCGAGTTGTTCGTAGATGTTCTGGTGGAAACTCGGCGGGAAATCGGGTTTCACTTTGACGTATCCGTTGATGACGAAATCTCGCATCTCGGCATCGGTGAGTTGCAGTGCGTGTTTGCTCATTTTAGGAACCTCCAATCGATCGTTTTTTCGGATTTGACGCTGTTATCGTAAAACTCACAATTAACTGGCTACCCAAAGATTGGCGGGGTTACAAACCCTGAAAAATCCGCAGAAATACCCTATCACAGGACTTACGCAAATTGAGAAAATATTGGACGTTTAGACGTAAAAAGTAGGAATTAACCCCCTAAATCCCCCAACCCCCCATATCCCCCCTTATCAGGGGGGTAGGGGGACTTTAAGACGAAATGCGTAAGTCCTACCTATCAAATACCCCAAGCAAAAACCCTGCCAAAAAGGGTTCGTAAGGTTGTATGTATTTTAGCAGCATTTCGGTTGAAAATCCACAGAAGTTTTCAGTAATATAACTATAACGGGATCCCGTCAGCATCTTAGAAACTGCAAAAGTGTTGGGTTTCTCTCGGTTTTTGTTTGATTTGGCATGTATGGAGGCGCTGCTTTTTCCTCTGGTTTCTCAGGGGTTTGAAAGTAAAACAAAAGGCAGCAGAGGTGTGTCTGCTACCTTTATCGGATTAACTGTCAAGAAATGTTCGATAGTCAATCTCTAATTGTTTAAGAATACTTCGGAGTGTCCCTATTTTCAAATCTCTACTACCCAATCAGGGATAGATGCTGACAGTTTAGTTTGCGGATGTTCCCAGATACGATGAGAGCCTGACCTTCTTCTCTTTATTTCTTCATAGCCAAGTTGACGCAGCTTTTTAGCTATTTCGCGATACCTCATGGATAGGCACCACCGTTTCCAATAGATGCCTAACTACAGCATCCTCTGTATTGTTATCTAAAATCTGAATTTCTTCAGGCAAAGACCGTTGTTGGTGATCATAAAGTTCAACAATGGCATAAAACGCATCAGTGACGACCTCTTGAATCTGGTCATTGTCTAAAGAGTCGCATTCTGTAATCAATTCGGGTAATTCTTGACAAGTTATTGTGAATCCACCTTCTGGTTGTTCTTCCAGAATGAGTGTTAGTTTACATCTCATAGTGGGTCTCCTATTCACAGAACTGTTCATTACTTTTTTTATCTCCTTTTGGGTAGTTCTATAAAGTATACAACTTTTTCTAAACTTTATCAACCTTTTATACAAGGGTGATTTAGTTTTAAACAAATCATCAGATTTTCTAAATTTCTGAATTTTCTTTTCAGTCCCGGTGCGGTTCCAAACCGCACCTACCGGCCCTGGGTGTTCAAAATTGGACGAAAAAACCGAGAACTAAATAGCCCTGCCTTTTATACAAGGCTATTTAGTTTTCGGTTCCAATCTTAATTTTTGTTGACACAAGTTAACGTTTGGACGCAGGATCGCGAGCACAGCTCGCTCCTACTAGGAGGTTATTGATGCATTACCGAATTTAAATTCTTAAACTTCATCAAACCGAACCATAGATGTCAATTTAGGGATTTTTCACGGTATTTTGTAGGAATATCTCTACAAATGCCGCCCCTACGGGGCTTAGGTTTTTTTGGTCACACGCTGCTATAAACATAGCGAAGAAACACCCAAGCAAATAAACCCTACGGGACTAATAGTCTGTCACAATTAGTTTGA
>JAAXHD010000423.1:1189-1335 GCA_012271015.1 Candidatus Poribacteria bacterium | reverse complement strand
TTGACACCCCGCGTGCCGCTGCAAATCCTGGGAGCCAAGTGGAGACGGTCTGCCCTAGTTTGACACATTGCCACCGATCTATTAGGAAACTGCAGATCCACGGTATGAGAGAGCGACGAGCCCCTAAGTCAATTAGCTTCCTAATA
>JAAXHD010000423.1:0-1131 GCA_012271015.1 Candidatus Poribacteria bacterium | reverse complement strand
GTCAAACGCCTTGCTAAAGTCAAGGAGGCAGGCTCTCAAATAACAACTAGGATTATCAAGCTCAGAGAGCCAGTTGTGGATGAGATCGAGTAGACAGTAAGTGGAAGATCCTTTAAAACTACCAAACTGGCAACTATCAATATGCTCGCCAACATCCTCGATCATCAAAGAGACCACAAAATCTTCCAAGACCTTAGACAAAATAGGGGTTAAAGAGATAGGTGGGGTGTCGCTCTCACATAGAGGTTGTTTTACCTTCGGAATGGGTATGATGTTAGAACATTTCCACGGAATGGGGACTTCACCGGTAGAAAGCGATGTGTTAAAGATCTTTGTGACAGGCTCGCTCGGTCAGCTCGTAGGCAAATTCTTTAATTATGCGAGGCGGAATGCTGTCAGGCCCCATAGCCTTGTTTGCTTTTACATGCAAAAGCTTTTTGCATGTAAAACTGTACAATAGGCACTTCCTCAGCAGATGGTAAAAATGATGGGAGGCATGACGTATCAAGTGGTGGAATATCAGTAGATACGGTTACGAAGTACTGATTTAGAGACTCGGCAACTTCGCCTTCCGATAGCGCAACGCCGTCGCCCTCGAGGGTGAAGCAGGACTGGCTATAAGTTCTTCCCGACATCACATTGACAGTACGCCACCACTGGCGAACATAATCTTTCTGTGTGTTTCGTACTTTTTCTCCTTAAAATTTCCTTTTCCTTGCTTTAATCTCTATCTGTGCCTTACGTCTGTAAAGGCGCCACAACTGAGCATCACCAGAGTGAAATGCTTGCTGGCGCTCCTTAATTAGCTGTTTTATAAGTGCAGTAATCCAGGGTTTATCAGTTGGATGAAATCGAACAGTATTGGCCGGAAAGAAATGGTCGACTGCGCATGCACCGTTGACGTCAGCAGTAAAAGATGAGGCAAGGTCATTTTCCGAGGGACTGGGTCCAAGTCCGTGGAACCACTCGTTCAGTCCCGCCCATAGGCCAAAACCATTCAAACCGGACTCAGGATAACGACGCACACTGTGATTTACACTAGTATTACTCATGAAGGAAATCCAGGGGAACTCGACTTTGGTTCGAGCTAGCCCGAGGTTCGAGTTAGCGAGGGTTCGAGTTGTCGGGAGT
>JAAXHD010000393.1 GCA_012271015.1 Candidatus Poribacteria bacterium | reverse complement strand
AACGGTATGAACCTCGTCAGTGGGAGTCGGGATGAAACGCTCCGTTTGTGGGATACCACTACTGGTGAACAATTAGAAACTTTCACCACAGACATCGGTACTGTCGGTAATCTGGAGTTTTCACCCGATGGAACCCTCCTCGCAAGTGGAAGTGGTGACCGGACAGTTCGACTCTGGAGTGCGGATACAGGCACTGAGCAGGCAACCCTTAAAGCACATAAAGATGGTATTTGCGGTATCTCTTTCGCTCCAGATGGCAAAACGATTGCAAGTGGGAGTGGTGATCATACCGTCCGCTTCTGGGATTTAACGAGTGGAGCAGAGAAGGCAATTATTGACGGACATGCTGAATGGATTCATTCCGTAGCGTTCTCTCCTGACGGCAGTCGCCTCGCCAGTGGCAGCGATGACGAAACGCTTCGATTGTGGGACCTGTTCACCTACACTGAATCTCAAACCCTCAACGGTCATGAATATCTGATTGAAGATGTTGCCTTTTCCTCGGATGGTGGAATCCTCGCCAGCGCGAGTCAGGATGATAGGATTTTCTTGTGGAATATAGATACCAGCACCGAGACGGCGATATTGGAGCATACGGATATAGTTACCGCATTGGCGTTTGCCCCGAATAGCACCACGCTTGCGAGTGGTAGTGAAGATAACACGGTTCGATTGTGGGATATAGATACCGGAGACCAATTAGCAGCCTTAACAGGTCATACGGATGATGTTAAGGCGGTTGCATTTTCCTCAGACGGGAGAACCCTCGCCAGCGGCAGCGAAGATGGAACAATTCGGTTATGGAATGCTGCGACTGGTCATTATCTCGCTGTGCTTACGGGACACACCGATGCCGTTAAAACCCTTGCCTGTTCACCAGATGGTAGTATCCTCGCCAGTGGAAGTTCCGACAGGACCATCAGACTCTGGAATTTGAACAGTTGTCAGCATATCGCTACCCTTATAGGGCATACCGATACTGTTGCGACGGTTGCATTTTCACCAGATGGACGCATGCTTATAAGCGGCGGTGATGCTGAGGACAACACGATCCGTTTATGGGATCCTATCACCCACCAGCAGCGCGCAATCATTAAAAACTATAGAGTTCGTACATTGGCATTCAGTCCTGATGGCAGAACATTTGCCAGCGGCAGCGCAGACGGTACCATCCTCATCTGGAACCTCGCAACCGTTGAGGCTACGTATAATTCAGCCTAACCCGTTTTATAGCAAATCCGATTATGGCTTGGTATCGGTATTGACGGGTGATTCGTCGTTGCCAATAAACCGTTCAATCGTATTAATTGTTGCTGGACTCGTACGGAAATCGGCGACCCACGGTTCACGGAAGTATGCCTGCTTTTCACGCGGTAAGGCGGAGAGGACTTCGGGCGGGGTCTTCAACCGATGCCAATGCGTTGCGAGATGCGCATAAGCGTTGAGTACTGCTATGCGTGGTGCCTCCCGTTGCCATACAGGCCCCGCATGACACAGATTTTCCGTAAAGAAGATCGCGCTGCCTGCCGGGCATTCATACGTCATCAAAAATGGACTCCGTTTCCCTTCCTCTAACGACATGTGATCTGAATGCATCGGGAAGTTAGACTTGTGGCTACCCGCGATGAAATGCGTTCCGCCGTCTTTTTTGCTGACATCTGTGAGTTCAAAGACGACGCGCACCATCCCTGCGTGAATCCGTCCGTTGTTGACGCGATACCCGAAGATTGGATCGCCTTGTTGTGGTCCGCCACCGTGAAGTCCGCCGTGTTCCTGCCCTTTTTCACGCCAGACAGAGGAGCAGTTCTCCAA
>JAAXHD010000108.1 GCA_012271015.1 Candidatus Poribacteria bacterium | reverse complement strand
AAAGATGGCGAACTTCAGCTCTTTAAATAACCTCACCATTGAATGAATATAATCAGAGCCTTGTCATCAGCCACACACTGACGGCAAGGCTCTTTCATTTTTAAAATTTTCGGATTGACAATGACACTCAACTATGGAATAATAAGCAGGAGGTGATTTCTTCACACCGAGACAACCGATCGCTAACACGTCAATAGCCGTTATGAAATATTTAAGAATTTTATTCATAGGCATCCTGCTTGTAGGAGCGAGTGTTTTTGCTGGGGTGTTTCTTTATGCTCGCGATACCGAATCCGCTCCGGAGAATTTACCATTGGCGGGCATCGATTCCGAAATAACCCCCGGTGAGTTGCTCATCCGTTTAACACCTGACGCTGCAGCGGAGCTCGAGCGATTGCAGGCGAACGCGCCAATCTCCATCCTACACGTCCAGCATAAGGTGGAATCCTTACATCCACTGTTTCCATACCTCGCGCGTCCGTCTCTGAATCCAAACCTAAAACGCACCTATCTGTTGCGATTTGCCCCTGACGCACCGCTAGAGGATCTCAGGGCTGTCTACGAACAGAATCCACTCATTGAGGCTGTCGAGTATAACTACCTCCGTCCCACCCTTGCTGACCCAGCCATTCCCAACGATCCGATGTATCCTGAGCAGTGGAACCTACCACTAATAAAGTTACCGCAAGCCTGGGCAATCGAAAAAGGGGACAGAAACGTTGTAATTGCCATTATTGATTCCGGTATTGATTATAGGCACGATGATTTAGCACCCAAGGCGTGGATAAATCCGGGCGAGGTGCCTGAGAACGGATTAGACGATGACGGCAACGGTTACATTGACGATGTCTATGGTTGGGATTTTACCGACGCCCCTAATTTACAAGCGGAAGGTGATTACCTTGAAGGCGATAACGAACCGATTGATGAGAAAGGACACGGTACACACGTCGCGGGGATCGCAGGTGCTATGCCTGATAACGGGATCGGGGTCGCTGGCGTGGCGTGGGAATGTCCGCTCATGGCAATACGCGCCGGACTCTCCCTCGGTGGCAGTTCTCGGCTACAGGATGATGACTCCGCCGCGGCGATTGTCTATGCCGTTGACAACGGCGCGAGCGTCGTCAACATGAGTTGGGGCAGTGAGCGTCGCTCTTTCGTTATTCAAGACGCAATCGATTATGCTTATGCTCGAGGTGCTGTTCTGGTCGCTGCTGCTGGTAACTCTCAGAAACCTACCGCAATCTTTCCCGCTGCCTATCGGAAGGTCATCGCTGTCGCATCTACTGAGCAGAATCAGCAGCGGTTCTACCAATCTAATTTCGGTGCGTCTGTAGATATCGGTGCTCCCGGCAACGTAATTCTCAGTACACAGATTAATAACCAATATCGGCTCCTTACGGGTACGTCGATGGCATCGCCACATGTGGCGGGTGTTGCGGCGTTAATCCTCGCCAAACGTCCCGCACTAACGCATGAAGAGGTGCGACACATACTCATGAGTACTGCTGATCCTGTCTATCAAGAGGATAGCGATGCATTGGACGAGAAATTTGTAGGAGCGGGCACTGTCAATGCTGAACGCGCACTCTTCGCAAGCGGCGCGTTGCGGGCACGTATCCTCGCACCTGAAACCAATAGCGGTGGTGCAGATTCAATCACCGTCGTCGGGACCGTGGGTGGTTATAAGTTCCACTCTTGGCAGCTCAGTTATGGTGCCTCTACAGTCCCAACCGAATTTACGCCTTTCACACAATCTTCCAGCACACAAAAAATCGGTGAAACATTGGCTGTTTGGGATACCACTACGGTTCCAGAGGGGATTTACACCGTCCGTTTAACAGCAACAGCCACGGATGGGCAACAGTTGCACGATCAAGTCGTTTTGAGTGTAGACCGTACACCTCCTCAAATTATCTCCCTCACCGCAACGGACACACTTTACGGTGAGCGACCGCTTACGATTTTTACATGGGCAACAGATGATGTTAGCCTGAATACACTCTATTACCGGCGAAAAGGGAGTCTCGCGCCTTTCGCTCCTATTGAAACCACCGATCTCGGAGTAGAGCATTTCCTATTTTTAGGTTTGGAGCGTGGAACGTATCAGTTTTATGTTGAAGCAGAGAACACGACAAGCCTCAAGACGAGAGAGGATAACGGTGGCGCGTTTTATACTGCTGACGTTGTTGCTGGATATATATCCCCGAGCGGATTCACTGAAAAATTTCTCGATATCCCACCACTCCACATCGCCAGCGGCACTACTGACTTCGACAGAGACGGTCAACTTGAAATCGTCGGGAGTCCACTGTCCTCGGAGACACTCACGGACACCGAGTTGCAGGCGGCTATCCTCGCAGTTTATGAACGTCTTCCAAGCGGAAGATATGAACTGGCGCATACCCTTGAAAGTGTAGAAGGGCTCTCTAATCTCGAAAAATTCGTTACGTGGACGGTGGATGACACCGATAACGACGGTTTGCTCGAAGTCTTGGCTACCGACGATGCGAGAACCTTTCTCATTGAGAGCCTTGAACCGAAAGGGTACCCGACCCGGATCATCTGGGAAACTCCATTTCTCTCCGGTGGCACAGTCGCTGATTTAGATGGTGATGGGCAAAAGGAAATTATCGGTGCCGATAACAACAATGACCGACTCCTTATTTTTGAGTACGACGGTGCAACAAGCACCTATGTCCAAAGGGCTGTGTTGGTTAACGAATCTGCTGGCTCTAACGTGTTCTCGCAAAATTTCGCTATTAACGATTTTGATGGTGATGGAAGCGTAGAACTCGTAGCGGCAGATAGTGAAGGTGATCTTTTCGTTTATGAATCTACCTCTATCCGGAACACCTTCCGCCTTGAATGGCAAATGCAACTTCCACTTGAGGACATCACACAACTCACGGCAGGGGATCTCACCGGTGATGGTTTACCTGAGTTTGTTGTTGGGGGTTTACTGTCACTACCGGATAACCCTTCGGGACCCCTCATCTGGAAGTTTTTTGTTTTTACGCACACGTTAAATGGCTACGCCGTGCTCTCGGAGGGGACGCGTGATGCCACTGTCGCGATCGCACCGCACCGACGAAACGGGAACAGTCTCGCAATCGCAGACGTAGAAGGTAATGGTCACAATAGGTTAGTCATCGCCGCCTATCCGAATCTCTATGTGATGCAGTGGGATGGCACTGCGATGTTACCGCTCTGGCACCGAAAGATGGCGGAAACCCCCGCGCTTCTGACTGCAGAACTCAATCAAGACGGGTTTGACGAGTTTTACGTTAACCTTGAAGATGGTATCTACCGCTTTGAATCCATCTTCGCAACGGATCCGGATGCCATTGATACGCTTATGCCCTGGAATGTTGAAGCGAGACCCTTGACACAGAAAGCGGTTCACGTTACGTGGGATGCCGAGGAGAACGACGAGACAGACGCGACATCAGGGCAGACGCGCTATTTTACTGTCTACCGCGCACAAGGGGAAAAAAAGGAAACACCCGACTCTGACGCTTATGAAAAGGTGGCGGAAAACCTTACCGTCACGAGGTTTCTCGACAGACGTGTTACAAAGGATAAGACCTACTGGTACGCTATCACGACGAAGGACGAAAAGGGGAACGAGACGAAACGCACCGAGCCTGTTTCTGCTACACCGCGGGATCCACCGCAGCTGATTGGGGCAACCTATCACCGTCCAGGGAGTGATGGACATCCAACACAGCCTGAAT
>JAAXHD010000073.1 GCA_012271015.1 Candidatus Poribacteria bacterium | reverse complement strand
AAGTCTATGTCGTTTCTCACCGATCGTCAGAGATCGCCAGCAGAGATACGTTCCTCACGCAGCAGACGATTGAGTTGGTCATGACTCCAGCGGTCGGTATGATCCGCAAAGTACGTCTGCGTGAAGTTATGGAAACTCGCCAACAGAAACTGGCAATAATCGGAAAATAACGGGTGCTTCTTTTCTGAGAGGGTTAGGGTTTTCATAAGTTGAGAGTATACCACGTTTATAAACTATTGCGTAAGTCCTATTAACATTAGTATTCCAGTTAATGCAATATCTTGACTCCCTATTCCTTCAAGTAATAGGGATAACCCAATCAGTGTTAATAAAGCACCATAATTTTTTGCTATCCTTTGTTTTGCTTTATTGGGAGAAACAAATCTAAAAGCCATATTTTTACTCCTTATAAAATTATGAGACATAAAAACACATTTAGTGAAAGACTAAAAAATTGGATCAAAGCATTTTTAGAATTGCTTTGGAACTTTTGTTATAACTACAAACTGACTATCGCCAAGATCAAAAAAGACCTTGGCGATAATTTTAATCAGAAATCAGGAACCGCCACAGGCAACATGTTTTCCTGTCATAGCACAAATAGTGCATGCTGGATTCCAAGATGAAACTTCATTCCACGCATCTTGTAATCCTGTTTTGATATAGTTGTATGTATCCTTTGACATTGGAATGGGTGGAGACTGCCGAAGAAGATTATGTTGGGATGCAGCAACTTCATCAAGGGCAGCATTCGCTATATAACATTGTATGTTTCCATGCCCAGCAATGTGTCGAGAAGTATCTAAAGGCGTGGCTGCAAGAGGCAAATATTCCGTTTTCGAGGACGCACGATTTGAAGGAATTGTTGGAGTTGATTGTTCCGTCTGTCCCGATTTGGCAGGTGTGGGAATCTGACTTTTCATCGCTTTCTAAACATGCGGTGGCAACTCACTATCCCGGTGCCTCCGCTACAGCAGACGATGCTGGGTCTGCGGTGGGCATCTGTGATGAGGTTCGGCGAGCCGTGCGCGAGCAGTTGAAGTTACCAGTTGATGTGGCAAATAATTAAGGAAGTTTAGGCTTTATTAGCAGATGTGAAGGTGGAGGTTTCCCTGTCAATGTCTCTAAAAACTCGACAAGATCTCTTTTTTCCTGTTCACTGAGATGGAGGGGTTCCACTGGTACTGTGCTTCTGCCTACAAATTCGTTAGTTGTGCCACCTGTGTCATTGAATTCGATTACGGAGGCAAGGGTTGGAAATTCGCCGGTGTGGAAATAGGGCGGTGTCAATGCGACATTACGGAGGGTTGGCGTTTTGAATTCGCCTTGGTGCTCTAGTCTCGGTGCCAGGAGATTCAGCATGTGTGTGGCATCCGCCCTTGAATCGCTGTAGGTGCCTGCACTGTTAAACGGATCGGCTAAGAGTTTCGAGATGCCTTGGAAACGTCCGGTATCTTCTGGCAACGGTCCCTGTGGTATTCCGAGATTATGGAAGTCGTCGTCTCTGAAATATGGTGTCCCGTGGCAGAGGACGCAAATACCTTTTCCAATGAATATCTTTAAACCGCGCTTCGCTTCAAGCGTGATCGCCTCTTCATCGCCTGCCACGTACCGATCAAACGGTGCGTTCCGACGAATCAAAAGGCGTTCGTAGGCTTCAATTGCCTTACCGATGTTCACAAAGACCATGTTCACGGCAACCTGATCCGCTTTAGACATGTTATCGAACGCCGCATCACCGGGTTTACCATTAGGCGGGAAACGTGTGGCATCTTCGAGTTCAGGAAGAGTGCCGAAGATGGCTTCATATTCTGCTTCATAATGCCGTTTAATGAGATGTGCGTACTGGAGCCGTGTACCGGCTTGTTCTTCCTCACCTTCAAGTGCGAATAGTGCTTGTGCCCAGAGGGTTTCGGCGCGCCCATCCCAAAATTGCCATTTGTTATAGGCGGCATTGAGTACGGTTGGGGTGTTTCTTGTGCCGCGCCCATTGCCCAATGAAGTGGCTTCAACATCGGCGAATCCGTGAAAGGGTGAATGGCATGTTGCACAAGAAATTGTGCCTTCCTTTGAGAATCGTGCGTCGAAGAAAAACATCTGCCCTAACTGCGCTGCGTCTGGATTATCAGCGACGCGATTTGTGGGGCTTGGCGGTGGTTTGTCGGGTAGCGGTGATAAACTTTTAATCACTGCCCATTCGTTCTCCGTAAAGAAATTGAGCGTCTCTGTGAGATGTTCTGGCTCAGATTCGGGTTGTATCTCCTCAATGCTTTCCTCACTGCACCCAGAGAGAAGTAGAGCGACATTGCATATAATCCAGGCAACTGTTAGACGCATGATTGGTGTTTCCAAACCACTGGATAGGCAATTATCGATAAGTTTCCACAGTGATGTAGTTTTGGAACGTTGCAGTTGATCTTCGTCAGGATTTTTTCAAAATGTGATGTTCCAATCAGACAGGGCATTATTTCAGCCTTTTGACACGGACTGCTTTCTGAATTCCTTCCACCTTCATCTTGTATACGCGACTTGATTTGAAAATCAATACTTCCGGCATGTAGGCGTAATGATAGTGATAGTGATACTCAGTCTGTTGCCATATCTGTCCATTTGTCAGTTTTACGATAGTCTCTCCATCCCATCCTTCAATAAAAGAACTGGTTTAACTTGTGCCTTAGACCATCTGTTCCCGATGGGACTGCTTCCTATTGGTTTAAAACCTCCAATGTCGGGTTCAACAATGACTACTGGAGTCACCTTGGACTTTGTCCAACTCACACCTATTTTTGCTCCGATTGCAAGGCAGCATATACTCATCAAAAAAGGGATAGTTATCGCTGATGTAAAATCTTTTTACAAAAGTTATTCATTTCACAATTTCCTCGTTATTTCCTATTAATAAAGTGATTTTGTAATGGAAAACGCGCTATACCGTCAAGGACAGGAACAGTTCCTCAAGTGACATTTCAGTCGTGTGCATTTCAAGCAGTTGCCACCCACGTTTGACGATGGTTGCTGCCACTTCCGAACGCATGTCGGTCGCCAGTGTATAGTGAAGGTGAAACCTCGCCGTGTCATCCGTGTCGGTATCGATCTGCTCAACTCGTACCACGTTTGGTATGTCGTGGAGTGCGGCTGATATATCGTCTACTGATGCACCTGCTACCTCAAGTGCGAGAATTGAGGAGGCGGTTTGCAAATCCTCTGTGTTACTGGTAAATTCATTGCTCTGTTTGGATACAGCGCGTCCCTCTTTCAACAGAACATCACCTGTAATTTTACCCCGACTGATGATAATCAACCTTTCGCATGTGAGACTGGCTTCAGGTAAGATGTGGGTGCTGAACAGAATAGTCCGTTCCTTGCCGAGTGCTTTGATTAATTCTCGAATTTCGACAATCTGCCGTGGATCTAATCCGGAGGTGGGTTCATCGAGAATTAAAACATCTGGCTCGTGAATGAGTGCTTGTGCTAAGCCGACACGTTGTCGGAAACCGCGCGATAGTTGTCCGATGATCTGGTGTCTGCGTTCGGTGAGACCGCATGCCTCAATGGTGTTATCCAGGTGCCCTTTGATATTGCTACGCGGTACACTACGGATCTTTGCCATGTACATCAGATACTTCGTCACCGTCATTTCCGGATAAAGGGGAACGTTTTCAGGGAGGTAACCGATACGTTTCCGAACCTCTCGCGACTCTTTGAAAACGTCATATCCAGCGACGGTAACGCGTCCGCTACTCGCCGGCATAAAGCAGGTGAGGATTCGCATTGTCGTTGTTTTTCCTGCTCCGTTAGGACCGAGGAAACCGACGATTTGTCCCTTGTCTACTTGGAAAGAGATGTCCTTGAGTGCTTGAAAGGGACCGTAGTTTTTGGTGATATTTTGAACTTCAATCATTTTTTTTTAGCAATCAGCAGTCAGGACGGATTTTTTCGAAAAATCCTTTCAGTGGTCAGTAAAGAGGTCATATCTTCTTGTTCTCGTGGCGCGCTGCCCAGATTTAATCGTTAAGAAATTGTTCGTTGAACGGGATGCGATTCATGCCTCGTCGGAGGAAGATTCCAAATTCCTCGGGATATTGAAGTTTAGATCCCGATCTCTGCCCAATAGATAAAGATTGTTATCTGGATTGACTGCTTCTGATTCAGCGAGGACATCCGGTAAATCAACCGCCACGGACTTCACGTCAACCCTATCGGGGTATACCAGAACTTGTCGCCACATCATCGGATAACAGATAATGCCAGAGGAGATGACACACAGCATACCTTGTTCTCTGAAGACACGATTGAGATGCAAATGTCCGCAAAAAAATGCCAAAATTTGTCTCTCAAAGGGCGCGGTAATTTCGAGCACCTCTGCGGAGTTGGCAACTCTTGAACCAACGCCTTGGAACTCAACGTTCGGAAACGGAAGTTGATGTGAAAAAATGAAGACCTCTTGGTCATAATCACGCGCTCTTTTTAGCTCGCGCTCTGCCCATGCCAGTTGATTAGTGCTGATGTATCCGTGTGTAAGGTCTTCGGGAACCTCCTGCGAATCGAGGAGGATGAACCGGATATTTTCGTGCACAAAACTGATGGACCCCATGCCGTTGGTGCTGAAACGTGCCAAATAATCATCTTTGGAACCGGTTTCCGGATGCAGATCATGGTTGCCGGGGATGTAATAACAGGGGGCATTTATGCGTTGCCCGAGTTGTTGTGCGCCATCAAGTGTGGTTTCGTATTCTGCTGCGGACATGCCGAAACTTTGACCACCACACACAATATCCCCACCATGAATTACAAAGGCAGGTTCGAACGCGTTCAGTTGTTCGACCAACTTTTCGTAAAGTTGTAGACTCTTTTTTTGTTGTTGGAGTCCGCTTGCGAAATTTCTTGGCGCGTTTAGGTACAGATGCGTGTCCGTAATAAAGGCAAATTTAAAAAGTATCATGACATATCTC
>JAAXHD010000345.1 GCA_012271015.1 Candidatus Poribacteria bacterium | reverse complement strand
ACAAGGAACACGCACTGATATCATTACGCATGAGAATACCAAAAGATCAGGGTTTCATCTATAGGGGGGGGCAGGGGGGAAGCTTCCCCCCCTAACTGCTCAGCTTCCCCCCCTGAAATTTTATATGATTATAATCATATTCAACAAAAATGTGAAAATAAGTAAGATCAATCAATCTTTTGTATTAGTAGATACTACACTGACAATCTCCTAGGCTTCATGTCTTTCCAAAGTGTCACAATATTGTCCAGTTCATCTTCACTAAGTGTGGGTGGGCCCTCAATGCACACACGCATAGCTTGATCTAGAGTGTTCTCTCCTAGCCGACTCCTCAATCGTGTCTTTACAAGTTTCATGTCACTAAAACTACGCTCCACTGTTGCTGTTGTGACTGGTAGAACAAGTTGTAGAGATGCCAGAGTAGCGAGGTTTGGAAAAGCAGCATTCAGTGTACTGTCAGTCAGTAGGCGACTAGTTACCACCTGCAGATCATCAGTAGACGACTTGTACTGAGAAAACAGCACACGCCGAAACATTTTCCACTCACTCTCAGTCTCCTTCTTGTCAATATCTGGAGTAGAGACCCAAGCTTTGCCTTCAAACACCACCTTCTGCTCATTGCCATAAAAAGTGATCAAGTCATCGAGTTTATCCTCACCATACTCTGCCAGACTGTCTTCAGAGGTAGGTAAATGGCGAGGGTCAAACAAAGAGAAAGCTGAGAAGACACCCTTAGAGTCGAGCCTACTGGAGATGTGGTCAATGATGCCCTGGATATAGGGGCGATAAACAGTGGTGTTGAATCTGCCTTCATCTTCTGAAATCTCTTCATCACCCATCAGCTCCTTAAAGACATCAGTGTGGTCTTTAAACCAAGTACTTGTCTTGGGGTCTTCCTTCAACTCTTTCAGACGAGAAATAGTGTTCTCTACCATTACTGGCACGGTTGCTAGGTTGAGTTGCTTAGCTTGAAGAGAGCCTTGCAACTTGGCCAAGGTGTGAAGTACATCACAGAGCATGTACAGGCATGCCACAAACTTGTACTTACGAAGTAGCTTGGCCAGACCATATGCCTCGGCATCTCCATTCTCCTCGTAAATCTCATCGAAGGTGCGAATCAAAGCAGGTAGTGACCTACGAACAGCACGAACGCATCTCTCTCTTGCCAGCCATCTTGTGTCGCTTGGCTTGTGAATCTTTAGCTCTGGTGCTTCCAACACTGCTTGTATCTCAACTAGCTTTTCTGCCTTCTTTGGTGAGTAGTAGAATGTTTTCCAAATAGTTAGAAGCGACCCTAAAACTCTCTTGACCTCCTTATGTTCATCGGCAGCATGAACAACTGCCAATTGCAGTTGGTGACATCTGCAGTGGATATACAGAGCACTTGGAGCATGGCATCTCATCCGTATCTGGACTCCATTCTTCTTCCCTGACATAGTATTTGTCCCGTCAAATCCAAGCCCACGCACCCTTTTGACAGAAATGCCCTTATCAGAAAGAAACTGAAGAAGATAATCAGTAAGCGCCTCTGCATTCACCTCACGAGCATGAAGAATCCCCAAAAAGTGTTCAACTGGCGTTCCATTCTCAAGCCATCTACCACAAATGGACAACTCTTCTTTGGAAGATACATCACTACTTTCATCAGCCATAATTGATATGAACTGACTAGAATTCAGCCGAGCAAGCAGTGATTCTTCAATGCATGAGCTAATGCAACTGAGAAGCTCTGCAGTGGATATCTTGGAGAGGTAGGTGGCATTCAGAGGAGCAGATTGTAAGTGAACTTCTAGCTGCTGATTTCCATTTTCAACTTGGAGATGGATTAGATCCTCAAATGTTGTGGTGTGTGGCATACGATGTTTTACGAGAAAGTAGAGTGATCTAGCTAGCTTTTTGATCAATTCACGATTCTTCTTTCTGTCTATTTCTGAAGCAGCATCCATTCTCTCCACAACATTGCCACTTTGCTTTGCTGAGTCTGCTAGAACCTGTGCCTCCACAGATGCCAAGTGCCACTCCGACTTGGAGTGTTTATCAAGTAGCTTGGTTGCCTTGACCCAGTTGTTAATTGGTCTAGATACCCATGCTCCTCGAGAAGCAACTGGAGGCCTGCCAAACTTCTTGCAGCAAGTGCAGATCATGCCACCTTTCTGCTCATCGTATTGCATCCACTGCCACTTGACTGCCCATTCTGGATTGTACTTCAGCTGCTGCTTGTATCGCTTCATACGATCGCGAGTACTCGAGGTGTTGTCGCGAGATGATCCTGAGTTGTCATAGGATGATCGTTTGGCGGCAGGCGTTTCAATAGATTCAGACGACGATTGGTGAGCGGGCGAATCAGAGTCTTCGTGATCTCGCCTGTGGCGTACGCGTGGCCTTCGCACTACAAACGCATCCATCGCCAAGACACGTGGCCAATGAATTTTAATGAGGTCATGAATATTAATTAGCTAATTTTTCCGCGCGGTTCGCACGCGCAGCATCTTCCCCCCCTGACATTTTTTCCTAGATGAAACCCTGAACGCGTTCGTTCCTAATGATAAACGCGTTCATTCCTAGCGATAAACG
>JAAXHD010000214.1:1998-2761 GCA_012271015.1 Candidatus Poribacteria bacterium | reverse complement strand
AGGTGCTACCCTAAAAGCCTCGCAAAACGAAGCGTTTTTGATACAATTAGGTTAGTACTGTCATACCTGTTCTATGGCAAGGTCGCGTTGATGGATGGTAATCAGCACCTTCGGTGCCCCCTAAAAATATTGGAGGCTGCCAGTTACAAATCTGTAAATAGATTTCAGTCTATATTCATCCTGTACAGGAATTGCATCTATCAACCGTTCTAGTTTGGGCCTGGTGTAGCCTTCTGTAGATACGCTTGCATCAACTCACGCAATTTTTGAACGCGGGATTTCACCGTGCTAAAGACGACAGTATGTTCTAAATCCAAAACACAACTCAACCAAGCCATCGCTATTTTCACTTAGACTCCATGCCGAATTCCTTACGGAGAAATTCTCTTGCCTCATGAAGTTTGCGCTTGATCGTGCCGAGTGGCAACTCAAGTTCTTCTGCAATCTCCTTTAGGGCATGTTGTCGAGATAAAATAGGACAGCAACTTCGCGTATATATTCAGGGTTGCTCGGCAGATGATACACCGCTTCAACAGCATTTGATTTCAATTCTTCTTCACGAAGGAGAATCTCAGCACTCCTATTGACATGCCACGCTAATGTCTCGTCCTCGTAGGGACGTTCGCCTTGCGAATGGTATGCAGTGTTGTAATACCGCCTACATTGGTTGTAGGCGATTTTCCGTAACCATCCGCTGAAACTGCTCACATCCCGCAAGTCTTCGATGTTCTCCCAGACTGCCAGCCAAGTATCCTGTAGGATT
>JAAXHD010000214.1:0-1991 GCA_012271015.1 Candidatus Poribacteria bacterium | reverse complement strand
CATCAACTCATTGAGAGATTTATCATCCCCCGTTTGGAGTCTCCGAACTAAATCTTCAATCGTTGCTATATCGTCATCCATTAGCGATAACCGGTTTGGATTCGGGCATAGAGGATGCGTTACCGCCAAAAGGTTCAGAAAAATGCAAAAAATTGTGGAAAAGGCAGTCAGAAGCGAGGGAAGGCTGGAAGAAAGAAGGAATTGGGGTAGGAAAATATCCGCTAAGAGCACCGAATGTTCAGAATCGTTCCTATGAGTAGGCGAAATTTTTGGCGTTAAACATGGACTTAACCATTTCTTAAAGACCCTTTTTTCGGCGGAAAACGTGCATAATCTGAAAAAGGTGAATATAGCAACTATAGTCGTGTGTGCGATTTTCCCGATTAATCACAAAACGCCCGAGGCATTAAACCTCGGACGTTTCATGTCTGGAATTTCAGTATCCGTTATGAGTCGTGATACTGCGCCACACAGCAGATTTTAAATTTCTGTGGTTGCTAACAGAGGCACGGTATTAACTGATAACTGAGCACTGAAAACGCAGAGCCATTCAATTGTCGGATTTTTGGGCATTTTCGAGAAGGCATCGCGAGCGGGAGCTCGCTCCTACAGGGGAGATTCTCAAGTGGAAAATCGAAATCATGGGAGAATTGAACGCCCCTGACTAAAAACTATTGCAGACTTGATTATTTTCAAATTTCTGGGTATAATTAATATATTCGATAAAGGATAAAATCCCTACATTTTCATAATAGAACGTGAGTTCGATAAAAGGATCTGGTTCTTGTAGGTTGGGTTGAACGGGAAAAACAAATAACTATCAATGCCACCAGAGCGATTGATTTTTTAATAGATTCGCCTGTGAGACCTTTCAAGTGAAACCCAACGAATCAGAGGCACGTGTTATGAAAAGTTGGGTTTCGCTGCGATTTCAGAGGGTTCAAATCTCTTGAAAACGTGAGTTTGCTGCGTTAGATGCATGCGAGTTCACTCACTCCGCTCAACCCAACCTACGCGCTAAAATCGAATTCACCTAATGGAGGCAGAAGTGGCAAGAAAAAAAATCAGTGTTATCGGTGCGGGGAATGTCGGTGCAACAGCGGCGTTCCTGATCGCACAAAAACAACTCGGGGATGTCGTCATGATAGACATCATAGACGGGGTCCCGCAAGGGAAGGCATTGGATATGGCACAAATGGGTCCCGTAGAGATGTTTGATGCCGCAGTTGACGGAGATATGGACTACGCAGCAACCGCAGGTTCCGATCTCGTCATCATCACATCAGGTTCCCCACGCAAACCGGGGATGACCCGCGAGGATCTGTTGCAAACGAACGCCAATATCGTCGGAAGTGTCACAGAAAACGTCGTGAAACAGTCGCCAGACTGCATCATCATGATGCTCACCAATCCGCTCGACATCATGACTTACCACGCGTGGAAGGTCTCAGGGTTCCCATCACATCGCGTCGTTGGACAAGCAGGTGTGCTGGATTCAGCACGGTTTCGCTATTTTATCTCGCTCGAACTCGGTGTCTCCATGGAAGATATCCATGCGCTCGTACTCGGTGGACACGGCGATACGATGGTTCCGCTTCCGCGCTATACGACCGTCAACGGTATCCCGATCCCGCAGCTGATACCGGAAGATCGTATTGAAGCGATGGCACAACGGACTCGCGACGGCGGTGCTGAAATCGTTAACCTCCTCAAGACGAGTGGCTATTATGCCGCGGGTGCCTCGCTGGCACAGATGGCTGAGGCGATTATTCTCGACAAAAAACGGCTGCTGCCCTGCTCTGCACATCTGACCGGACAATACGGTATTGATGACCTCTATATCGGCGTTCCAATCAAACTCGGTGGGAACGGTGTAGAAGAGATCATTGAAATCGAATTAACAGATGACGAAATCGGCTCTTTACAACACTCCGCAGCGACCTATAAAGAAGGCATCGAATTATTAGGGTACTAAGCATTTCCCATTGCTT
>JAAXHD010000050.1 GCA_012271015.1 Candidatus Poribacteria bacterium | reverse complement strand
TTTCAAAATTCAGTTGAATAGGAAAACAGGTTAGGTCTTCAGCTGTGAGGACTTCAACGGCGCGTTGGAAAAAGGTCGTTTTACCTGTCTGCCGGGGTGCGAAGATGACGATATAACGTCCCTCTTTGACGCGCTTGATGAACTCGGTGAGTTCTTCCGTGCGAGCGACAACATAGTGCTGTTCAGGGTTTACAGGTCCCTGCGTACCAAACCTTCTCATATAGCCAAATCTCACTGGGATATGGGTTCATTGAGTAAGTCCAAAACCTCTTGCTCTACAGCACGCGATCGCATTATATCCAATGCATCTTGGTCCGCAAGACAATGAATAATATACTCACTATCTCATAGTCTTTAAGGCGCGAATTAGACAACTGCTAAAAACCGAGTTGCTTGTTCACAATGTTCTTCAGCTCTTCACCCCTCAGATACCGCTCCAAGTTATCTAAAAAGAATTCGGTAATACGGCGGGCGCGATGCTGTGAACCGCCTGCAGAATGCGGGGAAATGATAACGTTGTGAAAATCCCATAACGGACTGTCTGCAGAGAGTGGCTCAATCTCAGTAACGTCCAAGCCTGCTGCAGCGATTTTCCCTTCTTCCAGAATCTCAATCAGATCCGGCTCGTTGACGATCGGACCGCGGGCAATGTTGATAAAGAACGCCGTCGGTTGCATCACGGATAGGTTATCCTTATTGATTAACCCGCGTGTCTCTTCCGTCAACGGACACGCAATCATTACGACATCCACTTGACTCATCACGTTTGAGAGTTGATCCATCGACACCAATTCATCAACGTTATCCGGTTTATCGGTGCGATAGGCATCGACACCGATAACGTACATATCGAATCCTTTTGCGCGCTTCGCCATCTGCATCCCGATGCCGCCCATCCCGACGATACCGATTTTGAACCCGTCAATCTCGGTCATCGGCATTGTCCTTGCGCCGCCCCATTGGTGTTTGTCCTGATTCCGAACGGATTCGTGGATCCCGCGCGCCAAGCCGAGCAGGAGTGCGAACGCTTGGTCGGCAACATGCGTGCCATATAAACCAGC
>JAAXHD010000117.1 GCA_012271015.1 Candidatus Poribacteria bacterium | reverse complement strand
GTCCCAGCCACGAGTGTACCGAGCAGGGCGGCACTCCACTTCACGAACGTATTCGGCATCGCAATGTACATCAGGAAAAATACGCAGTAGACCAACACCCATGGGAATACATGGCCGAGCACCCAGTTGGTAGCGTTTGAGAGAAAGAGCCAAATCAGCAGCGGTCCCACGGAGAGCAATGTATAGAAAACGGCGTATTTCTGGAACGCTTGCACCACCGGTAACCGCCGCCGTGCTCCCCAAATGTCGTTAAAATGCTGCTCCACCGACATGAACAGCATCGTCGAGACCAGCAAGAATAGCAGAAACCCGCCCACACTCAGCCCACCGAGATTTCTATTGGCAAATCCTGAGAGTTCTGATACAATTTCTTGAGCACTGTAGCGGGGCAGGAAGTTGTCACGAAGCACCGCGATCAACGGCGAATTATCATCTTCCACAACACCAAACGTTTTCAGCAAAAACAGCGCAACCGCCGACAACGGCACAAGACAGAGCAAGGTGTTAAACGCCAACGACGATGCCTGCTGGAGACATTTATGCCCCATGAATTGATGCCAGACGTTCACGCCGAGACGCAAAACAGACACCCGGGCACCGCGAAAATATCCCTCATATTTTTCGGAAAGGTTATGTATCATTATATCTTATGACAGACTCGAAACCGGATTTGATTTCACGCATAAAACGCAAACTTAGACAAAACCCGTTCTTATCTTACCTCATCGGATGCCCGTATCCCGCCCCAAGATGGAATCGATGTGTCAGAAAAATCCTCCAACGTCTCGGTCCCGACGCGAGAATCTTGGATCTCGGTGCCGGCACTCGCCGCCGCGCCCCAAACGTCATCAACCTGGAAATCGAGATCACGCCTGAAGTCGATATTGTCGCCGATGGACACTTTTTGCCGTTCAGCGATGCTACTTTTGATGCGGTGATCTCCGAAGCCGTCCTTGAGCATGTCCGCTCACCGACTCTCGTTGTCTCGGAGATTTATCGTGTACTAAAACCTGGTGGCACTATCTGCATCGCCGTCCCGTTCCTGCAGGGCTACCACGCCTCTCCGCACGATTATCAGCGGTGGACGGTCCCCGGCATCGTCCAACTCTGCGCCGCCTTCTCTGAACTCGAGAGTGGTCCCTGTGCCGGTCCGACGACCTCTTTCCACTGGATCTTCCGGGAATACATCGGACTACTCTGCTCGTTGGGTAGCCTACTCCT
>JAAXHD010000155.1 GCA_012271015.1 Candidatus Poribacteria bacterium | reverse complement strand
TCATGACAAAATATTTACACACCCTTTTTAGTGGAATTTCGTAGTGTAAACTTTCAGTTTGCGCACGGATATGCACAATCTAAAAGATTGTGCTACAAAGATGGCAACTTGGGTTATATTAGACAAAAAACTTCATGCGTGAATGTAAATTGACGGAGCCGCTGTCTCCGAATACACAGGTAAATTGACTTGACAAACCCGAAATCTATGGGGTAAAATGTATAAAAGTTTTCACGAAACCTGATTTCTATAACCAAAAGGAGAAATTAAAAATGCGTCTAAAGAATATCAGAATAATCTGTGTACTCTCCGCACTCCTCACTCTGTTCTGCTATGTGACAGCGGCTGACGCACAAGATTTCGTAATAGATGGGCTTGTTGCCATGTATACGCTCAATGAAGCGGATCTGGACGGCAAAACCGTCAAAGATGTCCTTGGCAAAAACGATGCTGAACTTGTCGGTAAACTCAACTTTGTCGAGGGAGCAACGGATGGCACGGGAGAAGCACTGGAATTTGAAGGGAAACCCGACAACTACGTTAAAATCCCTGATATGGGTGATTTTGACCATGTGTCTATTGAGTGCTATGCACTTGAGGGGCAGTTCGGTGCTATTCAAGGGATCGTTTCGACATGGCTGTGGGCGGCAGGTAAGGTCCATTTCAAATTTGAAGGAAACCAGATCCAGGTCCATAAGAACGACGGGGTCAAAATCCGTTTAAATGCTGAAGCCGATAGATGGTATCACATCATTTACACCAGCAATACCAAAGACAACGAACTCAAGCTTTATGTTGATGGTGAATTAGTGGATGAGGGAAATGCTGGTGCGACTCCTGAAAATATGAAGGAACGTCGGATTGGCAGTGAACACGATGGCAGATACCTCACCGGTATGATAGATAACGTCCGCATTTACGATCGGATTCTTGATGAGAAAGAGGTTCAGCAGAATTTTGAATCCAAAAGCGATCAATTGCCTGTGGAACCTGCTGGTAAACTCTCAGCCACTTGGGGCTACCTCAAGGCATTGAGAAATTAATATTAGGAGGGATTTATAATCCCGATGTCTTTCCGCATTCAAAAAGCGGTTATTCCTATTGCTGGATACGGGACACGCCTTTTCCCCGCAACAAAAGCCGTGCCGAAAGCACTCTTTCCAATTATCGATCGGGATGGTATCGCAAAGCCGATCATTCAATTGATTATTGAGGAAGCACTAACGGCAGGTGTGGAGGAGGTGTGTCTCGTTGCCCAACCCCAACAGGTCGAGCCGATTGCTACCTATTTTTCTGGTACCATTGCGGATGCGATTCGAGAAAAGGCGGAATTAGCAGCACAGGCGGATCGGTTGGAGGCAATAGGCGAGCGGTTGCACTTCGCGATTCAGGCAGAACCGGAAGGATTTGGACACGCTATCTATTGTGCAAAGGATTTCGCCGCTGATGAACCGGTCATGATTCTGCTCGGGGATCACCTTTATATTTCCGAGTCAGATGTCTCTTGCGCGAAGCAATTGGCGGATGTCTATTCACAGGTTGGGCAATCTGTCACAAGTCTTGATCTCTGCCATGAAAGTGAACTCTCGCTCAACGGCATCGTTCACGGTAGTCCTTCTATCGAATCCTCGTGTCTCTTTACCTTAGCACAGATCTCCGAAAAGCCGACGGGCGAGTTCGCGCAGGAACACCTCCGCGTTGAAGGAATTCCAGAGAAGCAATACCTCTGCAACTTCGGTATAGATCTCCTCAACCCCCTCCTCTTTGATATTCTGGACTACAACTACAGACACCAAATTGTGACGCATGGAGAAATTCAACTACGGGATGCAATGTCGGAGATGATAAAACGAGAAGGCATGTACGGGTATCGCCTCGCAGGTAGACGTTATGATACGGGAAACCCACAGGACCTGCTGAGGACTGTGAATGCTTTTGGGCTTCGCGGTCCCTATCAGGACGGGCTTGAACACGCAAAAAATCGCAAGGAAAGACAAAAAATCTAGCGGCAGCTTAGGAATCATAGATGATGCGAGGAGACGAGCGTGAAAAAGTTATTGTTGGAGGACGCGAATCGGTTGTACGCGTCTCCATCTGAATATGAGACAATCCGGCATAAGATAAACGTTGCCACGTGTAAGACTTTCACACTTAGTGAGGTAGACTTTAACAAACTTGTTTTTATGGAAGCAAATGACAGTGTTTGGGCTAATAATCAGGGGTTGGTAGATACCTTGACACCTGAAGGGAAGTCGCGCAGTCTTAAAGACGTGGTGGATAGGATTGTGAGGGCGTATCCCTATGAGAGTCCAATCAAAATCTTTAAGCATCTATCTAAAGATGAGCCGTGGTTTGATGGATGCTTTATTATCAGTGCGAGATTTGATCCACGCTTATTGGGTGAATTGTTGGTTAGGCCGCTAGCTGGCTATGAGAAACCCGCGCATTCTCCAGAAATCAAATTTTACCTTGAAGATGGTAATCATAGAGCTCTGGTTTATGCCGTTTTTCTGAGACTAGTATTGCATCAAGATTGAGTT
>JAAXHD010000402.1 GCA_012271015.1 Candidatus Poribacteria bacterium | reverse complement strand
CCGGCATTTCTCATAAGACACAAATCCTTGAGTTGTACTTCAAAGGATATCAATTCACCGACATTGAGCGAAAGACGAACCATACCGAACGCGCCGTGTTGCGATACTTGCGTAATTTCACTCAGGTAGCAACGCTCCATCATCAAGGCTTTCCAAAGGAACAGATACGGCTCATTACTCATCTCTCTGACCGATTGATTCGTGAGTACCTCTCCCTGTATGATGAATACAAACATACAGAACGAATGACGACTTTACTTCGTCCCGAACCGGTTGATGAAAAAAGGGGGAGAACTCATGAGTAAATCATTGACTCGAACCGAAATCAACGAGAAGAAAATCAGACGCATCAATGATAAATCACTGCGACAGTTGCTGATTCATCGCTTTATCAATTCCTATGGGTATGACAAAGGCGAAGTAACTGCCAAAGCCATTGTCGATGACATCGTCAAAACCATCGAGGACTATTTCCTGATTACACTGCCACTTGATAAACTCGCCTCTGGGGAACAACCCCCTAATGAACGAATGCTTAGCTATGGTCAACTGGTTTGGATGGCTGTGCCGATTGACGAATATCCACAGAAAGGGAAGTCAATCGTTAAAACCCGTATGAAACCTGTGGTTTTAAGCTTTCTCGCCCCCGAGGACATTGAACACTATTACAGCGGCTTCAGCTCGCGTGAACTCAGAATTCATCGATTGGTGCGATGGTGTTATCAAGCCTATGACCAAGGTGCATTATTGACTCAACTAGACCTTGCCGTGTTGCTCAACGTCCGAGATCCGGTGGTGAGTGACTATGTCAATGAGTGGCAAAGCACCAGTGGAAAAGTCTTGCCCACTCGTGGCAACATTCACGATTTATCAGCGGCAATTACCCACAAGAAAGAGATTATCACCCTTTATCTACAAGGGCATCTGACTCCGACCATTGCTGCCAAGACCAAGCACTCCAAAGAAGCTGTTGACCGATACATCCATGATTATGAGTCCGTTAAGATTGTTCGCACCGCTACCGATGATATTGACAAAATCTCTCAGATTACCAATCTTTCCAAGCGCGTCATCTCTCAATATCTCGACCTAATTCCTCAACATTCGCTGAATGACATCGACACAAACTTGGCAAGCAACTCGGACGACGGCAAAGATAACGCCGTCCTGTCCAGTTCCAAACCTACAGGAGACTTGCAATGATAGAATGGGGCTATTGTTGCTTAGACTTGGGATAACCCCGTCTCTTTCTCCAGCATTGGCTTGGCGCGCGATAGCCTTTTTGGTATACTTTGGCATGTTTCTAGCCAAGCCGCTTGAAATTCTTGAAGGATAGGCTAGTTAAACCAACCTAGCTCGCTCATTTGATGATGGCTCGAAGTCAATAA
>JAAXHD010000140.1 GCA_012271015.1 Candidatus Poribacteria bacterium | reverse complement strand
AATCATGCGCAGCTGCCGGCGGCAATCGAACTCGTCAAGGCGACACCGGACATCCGGCACGCTCTTAACCACTGCGGCGGTCCCGACATAAAAGGCGGACAATTCGAGTCGTGGGCAACGCACATCAACGCACTCGCCGCCTTTGAGAACGTCCACTGCAAGGTATCTGGGATTGTGACGACTGCGAGTGAGAACTGGACACGTGAGGAACTGAAGCCGTATATCCTACATTTGGTGGAGGCTTTCGGTTATGAACGGCTGATGTTTGGGAGCGATTGGCCCGTGTGTACCTTAGCGGCGACATATCAGGAATGGGTCGCGGCACTTTCATGGGCTATTGAGGATGCGTCGGATACGGAGAAAAACAGACTCTTTTATGAAAACGCTGCGGAATTTTATTCCATTTCGTTTGAATAACTGTTTTATCTGCGTTATAATTCCTTCGATGTTCTATCTATCTTATTTTAACAGGACGGACGCAAAAAGCGGTAATTTTCGTCTTTTAAACCCCCTAAATCCCCCTTATCAGGGGGACTTTAAGAGGGAATGCGTAAGTCCTATTTAAATCTCTTTCCCGAAGCGGGGCTACCTTATGAAAAAACAGACTTTGCACCAGAGAAACTTTCTGCCGAAGTTCCAGAATCCAAATTGCGCAGTAAAAAGACCGGGATAACACCTCGTAGCAAAGAAAGACGCAGACCTATACCGCGTCCGAATTATACAATAGAAGAACTTTTAGCCAAAGTCCCATAACCCAAAGTCTAAGCCCGAAAACCTGCCCTTTTGGAAGAGACAGACACCGGACCACCAGTGGGTAGGGAAGTTTGGTAAATTCCAACCCGGTAGGTTCTTGTTCTTAACCGCATCGGATCCACACCCCTCGAAAGCAATCCTAAGGAAACATTATGCCGAATCAACACGAAACGACGATTACAAATCACTTGGTTAATATCCTACGGAACATGCGCCATGGATGGGAAGTAGAAACGGCTGTCCATGCCTTCATCAAAGGTAACAACGAACTTGATGCCATTGTGATCGAACGAGGCAGAGAACCCATCGGTATCGAAGCCAAATTCGCTACCACTACCAACGCCAAAAACCTTATTAAACAAGCAGAAACAAGACTTGTTCACGAGTTGGAAGCAGAATACTATACCGCAAGCGAAACCCTCAACAACGTTATGGCAATTCTATATCCCGACCGTTTTAAGACGATGTCAGGACGGGAGATCACTCCACAACTCCATGAGGCGGACGACCTGCAGTATAAACTCGTCAGTACTCTGCGGGATACCGCCGAACACTTCCCAGAAAACGGATGGGCAACTGGCACGGTGGGAGATATTGCCAATGCGTTACATGTCGGTGCAATACCCAATTCACAGTTGGAACAAGCAGCGGAGGACATGGAACTTAGTATCAACAGAGCAGCCTCTCTACTTGAAAACGCTATCACTGAACACCGCGCCATCGGCACGAAAATTGAGTCAATCCTACACCAAGAGGTCTTCTCTAAAGATGAAAATGACGAGGAAGAAAAATTTAACATACAAACTCTCCGCATGGCGGCACTAATTATTACTGATGCCTTCGTTTTTCAGAGTTCACTCGCGGGCAAAGCAGAAATGACATCTGTTCGCTCACTCCGTCAACTCCTGCCTACGATTGACTATGCCGATGTTATCGCTGATTGGAACACCATCCTCAAGGTCAATTACCGTCCTATCTTTGAGAATGCCCGGGATATCGTTGACGCACTTGCTACTGATGACAGGTTAATCAAATCTATCTTAACCCTCCTCTGTGAAGCAGCCAGAGACCTCGTTGATACTGGAATAGCACAGATCCATGAACTTTCGGGCATGGTTTTCCAAAAACTCATCACCGATAGGAAATACGTTAAGGCGAACTACACCTTGCCAGAGAGCGCGATACTGTTATCAACCCTTGTGATGCCTGAACTGCCTAAAGGTAAACTTCCGAAAGTGGCGGATTTTGCTTGTGGAACTGGTGCGCTTCTCAACGGTGTATACCAACGCATTTTATCCCTATACGAACAGCAAGGCGGAAACGGGAGGGATATCCATAAGAACATGATAGAGAACAAAATTGGCGGAAGCGACATTATGCCAAATGCAACACACTTGACAATGGCATCGCTTGCAAGTACCTACGCAGAGTTAAAGATTCGTCGAACCAGAATTATCACAGCCCCTTATGGGAAGCAAGATAATGGAACTTATGCTATAGGTGCACTTGATTGGCTCGACAACACCCCTGTTTTCAAAGGAATGGATACCCAAGCACAACAACTTGGCGGGACAGAGAATGTGGCGGTAGAAACTCAGCATGTGTTCAAACATGGCGAATTTGACATCGTCGTTCAGAATCCTCCGTTTACGAAGCCAGGAACAGATCAAGGGAGTAGTATACCAAAAACCACATTCCAAGGTAGCGAACGGCCCGAAGAAGATAAGAAGGCGATGCAGGCTGCACTCCGAAATAAAGACTCCCGTGTAGCACATGGATTGAGCGGCCTTGCTTCTTACTTTGTTGACCTTGCCGATCGTAAACTTAAACAAGATGGGACTATGGGTTTTATCATGCCAGCGACCATTCTAACCTCCTCTACCATGAAAAAAATGCGTGACATGCTAGCATCAGAATACCACAAAGTCGCGATAATTACTATTGCTGAAGCAAAGACAGAAAATGCAGCATTCTCCGCGGATACTAACATGGCGGAATGCATTGTGGTAGCAAAGAAAGGGATAGATACCGACACAGGACGTGGGAAATTCGTGTGTCTGAACCGACGACCAGAGAGCGTCTTAGAAGCGGTGGAAATCGCAAATTATATTAACCGAAACAGCAGCTCGCGACGGTTAGAAGATGCTCCCAACGGTGGAGATATAATCAGAATTGGTAATGACATCGTTGGACAAATGTTAAACTGCCCGCTCTTGCCTGGTGAAGGTTGGGGAGTTTCGCGTATACAATCGATGGCATTGATTCAGTCTGCCTACAGTATGCAAAAAGGGATTCTACATCTACCCATGCAAATAACTAACGTTAATGTTCCTATGTGTCGTGTAGAGGACATAGCACAGGTTGGATGGCACCCAGAAAGTGTATATGGAAAGGATGGTCCATTTGACATGGTTAAAGGGGATGCCAACGGCGATGGGTATCTTTGCTTGTGGAATTTAAACAGTGAAACTCAGCGATCGATGCTTGTTAACCCTGATTCAAAGGGAATTCCGCGCAGAAATACAAAGGTTCTTCTTTCAAAAATCCTTACAAAGAACAGCAGGGCTCACTACAATCTCTACTTACGATTCAATGCTAACTCAACCCTGGTTCTCTTAACAGAGAAGCCTTCGGTCGGGGTTAACAGGTTACCCAATGTGGCATTTGAGGATCCACAGCACGAGATTGCTTTTGCTCTCTGGTGCAACTCAACATTGGGATTGATGTGTCACTGGATACATAGTGGGAAGCAACAGTCGGGCCGCGGTATTCTCACACTCAATACATTAGCAACAACACCGACGCTGGATGTCCGTGCACTTTCTGAAACAGCGTTAACCAACACTGAATTGGTCTTTGACCGGTTGAAGTACAAACGCATGCTGCCCTTTAATGAATGCGTTCACGATCCTGTCCGGCAGGAGTTGGACACATATTTGCTGACGAAGGTGCTTGGCATCAAGGATATCGGTGTTCTCACAGCGATGCAGACCTTGCGTGAGATGCTCTGTGCTGAACCGAGCATCCACGGAGGAAAGAAGTCTAAGTGCAACCTTGAGGCTGAACTGGCGAAGATGAAACTGAAGGGCATTCCGTTTCCAAGATGGTATCTTGATGAGTAGGGCCGCGATGTTCGCAGAAACCCAAGTAAGAAATAGTAGAAATCTGTTTAATTTTCTACTATCCACCACAAGTAAATTCGAGGCAAAATTTCATTGAATGAATTTTTATAGCAAACACATACGCCAAATTCTCATGCTCCAGCAGGTGCAAGTCGATAGTAAAGGTAGGCATCAAAATGAATCTCCTTAAACAAGAAGATGCGAAAAAATTGCCCACAAGCCAAATTATTCATCAAATATCCGGTACTCTTGTGGCAGCTGCTATTGGTGACCTTACTGGGATATCCGCGGCAGTTGCTCCAGTAATTACTCAGTGGGGTTTAGAAAGATTTATTACACCACTCATGAATAAAAGACAATCAGTAAGACTACTTCAATGGGGAATACAAGCAGCGGAAGGTATTGCTCAAAGATTGGCAGAAGGTGAAAAATACCGTGAGGATGGCTTTTTCGAGGAAACCCCAACAGATCGGTCCAAGATAGATGAAGTCGTGGAATCTACCTTGAAAAAAGTGATGGATACAACAGAAGAACCTAAAATGAAATTTATGGCGAATTTAACTGAAAATGTACATTTCGATTCGGATCTTGACATAGATACATATCGCCGTCTTTTAAAATATCTTGAGGAACTCACTTATCGCCAACTCTGCATAGTAAAATTATTTATAAATGCAGATCAAATTGATTTAGATAATTTCGGTAATCCAAATATTACACAACATCTATCCTCAATTCTCACAGATTGCATTGAAATTCGCGATAAAGGGTTGATAAGTTCTAACAATCCCCTTATGAAAAAAATTGGTGAATTATACATAGGCTCTTCTGGTCAGATGTGGACTGTCGGTGGTAAATCTCCTGAATACTCTGGGTTTGACACCCAAGGTGCTAAAGTTCTTGGTGAAAACATGTTCAAATTTACAAAATTAGATCAAATTCCTGACGAATACGTAGAAGCAATACTAAAGGAATTGAAACCAGGATCAACCGAAGTATCATAATTAGAGGTGCCATAACATACCGCCCTTACATTGCTAAAGAGAAGAAGGTAACGGTTTTCTATAAACATATTAAAGAAATACCCAAGCAAATAAACCCTACGGGACTAAAGAAGAGAGGCAGTTTAGAAAGGTCCCGGTGGTTGGGAAACCGACCTACCGTTGTTGGGGAAAAGGTGTCATTGAAGCGAAATCAGGACGGGTTCGATGCCGAGGGTCTCTTGAATGCGCTGCTTCAACGCTACTGATTCTGCCCGCGTGCTGAATTCACCGATTGTTACACGGTGCACAACTCTTCCATCAACAGTAGCGATACGGAGAGCGACCTTCTCATTCGGGTTCTGCAACCGTAATCTCTCCTCCATGGCTTCAGCATAGAGACGTTCTACGAATGAACCTACCATGAGTGTCATCTTGCTGGATACCGATGCGCGTCTTGGCTGATTGTCCTCTCCAAACTGTAACTGCACCTGTTCCGTGCTCCGATTGCCAGCAATGTCCTGAACGTGTAACTTGCCAGTATAAACAGCGTTCGGATTCGCTTGCACCTTATTCAAAACGAATTCGGTGGGAGGCGGACCATCCCCCTCCGCTTGTTCTACAAGAGCGTTTCCCGTATCGAAAAGTTCAAATTTCCAATGGGTAAGCGGGTTGACATCCCACGCTTTCACGCCGACAGTTGTCGGTGTTTTCGCGAAAAGCTCCAATGTCGTTGGAATGAGGTCTACGGTCACTGTCCCGGTATCTACGAAGTGTGGCGTGTCTTGCGTGTCAATCACGTGGAGTTGAACCTCGTAATTTCCATCAGGCACTAAGCTGCCGGTATCTGCGAAGCCATCCCAGACGACATCTTTCGCTGGCACACCTGTCCCAGATTTTTGCCACACGCTTTCGGTGTATTCATCCTGAATGTCTAACTGCCACCGTAGCGGGGCAGTGCCATCCTCTCCGAGGCTCAAACGAAATATGGTGCTATCCGAAACACCATCACCATTCGGCGAAATTGCGGGTTCGGAGAGCTCCAATGTTCCATCAAGTGTTTCAGGATCTATTTCGAGTGTCTCTGGCATTAAAATCGGTCCAAATTCATCAACATCAGATGGCTCGGTGTGAGTTGCTACCGATACGGGTGCCGTGTCGTCTCCACCCCAACGTAACGTCGCCGAGATCCAATGCACACCTTGCTCCAATTCACTACCGCTCACATAGGCATAATCGAGTTGTCCGGAGGAATTTCGGAAACTCAGTCCCCGCGCCAACTCACCACTCCAGAACCTTTCAGAAGCGGTCAAAGCGGTATAACCGAAGCGCAGTCCGATGTGTCCATCAATGAACCAATGTTCCGCCCCGAAGTGCAATCGGAGACGTTCACCCCAGTTTACGTCATTCGCACCCCGGACGGCGAGATCTGTCGAGAAAAGTGTATTTCCACCGACTTCATAAGTTGTCCCGAAGCGTGCGGCTAAGGGTGCACTCTCAAGAAGTACGCCGTTCTCACGAATGCCGCTACTCAATTCAGAAAGGTTCATTCCCACAGTTAGCGAATCCCCCCATTTTTGCAATGGATAGGCGAACTGCATTCCTAAGTCCACACTCCATAGAAAATTGGTTCTGATGGGTGTGTTGTTTTGATAGTAGCGTAGGTTCGCACCTGCCGAGGCACGCTGTCCGAGCGCAAGTCCGTATCCGAGAAGGACAATCTGTGTGGACTCCGTCGTGTTATTTTTCCACCCATCAAGCCATGTTGCGAAGGAGACATTCCCTAAATTTCTGTTCGTCACACCGAACGTCTGTGGATTCGCGGCGACTGAAAACGCTTGATCGCGGCTTGAGAAGTTCCCCGGAAACGGCATCCCACCCATATTAACTTCCACACCATCCATAAATCCTAATGAAGACGGGTTCCATAGAAAACCGTTGGTTGCGGAGGGACCTGCGGTGAACGCACTGCCCATACCGACGGCGCGGGCACTCGCACCCACAAAAATATCGCGTTGGCTTATGCTGGAAGTACTCGCAGAAACGGATACAGCTGCCAACATCATTCCGACAATACCGATTTTTTGTACGACGCGTAGCAGGCACTGCCTACTCCCTTGAAGAAAACTGAACTGCATCGGATACACCCCATTGCTATTTTTGAAGTTAGTGATATATTTATCTGCAACGTTTAACGTTGAATTAATGGAAATGGGTACAGGTGGGGTGGTTTGGTTTTGTATAGATGGGACAGGCTGACAAATCTAAAGAACCGTGAGTTGCGTGCAAATCACGTGAGGTTCGAGAATAAATGTAGGTTGGGTTGAGCGGTAAGAGGCAGCGATACATTTCGGTTATACGGAGATTTCTGCTTTCCAATGTCTCATTGATGTAGATGGACTATAGCGAAATCCAACAATCTAAACGCTGTCGGTGCGAGAAGGTGTTGGGTTTCACTCGTGTTTTGGCACCTTTAAATTTCTGAGTGGATATAAAAGCCATTTTCTCCATGTAATTTTTAGAAGGTCCCCGTTCAACCCAACCTACGTGCTGGATTAGCGGTTAGTCCATTGGTTGGTTGGCATATTTGAGAACTCCTTCTGCGTCCGTGAATCGCAAATAAAGCCCCCACGACCAGCCGAGATCGACTTTCTGGCACAGAACCGTATTCCATCCTGCTTTCAATTGACACGGAATCGCATCTGCATCTGCCCATGCGCCAGCGTCAATACTTTTCCGATGAATTTCAGTTCCGTTTAACCAAACAGCGATTTCGTCATCGCTTCCAATCAACATCATAGAATCAGTTGCTTTCAACGCGTGGACGTATACCAACGTGTATCCGACAGTCCTTGGGGTAGGGCTGAAGTCTCTGCGTAAATCGAGATAACCGTCCTCTCTGGTAGTCAGTTCTTGCCAGCGGACGGGTTTGCCATCAACGCCTGTGTAAGTTTTCTCCAAGTCCAACTGACCACCAGATTGCAACAATTCATCAACTATAGCAACATCCGCTTTGGGAAACGGACCTAAAACCGTGTAGCGTTTCACAAATGGAGAGGCGTTCAATACCTGATAGGAATCGACACCAATTTTATAGCCTGTGGCTTCAGATGCCTTTCCAACAATACTGAACACAATTTGATTTTCACCGGCATTTAAAGGAGCGGTACCAAACGAAACCAACGTCCCAGCTATCGGTTCAGAAGAATAACAGTCGTAGGGGACACCGACCGCCGTGTCGTCTACAGACAATTGGACATGCGCATACGCCTGTCCACGCATTAAAATGGCACGAATTTCATAAACATCCGTGTAAGGCACCTCAATTGGGACAGTCAAGGATGTCGCTTTGCCAGCAGTTTCCGGCGTGAAAGTGACATGGCTTCCACCAATATCAACACCCTCCGCTCGGTAGCTTTCTGTCTGAACTACTACGCCGTTTGCTGTTGTCTTAGGTAATAGGTCAATAGCCGAGTGGGTGTCTTTGGGTGGCAATGTCCACTCCTTCTCATACCAAAATTGAGGGAGATAGTAGATGTCTCTCGCCTCATTTGTCAAGACGAGGTCGTAGCCATCAAAGCAGACGGCTTCCCCAAAAAAATAGTGAGGCAAGGACCACGGTGTGCTCTGGATCATCTGTGCTAAATCACCCGCTGTGCCGTGA
>JAAXHD010000078.1 GCA_012271015.1 Candidatus Poribacteria bacterium | reverse complement strand
CGCTGTTTGAGCGGAACAACAAACCGCCAATCGCGTAAGGCCATTTTCGGGAGGATACCATGATTTCAAACGCGGATTGGAGAATTTTAGAGCAAACGAACCGGATGCTGGCGTTGAGTTGGGAGGCACTCAGACGGGCACGCGCAAGCGGAGATACGCAGGCAATCAAAATGGCTGAAATGAGTTATTTTCAGGCGTTACAGGGTGTGATTGTATCAACGCAGAACGCTGTTGCTCAGAATGCAGTATCTCAAGGTCAAGGGGCATAGTCGTTTTCGGGATTTTTGTACACTGTTTTGAAGTTGCGATCGGGGGAATAACATAATTGTTGTTCCCCTTTCATTTTTTCCGGTTCAAGCGAAAATATATGTGATTTCCAACCCTGTTGGATCTCAAAATGCGTAGATCAGGTTGAATAAAACACGAAAAATTGTAAGCATTTTATAGCATTGGGAACAGCATAAGGGCAAGTCCCGCAGTTTATAGTAAAGCCCATAATTACTTGGACATTGACAGTAGGCGAGGTTAGGAAACCTCGCCAGCGGCGGGAACGTTGGAAACTGAGCAACTGTTCACTTATATTCGTGTTTTACTATAATGTTGATCCGGTGCGGTTACAAACCGCACCTACCTTTGTTAGATCGTATTCGGCACAAATCAATACAGCACATGCACCCGATTCTTTCCACGGACGGTTTCGTCTGACATCGTGATCGGGACCTCAACGACAACAATCAGAGCACCGTCTGGACTTACCGCGAGCATGTCGTAGGGAAGCTGCCCCTCTGTGCGGTAGGTGTACAGGTACTTCGCCAAACCGTTACCCTCCCTTGTTAGATCGAACACTGACACCCCATGCAGACTCTCATTCGGGTCCTGTGCTCGTTTGGAAACCGATAGTACGGCATAACGATCCTTCGCGTCAATGCGTAAGCCTTGTGGCATATTTTCAAGTTTCCATTGCCAGATCTTTTCACCATGCCACGAATAGGCGAACAACGTCATCCCGTTGGGATGGCCTGCTGAGGGTTTTTGTGCCCCCTTCTGTAGATGATATGGGATATACGTGTCCCCTGTAACGAAGAGTGCTGCGGTATCCGTCGCGCCGATCGTCCCTGCAGTCGCGATGATAGGGATACCGCTGACCTCCAGTGGTGTCGTCAGGTTTTCCTGCCATATCGGTTCCGGCTTATTCACGTCGAAGATGAACGCCCTGCCATCATCGGTTGTCACGTTAATAAACTTACCATCGGGAGACATGCTGACCCCTCGCCAGAACGTGACCTGTGCGAAATACTCACGCAGCGGTTCAATATCCACGTACCACTGTTCTGTTCCATCCTCTGCGTTGAGGACAGAGAGTTTTCCATTGCCAGCGTTGCTTTCATCCGTTGCGCTACCTTGCAAGTTATGTCCACCATCTGTTAAGAGCGCGAGTGCTTTTCCATCAACACTTACGTCAAACCAGCGTATCACCTTCGATATCGCTCCCTCACGAGCCCATTTCCAGATAACATCTCCCGTTTCTCCATTGAATCTATAGAGTTGGGATTTCTTAAGTGGCGTGTTATTCTCTGTCCACGAGTGCACGCTTGCCACTAACAGGTCTCCGTTCGCCAATGTTCGCATACACGATGGACCGGGATAACTTACCCACGCGTAGACGCTATCAGGATTACTCGGCGTGGAGGTTCCGATATCGTCGGCAGTGCGATATTTCCAACGCAGTGTCGGCTTATCAGTTGTCAGGTCGTAGCAGTAGATAAATCCATCTGCTGCTTGTTCTCCAATATAGAGTTGCGCATCATCGGGACTGAACACTATCCGCCTCACATAGCCTTCCGAGATACGCGTTTTCCAGAGAATTTCACCGGTCAGTGGCTGGAGTACTGCGAGGTGTCCGCTATCTGTTGCAATTGCTAATTTAGGTCTATTTCCATGTCCTAAGGCAAGTGCTGTAGGTTTCGCGGGTTGACGAAGGTTTTCCATCAACGACAAGAGTCCGTCTAATTCAACAGTACGGATGAGATAAGGTTCTGGCTTCAGCGGCGAAGTCGCCGTTGCTTCGCTATCATTCAAGTGAAATTGGTAATTTTGGTTCGGTTGCCAGGCAAATTGGAACAAAACGCGATTTGCATCAAGCATCTGAGTTGCGGAGGTTTCTGCTGATTCGTGTGTTGTGCCCCTCGTCTCGAATGCGATGTTGATTTCGCCTTCAATACCGTTTTTATTTTTTGTTTCAAGCATTACGCCCGTCCGGACCCAAGTGACGCTCATATCCGCTCTCGTGACGTTAAGCGGTAAGGCGATGAACAACCAAAGTAGACTCAAAAATTGAATTCGCTGCATTGTAATAAATCCCCATAACGTAAAGGTAATTAGTAAGAGTCGGGAAGCGGAGTTCCCTCCTACAGATGATAACCGTCGGAAACCATCGGTTGTCAGCAGTCAGTTAAGCTGTTACGAATGTCTGGAACGCCTAAACATTCTACCGAAAACCCAAGGCTGATGGCTGACGATTAATCTGCCACGCGCCACAAACCTCTCCCCAACCGCGCACCGAGAAGGACACCGATAAATGTATAGACGAACCCTTCTATTAAAATTCGGAGAACGATATACCAATCGGCGTAAAATAGCCGATAGAACAATATAGAGAGTTGAAAATCGACATAAACGGAGAGCGCATCACAGAGGCCTAATACGACAGCCCACGCCAGTAGCGTGCGACTCCGCACGAGTAAAAACCCCGTTTCCAGTAAGAGTACGCTTGTACCGGTATAGACGATCGCCATCGGCGTGAAAAGCCCGAACGTTACGCCACCCAAAAGTAGGCGCACCGCAGAAACAAGCAAGATGACCCCACTTCCCTGAGCGCGTTCCCGATTGGTAGTTTCAGTATTTTTTGGATCTCCGTTGATGTATATCAGTAGTGCCGTTAGCAAGGCGTAGTAGAGCGTCTCATTGATTAATCCAGTCAGCAGGACAGAGACTGGACCTAAGATAGCGCGGAGTAAGTTAAGGAACAGTGTTGACGGAACCATCACCGCCACAAAAACCGTTGTGCTGAACAGAGCAATTACAATTAGATGCTTCGTTGTGAAACCTGCGAAAAGTCGCTTATGGAATCGTAAGACAGTTGCGAAACCGATACAACTACTGATAATTGCCAATAGACTCACGAGCAACGCTTGTTGGTTTGGAACGATGAGATGCAGTGGACGCTGTTCGCGAAGAATTGTCGCGTCACTTCCCCAAACCTTTACTGTAACGTCACGTTCATACTCTCCAGGGATCGCCTGCTCTATCTTACCCTGACTTAAATACACTGGATGAAAATAGATAGGCAAAGGGATCTCTGTAACCGTGCCACCCGGTAGACTTGCAAACGCCACGCTCCGATTCGTCCGTCCGTTCGCTGTCTCTGGAGGTGCGAGAAAGGGAATAGTTTCGCCATTCTTCGTACTTGTATTGGTTGATGACACAACCACGTGGATCGTTTCTTCACCTCGGTTGCGGAGTTCCACTGTTTGATACGTTGTGGGCTCGAATGCATTGGTCTGTGGCGTTTGGAGCCAGCTGAATAACGGTCGTGGGTAGTAGATGGTATCTTCTCGTTGCTTCCGATCCACCGTTCCCGTTGCGTCTGTAGGCATCCCAAT
>JAAXHD010000049.1 GCA_012271015.1 Candidatus Poribacteria bacterium | reverse complement strand
AGTCGAGGAGGTCGAAAAACTCGATTTGCATATTAATGGGATACCTCTAATTGCAGAGTGTGACTACTCTGATAAAGCGCAAAGAGAAGTTGAAACAGAGACCGGAACATATTATATAGTTTCGGGTACCGACACTGTAAGAAAGAAAAGAATTCTCGATGACATTGCCGTTCGGCTTAATCGTGATATAATTGTTTTTGCTAACCTGCGGGCATGAAGGTTTATCGTAGACAGATCAAGGAAGGTCATAGATATAGGACTACCCCGAGGTGAGCGACGGTTTTTTGGTTGGAGAAGTACCAATGGATATGTTAGTTGAAAGGTTAGATGCGAAGTTGCGCGAATGGGAGCCTCATATTGCGGCGACGGTCAGGAAGCGAATCTTGGAAATTATTGATCTTGCAGATCGAGACGAATTGGATATAATGCGATCGCGTGGCGTGGAACAGGAGGTTTTGGGCCTACTCGATGAACCCATACCTCGGTGAGGTGCACCTAAGATTTGGGGATTCAGATCACTAAAGCAATTAAAATTAACCCAAATTACACTGTTTTATAGGCATAGCACTCCGCTGGAGTGCGGGGGTTTGCCTATACCGTTTTCCATAGACATGACACTCCGGAATCAACGGTATGAAGGTTCTCCGTATGGCATTCCCCGGGAATGCGAAGTGGATCACTTCCATGATACTGAATTAAGGAGCCCGATGATGTTAACGACTGTTTTTGTTATGCAGTTATTTCTAATTGTTCTCTTAGTAGTGGGTTTTATTGTCTGTTATCGAAGGTTAAACGAGAAAAGAGTTATAGTTAAATATGATCCTTTAATATATTACGAGAAAAAACTGTTCAGGCATAAGGTGGTGGCTGGTTACAGTATGCAAATTTACTGCTGTGGTCTTCCTGTGGGTGAACCAAGCAAAAGAATAGTCTATGAAGCAAATGAAGTTGATAAAGATGCCATTGAAAAAGCCATCAGGGATGCCCTGCCAACTCTAACAAAAGGCATGACAGCAGCACTTGGGATTTCCTCTATAGAACTTAGCGAAATCCGAAAAGCAATCAAAAAAGTTCTGGGTTAGGAGCCCGAATAACAGAAGATTCTTGTCCCATAAAGGTTCGCCTTATGAACTATCAGGCTCAATCCGCACAGCGCAGAACTTCAACTCCGGCTGCTTGGATACCGGATCAAACGCTGGGTTCGTTACGTAATTGGCATTGGTCTCGGCATGGAAAAGATCCCCCCAATGGAACGGCGTGAAGAGCAATCCGCGCCGAATCGTTTCTGTGACACGCGCGCGGGCATAACACCTTCCGCGTCGCCCGACGAGATACACCCATTCACCGTCCTGAACGTCGTTCGCTATCGCATCATCTGGATGGATTTCCACGAAAGGTTCAGGGTCTTTACGGACAAGTTGTGGCACCTTACCTGTTCGGGTACGGGTATGCCACTGACTCTCAATGCGGCCTGTCGTTAAACCGAGTGGGTATTCTTCGTCTGTATTTTCGTCGGGTGGTTGATAGACAGGTGTATGAAATTGTGCCTTCTCGGACTCAGTGAAAAACTTCCTGCGCGTGTACCGGCGTGGTGTTCCAGGGTGTCTCGGATGTGGACAGGGCCAGCGAAGTGAAGTCTTCGCCAACCGTTCGTTCGTCATTCCCATCTGATCGCACGGTGTTCCGGCTGTCAGAAGCCGATATTCATCCCATACCTCTTCAGGTGTATAGAAATCAAAATTCCGCTTATATCCCATCGCTCTTGCGACCTGCGTGAATATCCACCAATCCGGCATCGCTTCACCGGGTGGCGTGAGAAACTGATCACTTCGGACGACAAGCCGTTCGCTGTTCGTCATTGTACCCTGCTTTTCACCCCACTGCGCGGCAGGAAATATCACATCGGCGTACTCCGATGTCTCTGTCGGATAATAACAGTCTTGCACAATCACCAGATCGGCACGCCGGAGTCCTGCTTGCGACACCTTTGTATCGGGCATGCTGACTGCTGGGTTCGTACAGGCAATCCAAAGGGCGCGAACTTTCCCTTCAGCCGCCGCCTCAAACATCGGCACTGCTGTTAGACCGGGGTTCGGGTCAATGCTACCGGGTGGAACACGCCACGCTCCCTCTAAATACGCACGATGCATATCGTTCGTGACGACGCGATAGCCAGGCAATTGGTGTGACAAATAACCGACCTCTCTACCGCCCATTGCGTTCGGTTGTCCTGTCAACGAAAATGGACCTGCCCCTCTTACGCCGACTTCCCCCAATTGGAGATGCAGGTTGATGAGGGCGACATTTTTGTCAACACCGCTTGTGCTTTGGTTGGTACCTTGGCAGTAAAAACTGAGCAAGCGGCTCGGTTTAGAAAGATATTCGACGATCTCGTCAATACGCGCTGGGTGAATATCACAGGCAGTGAGAAGCGCGTTTGCGTCTAAGCTTTCCAAATGGTTCTCGTAGGCACTGAAGTTTTCAGTGTGCCTTCGGACGAAGCGTCTATTGACCCGTCCTATCGCCAGGAGACGTTTGGCAATGAGCTGGAGGAAGGCGACATCGCTTCCGGGAGCCAATGGTACATGGATGTCTGAATGTTCCGCTGTCTTGCTGCGTCGCGGATCTACGGTAATAATCCGTGTATTCGGCTCGATCGCTCGCCGTTTCCGAATCATCTGGAAGAGAACGGGATGATTTACCGCCATATTCGCGCCGATAATCAGAAAAACATCGGCATGCTGGATGTCGTCGTAACAGGTCGGTGGCCCATCCGAACCGAACGACTGCATATAACCGACCACTGCGGAAGACATACAGAGTCGACTGTTCGTATCTACATTGTTCGTACGGAGGAATCCTTTGAACAGTTTGTTGAAGATGTAGGAAGCCTCTGTGTCCAACTGTCCGGAGCCGTAGAGGGCAATAGAATCTTTGCCGTGCTCCAGTTGGATTTCGTGAAGCCGATTTGCTGTGAAAG
>JAAXHD010000165.1 GCA_012271015.1 Candidatus Poribacteria bacterium | reverse complement strand
ATTACGGGACGTGAGATTATTGACCTTATCAAACGCTTGAATACCGAGCAGGGTGTCACTGTAATTTCGGCAACGCACGACCTGAAGATGCTTGATGTCTCTGACCGGATTGTGGACATCCGGGACGGTCTTGTGGAACGGATCAGGAATCGAGACGAGATTGACATCGAAGTCGGTGAAGTTGGCGGTGAGGGTCATTAAAGGACCGTTAAATCTCCGACAAAAGGACAGGACGATTTTCGCGAAGCGATTTCAACGCTGCGAAACCTATCACGACGGGCGCGCGACCGTCCGTACCTGTAACTGGCGGTGCGGTATCTTCCTGAATGCACGCGAAGAATGCCTGTAATTCTGAGAGAAATGCCGGTTTGTAGCGTTCCACAAAGAAATATGGAGGCGATGCAGCACGGGTACCCTCACTGCCGCTGAAGGTAACGGTGTCTGTCGGTGGATTTGCCGCCGTAACCATCCCCTTGGAACCGAACACCTCCACCCGCTGATCGTAGCCGTAGACAGCCTCCCTACTGTTATCAATCGTTCCAATGACCCCATTCTCGAATCGTAAGGTGATAACCGTCGTGTCAATATCGCCTGCCTCACCGATTTTCGGATCGACACGCACGCCGCCTGCTGCGTAGACCTCAACAACCTCATCCCCAATCAGGTAACGCGCCATATCGAAATCGTGGATTGTCATATCAAGGAAAATCCCGCCGGAGACCTTGACGTATTCGATCGGCGGTGGTGCCGGATCTCGGCTTGTTATGCGCATGATATGGGGTTCGCCAATCTCGCCAGAGGCGACAGCCTCTCGGACCCGTTTAAAACTCACATCAAATCTACGATTAAAACCGATCTGAAACTTCACGCCTGCGTCTTCCACAATCGCCAAGGTTTCGTCAATCTGTTTAAGATCAAAAGCGATCGGTTTCTCGCAAAAGATGTGTTTTCCCGCCTTCGCTGCGGCTTGGCTAATTTCGACATGCGTATCGGTTGAGGAGGTGACAAGCACTGCGTCAATGTTGGCATCCGCCAAGAGGGTGTTATAATCGGTTGTCAGCATCGGGATATTATATTGTTCAGCGATGGATTCAGCACCAGGACGGTTCAAACTGCAAATCGAGAGCAGTTCGGCTTCTGGTATATTCTGAGCGAGGTGTTCAATGTGAAGCTTGCCGATACGTCCTGCACCAATAACACCGACACCGATTTTTGAGGGTTTATTGTTCATCAAAATCTCCTAACGTCAATGCTGTCCACCACTCTCGATTTTTGATCGTTATAGAATTGAATTTAGATACCGTAGATTCCGTTCAGCACTTTCGTAAGGGCTGCCCATCCCCGGTAAAACATCCTGCTCCACGACGATCCAGCCGTCGTAATCCCGATTTCGCAACTCCGTAAGGAACGCCGAAAAATCGACATCTCCTTTGCCTAACTCACAAAAAACGCCGTTGCCGACGGACGCAAAGTAATCCCACTCATCTCTCCGAGAACGGGCAGCGATGTCAGGGTGGCAATCCTTGAAGTGGACGTGCCAGATCCGGTCCGCGTGCCGTGCAAATGCCTTAATCGGATCACCGCCGCCGAATCGGTAGTGTCCGGTATCGAAACACAGTCCGACGAGGTCAGGGTCCGTGCGTTCCATGAGTGTGTCAATCTCTGCTGCTGTTTCTATGTATCCTGCGCAGTGCGGATGAAAGACCGTCCGAAGTCCTGTTTCGTCTTTCACCGATTGCGCGATACGGTGCACGCCATCGACAAAAGTATCCCATTGTGTGGGTGTTAATCCGTGTTCAGGACGGACACGACCGGCGTAGCGGGTACGGAGTTCTGTGGTGGCGTTATCATCTGAAAGCACGATGAACGGTATTTGTCCGCCGACATTCGCTAATAAGTGGGCATGCTGCAGGGTTGTTGCTTCGCCTGCTGCATGGGTCTCCGCATCGGCGAGTGCGATCCCGACGAACGCGCCTAACAGCGTTAATTCTCGCTTTGCAAGTTCGTCGCGGAGCTGCCCCGCGTTTGTCGGCATAAACCCCCAATCTCCTAACTCGGTGCCAATGTAACCGATGGCGTGCATCTCGTCTAACACCTGTGCGTAGCCGGGTGCATCACCATCCAACTCAAACTCAAGCACACCCCACGAACATGGGGCATTCGCTATTTTCATTATGTTATTAGTTTACTCCTTGAAGTGCCACCGTTTATTTAGACCAAAAATTAGCAAAGTTAAGAGAAGGTTTTTCGTTGAAATTCCATGGGTGTCAGATACCCTAACGCCGAATGTGGGCGTTTCTGATTATACACTTGTGTGATAAAATGACCG
>JAAXHD010000146.1 GCA_012271015.1 Candidatus Poribacteria bacterium | reverse complement strand
TCTCGAGCCAACGCACTCGGACACAGCCGCGCCTCGCTGCCCGTTTTCAAGAGACTTTCACGGCGACGCGGCTGCTTCACGGTGGGTGGAAGTCGGCAGATTTCAACGACTCGTTAGCCGAGATGATATGTCCGCATTTGACTTCAAATCACGTGCTGATCATAGATAATGCGATGCTTCACAAGACTCTACAGACCCGGGGGCTTGTAGAACAGACAGGCGCAAGTCTGTTATTTTTGCCCCGTATTCCCCGGATTATAATCCGATTCAACACGACTTTGCCAATATCAAACCAAAACGTGAATATCACTCAGAATCTACGCTTGAGGATATTATTCGAGAATATGAAAATGTATAATTAATTCTAAGGTCTACCATAGTTGTTTTGGAAGTAACCGCGCCACTTGCTTTGCAACTTCTGGATCGGAGTCCTTGAGCCTGCGAAGGCCTTCCTCGGGTCCGTATTGATTCAACATATTCATAGCACGGCTGAAGCGTTCGGGTGAAAACTGTTCATGAAGTGCGGTTTCCAGGTTTTCTTCAGAGGGGAGTTCTGGCACTTCAGGTGTCAACACCTCGAGGCTTTCTACATCAATGTGGGGGGCATCTTCTGTTAGTGTTTCATCTCCCACTTCTATACTCGGGGTCTTATCTATTTCATCGGTGTCCCTTGCATTATGCGTCGGCTGGGAAGTTGTATTGGAATTCACAACTGCGGATGTCTCTTCGCGGGGGGATGTCGGGTTACGAAGGACATCCGTTGTCCATTCGCCGAATTTCATAAAGTCGCCCTCAAAATGCGTCATCATCCATGAGAGGTTATCTTGTTCGGAGAGAAATTCTGCAATGACATCTTCAAAGGCAGCAGCCCCAGTTTCCGTTTCCATTTCAATGTAGGTATCGAGAAAAAGTTGAGAAAGTTGAGCACGCATGTCGCGTTCAGAAGTCGTGGTCGTATACTCAGAGAACTGCCGAAAGACTTGTGTTTTATCAATCGGGATGCTTTGCGACTGAAAGAAGTCGAGGATGTCTCCTATTCCCGTAGGCTTGGTTGCTAAAAATGCCTCATACGCAGGACTTCTGATGACCTCTATGAGTTGTTGGTTTTCCGGTGTTGCGAGTTCATCCGCAGAGAAGAATGTACTGAGCATCTCAAGAACCTGTTCGTCGGCAGGTATCTCGGTATTTTCCTGCACCGCGGATGACTTTTCAGTCGTCGGCGTTATAGGCAGTACTGGCATCATACGAGGTATCCCGAGCAATACCGAGAGTGCCGCAACACCTACGACTATAATGATAAGAATGATGGAGAGTATACGATTTAGTTTCTCAAGCATACGCATTAGTGTCCGTGAAGGTAAGAGACCAAGGTCATCACGCCTGTTCCAACCCCAATAATAACCGGGTAAAACCATAGACGAAATCGGTTGCGTTTCTTCTCAAGGGCTTTCTTTTCCTTGCGTATCTTGGCAAGGGCTCTCTCTGCCTTTTCAAGAGAGGCGGGATCGGTGTGAAACTGCATCCAGTTTTGAATAAAAGCTTCGTCGGCAGTGAGTTTCCGAATCTCTGTACCCCATTCCCCAAGTGGAGAGAACCAAATCCCAATAGCGAGAATACTTGTCCCACTGAACACTGACCATAGACCTCCTGTACTGCTTTCTGTATTTGTAGTTGTAGCCTGTGCAACGGGAGATGCTACAATACAGAAACAGTAGATGCATAGGAACACGATAATGGCACGCGATATAAGAGTTAACACTTTTCTTTCCTTTGCTAATTGCATATAAGTATCAAACGCCACAGGCATTGATTTGGAATCTTTCATCAGATGTTTCGGTAGAAGAATTAACAATTCTCAGCAACGATGACACACCACGCAATCGCGGCTGCCATAACAACCGGACAAACAGGCGGATCCACTGCGCATGTTGCCCCAGCTGCTGCTAATCCTGCCAGACAAGAAGATTTACCAGCAAGACACGCCCACCAACTCCAATCGGCTTGAGCTTGTGGAAGCACCACCGCAAATAGAAAGGTAAGACAAAGGACCAGGGCGAGTGTTTTGAAAAGAATACTCATCATAAAGGCTTCTCCCTTATTTTTTCAATGGATTGTGTTAGGACGGCAAAATAGGAAGATATTTTGCGTTCTTTGGCAATCCTTTCGTTGTTATAGCGTGCTGGTTTCCTTTTATACCCACATTATGATACAATAGAAAATCAGCACTGTCATACCTCGGCTAAAATCACTATGGCAGTGCTTCGCGGCGGAGGCACTCGACACACCTTCGCCGCACCTCAAAACTTCAGCGGCTGCCATTTACAAATAGGCTTGGGTCAAAAAACACAAAGCCTGTCAACCTAAAGTGTGAACTCGGTTTCAGATGTCCAGAACATTGATGTTCAACGAAAACCGAATCACATTGTCTCCCTTTTGAGCAAGTCTCGTGCCAATCCCCTTCAGAAAACACAATAGGTCCGGCGAAACCTCTGAAATTATAAAGATATTATTTGCACTGATACCCCCAAAATATAGGTGTTCCCTCGGTTTCGCAGATAGCACATCGTTTGTCGTTTCCACCACCCCGAAAATATTGAATCCAAACCTGTTTGATACCCTGTCAGTTTGGCGTATCCGTCAGATTGACGCGCCATTTTGACGGAGCACCCACACCCGATATCCAACTATTTTAACCTAAGTTGCTATGGACAAGATTTTCGACAGACGGCCGCGCTTTTCCACTGAGAATCGTTGCTTATCCGCAAGATTTTGTAGCGTATCCTGTTAGGTTGCGCACCCTTATGCCCAGACTGACAGGCTATGCTACGAAGATGACAAATTGGGTTATCTTAAATGTTTGAATGCGATTGACACCCATCAACGTTCACACAGGCACCCGTCACAAGACTGGCGCGTTCCGATGCCAGAAAGACAACGACATTCGCGATTTCTTCGGGCTTCCCAAATCTACCGAGCGGCATATCGCTTTTCACAAAGGTTTCCATCGCCGCCGGGTCTGCTGCGATGCGGCGCGCCCAACCCCCACCGGGAAAGAGAATCGAACCCGGGGCGACGCTATTTACACGGATATTGTCGGGTGCAAGCTCTTTTGCCAACGACTTTGTCATGCTGATCTCGGCGGCTTTCGCGGCGTTATAGGTGATGTGTCCACCGCCTTCTCTACCGTAGATGGAGGTTATCATCAGAATCACACCACTCTCCTGCTTTTTCATTTCAGGGATCGCCCGTTGGTTCACCCGCGCTGCAGAAACAAGATTCAGATCGAGAATTTCGTGCCATTCGGTATCCGAAATCTCTTGTAGAGG
>JAAXHD010000299.1 GCA_012271015.1 Candidatus Poribacteria bacterium | reverse complement strand
GGTGTAGCGAAACCCAACGTCCCAAACCGTGTGAGTATCTCCTGCGTTGGGTTTCCCTCGGTTTTTGGTGAATTCAGGTTTCTCTGTTCTGTGAAAACGCTGGGGTGTGTGCGACTTTTGGTAGGTCTCGGTTCAACCCAACCTACGAGACGCTTCAATTTTTATTTTCAAACTCACGTTAACATTGTATATTTTCGCGTAGTGCCTTTTACTCTACTCCCATGTAATATCTACAGACTTGAAAATCTTGGAACAGGTCAGGTTCGATTCAATCATACAATTGATGAAATTTGGGATAAAATTGATTGGGATCGAGACATTTCTGAATTTTACGATATGTTTATAGATCTCGCTATTCAACATCATAAGCGAGTCAGTTCCAAAGCTTTAAACCGCATTGCAGCTTTAGAGGTGTTCAAGGAAAGTGGATACAAAGATATCTCACTTAAATAACGTTAATATTGGGCAGGTTTTTACGCCGCTGAAATGGGCAGAGTGGCTCATCAACAGATGGAACATTTTTGATGCATGGATTGATAGGGCGCATATCTGCGATCCTACTGCTGGACAAGGAGCATTTCCGCTTGCCATGCTTCATATTGCTCGGCGAAAAGGGATTCCGCTTACCCCTGAACGTTTATCACGACTAACGCTTATTGAGATAGACCGCTCACATCTTGAGAAGTTTAGGGAAAATGTTAAGAGCGAGTTCGGCATTGACTTTCCTACTTCTCAAATGTTCTGTCAAGATGTCATTATGGACGTTCACGATAAAAAATATGACATTTTGGTCGGAAATCCACCGTGGGCTAACTTCGGCGATTTACCGACATCTTATAAAGCGAGTGTGAAGCCATTTTTCCTTGAAGAAGATCTTGTCCCAGATAGACAGAAAACGCTCTTGGGATCTTCCCGTGTTGATATAGCGGCCCTGGTATTGAAGATAATTCTGGGAAGATTACTAAAAAAGAACGGGATTGGGTATTTCTACCTCCCTACTTCTCTCTTTTTCGGGGACGGTGCCCATAGTGGATTTAGGAATTATAGTGCCAGATGTTCACTAAATCGTGTTGATTCAAGTAGAGATTTTTCAGTAGACACCGTCTATGAATGGACATCGACAAAAGTGTTTGAAGGCATTGGGACATCGTATTGTTGTGCGAGATTTCACTGTGATATACAACAGAATTTCCCTGTTTCGTATTTCAGGGAGTTAGACGGAAAATGGGTTGAGCATAAAGCATTACCGCTGAAAAATCCTACAGATCCGTGGCGGATTGTAAACAACCTTGATGAACTGAATACAGAAACGACGCTTGAAATTGGACTGTCCCCAGAACAAAAACCGCGACAGGGAGTGAATACATGTGGCGCAAATAACATATTTATTTTTGATCACAAACCTTCGCATCTTCCTGAACAGTTTCTATACCCGCTTGCAACAAAGGAGATATGGAAAGAAAATATAACTTTACCTCACCAGTGGATCTTATTACCGTATCATCAGGAAACAGGAAAACCACTTACATGGGATGAAATTGGACAATGGGACACCTTAAAAGAGTATCTCCAGAACGCTCAAAAAGTGTTAAAATCTCGAAAGGGAACACTTCTCCGATCTGCTATCAATAAGGGCAATTGGTGGGCACTACTCGGTGTCGGTTCTTATTCGTTCGCGCCTTTTAAAGTGATTTGGCAGGCGTATGGGAAAAATCATTTTACACCGATAGTACTGGGCAGTGTAGGTGAGCAGATGTGGCAAGGCAATCAGGCAATGCATGCCCTTATTCCGTGTTGGACTGAACAGGATGCACAACGAATCAAGACTGCACTTGAGAATCCGAGAATCCCAGTTTTGTTACGACAGCTCAATGGGGCAGGAAGGTGTAATTGGGCACAACCGGGCAAGATTAAGAAGATTCTGGCATTTGACAGGGAAACGATAGATTCTCAGCTTTCGTTATTTTGACAACAGAGGGACTCCGGTTGTTAGTGCAGTTGAGAGAGGAACAAAAGAGATACTTGAGCTGTTGTGCGAGGACGACATTTGAAGTATCCCCGCACATGAAAAAATAAGTTTGATACACCCATTAAATTATCGAGCTACCTTCACTCTCGCCCAGGTCGTCGCCAGTTTTCCTTCCGGTTCAACGGCGAAAGCCTCGTCCCAGCCATTCAGCAATTGTTTAATCTCATCAGCCTCAAGGGCGCGACTGAGAATGACGACCTCATCAATGCCACCGGTAAACGGTTCAGGTCCGAATTTGAGTTGCAGTGTTTCTCCAGGGTTAACCTTACCGTTCCACTCCGGCTTCCACTCTGCTTTATTGGATGACAACGCGCCTTTTTTACTTTCAGGTTCGCCATCAACATACATCTCAACGATTTTCCCGTCATACGTTCCAGCGAGATGGTACCACTTTCCTTGCTCCAACTCAGTTTTCCCATAGAATCCGGGGGTAATTCCGGCAGCTGTCCAGATTCTGAACGAGAAACCATCAGGCACGGGTTCACTCGCAGATTGGTCCTCTAACAGATAGGCACCATTTTTCCTGACCCCGGTATCTGAGTCTTCATCTACCCGGAACCATGCGGCAACTGTCAGTTCTGCTTCGACGCTCAAGATACTGTCCGAATCGTCGACGTCAATACTACCGCCTCCCTTAGCCACGATTGCCTTGCCAAATTTACCGTCTTCAAACTTGAAAGCTCCATTGATTTTTCCATCATTGCCGTTGTCTGTAGCATCATCAACATTGCCTTCAAAGAGCCATACCCCCACAATTGCTGGATCGTCTTCTTCCAATGCCCACGAGGTAGCACCAAGGCATAAAAGCAAGGCAACACCTATATATAAGAGTTTCATTTGAAGTCCTCCATGAAATACGAAATATTCAAAGTTTTATTGGACGCGAAGTCTTAAAATACCAAGTAAACGAGCTATCGTATATTTCTTTCACGTAAAATATTATATTACATCTCTCTTTTTTTCTAAACCAAGACTTGCGCAATTTTCGCCGTAGTACATTCTTTTAGATGGAGATGTCCGAAAAAACATGGAGCGTTCTTTTGGGATTGACCGACACTGAAAGCTTCCGAATTAAGATAACATCAAAACCGTAGCCCGTAATGTAATGGAGGGGTTTTGCTTGGGCGTTTCTTCAGCTATACGGCAAATGAGGGTATCTAACCAATTTATCTGACCGAACCGCGAGATAAAATTAAAAACTTGTAGATTCCCGTGAAACATGCTACACTTTAAGGCATGTTTGGAGGTTAGGCTATGAGGTTAACAAAAAGAGGGTACCCAGATGGTTCAACAGAACACACCGCGCGTATTTCATGTAATGACAAAGCCGATCGGACCGATATGCAATTTGGATTGCGAGTACTGCTTCTATCTCGACAAAGAGAAACTCTATCCGGAAACACGTTCCTTCCGCATGAACGACGCGATTTTGGAAAATTATGTTAAGCAATATATAGATGCTCAAGAGGTCAACGAAGTAACATTCGCATGGCAAGGCGGTGAGCCTACATTGATGGGTGTAGACTTCTTCCGACAAGCGATTAGATACCAGCAGAAATACAGACGTCCGGGTATGCAGATCCAGAATTCGTTTCAGACGAACGCTACACTCCTCGACGATGAATGGGGAGAGTTTTTCAAGCGGAACAAATTCCTAATCGGGGTGAGTATCGACGGACCGCCAGAAACCCATGATAAATACCGCTACGACAAGCGCGGTAGACCGTCCTCTGAACAGGTAATTCGCGGGTTACGTATCTTGCAGAAGCACAAGGTCGATTACAATATACTTTGCGTTGTCAATAAACATAACGCGGAGTATCCACTGGAGGTCTATAACTACTTCAAAGAACTCGGCGCAGAGTTCATGCAGTTTATTCCAGCGGTTGAGCATTTCGATGGAAAGAATGTATCCCCTCGTTCTGTTACGGCACGGCAGTACGGCAAATTTTTGTGTGCTATTTTTGACGAATGGGTCGTGAACGACATCGGAAAGATTTTCGTCCAAATTTTCGATGTGGCGTTAGAAGCATGGTTGGGTTACAATCCAAGCCTCTGTGTCTTCAATGAAACTTGCGGTGATGCCCTCGCGATTGAGCATAACGGGGACCTCTACTCTTGCGACCATTTCGTTACGCCTGACTATCACGTCGGAAACATCGAGGAAAACACGATAGCCGAGATGGTGGATTCAACGTTTCAACGTAAGTTCGGGACCGATAAGCGGGATACGCTTCCCGAATACTGCCGGAGTTGCGAAGTGAAGTTCGTCTGCAATGGCGGCTGTCCAAAGAA
>JAAXHD010000064.1:1307-6682 GCA_012271015.1 Candidatus Poribacteria bacterium | reverse complement strand
ACTGAAAACCATAAAAAATGAGGAATAGACTCTCCGGTTTACGATTCCATGATAAAATTTTTATCGCTTACGGCTTCGTCTTCCTTGTCATGTTTGGCGTTGTCTTTGGGAGTACCAGTTTCCTGATTAGGCTCGCTTTTAAAAGGGAAATTAATAACTACGTTGAGACAGTTCAAGCGCAGATTTCAAACAATTATCAAAAATTGCTCAACCAGATTCAGAAAGAAGTCCACGCCACAGCGAATGATGTAAGGTTGCACGGGGTCATAGAAAGGGAGTCGGGTTCGTTTCCATATCTACCCGCACCGGAATTTGATCTCTTAGAGTATGGTGCCCCGGATGGAAGGCTCCTATATCCTGACACAAGAGTCGGAAGAAGGACACGAGCATATAGGTCCTCGGACGCGGAGGAGGGACATATACAACTCAGATATATTCCGCAACAGAGTGATCTGGGGTTGCAGTATGTAGTTCAGGTAACAGAAGCAGGCGAATGGGGATTTGTGACAGGAGGCTACCTCTTGCAAACGTGGTTGGAGACAACCCAAACGAGCATCCAATCGGATGAGCATCCGATCTTCCTTGCGGGAAGGTCTCAAATGTCAGATACAGCATTCTTCGATCCCGAATCGAAGATGGCAGCGGAGGATTGGCTGCCGTTAAATTACGCCTCTCAAACGGCACAGAGAGGATGGTTTAAATCAGTTCCGGATTGGCTTCCAGAGGGCAAAGTCTTTTTGCAGGGAACGGAGGAAACCGGAGGTCGATCTTTCACGACTTTTCGGATAACACCCTTCAACTCACCCTTCGTGACGACGCGCGAGACACCGGCTGTTGGCTTAATCGTTGCATATTCGCATGAACGTCAGATGAAATGGCAGCGACAACTTACGATCACGCTGCTTTTGAGTGGTATCGGTGGGCTTGCGTTAGTTTATCTCATCAGTTATATCATTAGTCGTCGGATTACCCGTCCTATCGCAGTCCTACGCGAGGGGGTGAGTCACATCGCGGCGGGTGATCTCGATCATCGCGTTAAAATCCAATCGCGTAATGAGGTGGGGCAGCTTGCTGAGGGTTTCAATCAAATGGCGCAGGACCTGAAACAGAGCTTGGAGGAACGTATGGCGGCAGAGCGTGCGGCGACTTGGAGAGATGCCGCACGGCAGGTGGCGCATGAAGTTAAAAACCCGCTTTTTCCGATTCGACTCTCCGTTGAAAACTTGCAACAGGCGAAATCCAACCCTGAGGTTTTTGAACAAATATTCAGTGAATGTACGGACACGGTCATTGAAGAAGTTGATCGGATTGGTAAACTCATTGACGAGTTCCATCAGTTCGCTCGGATGCCGAAGCCGCAGCGAAAATGGAGCCAGTTGAATGACATTGTGAGATCTGTTCTGACGCTGTACACCGGCAGACACATACCGGATCTTGAGCAGGAAAATGAAGTTGCCTCGATGAGTTCAGAGCAGGTGGACTCAGTCCTACAAAATTCTAATGAGGAGTTTTGGCTTGAAAACACCTCGAAAATTAAGGTTAAGACCGAGTTAGCTCCGATTCCACAACTCTTGGTTGATCCTGAGCAGATTACCCAAGCACTTGGCAACCTTCTAAAAAATGCGATTGAGGCTATGCCTGACGGCGGGTTGCTTAAGGTAAAAACCTATTTCACACCAAATGGCATTGTCCCGCAGGTTTCCCACACGCGGCGTGCTTCGCCATCAGCCGTCGGCAGTCGATCAGAGCATGTTACGATAGGAGAAGGTGATAGCAATCGCCATACGCCAAGTAGCAGTCAGCAAGTGAATCTTGTGGCAGATGAAAGCGATAGCAACCGCCACGTACCGAAAGCCATTAATGGTACAGTTTCACTGGAGATCCAAGATACTGGGCACGGTATGTCCGAGGAGACGATGACGAATCTCTTTGTGCCGTACTACACGACCAAGTCGGAGGCGAATGGTAGAGGACTCGGCATGCCAATTGTTAGAAGGATTGTCACGGAGCACGGTGCCGAGATAGACTTTCAAAGTGCTGAAGGCAAAGGCACTACCGTCCGTATCCATTTTCACCACAATCAAGATGCTCACTCTGAGGAATTTGTATCGGGATCTGAAGAATTAACATCACGCACGGGTTTGGTTACTGAACTGGAAACCGAAGATCCGGCGATAGGCATTGAAGACTTTTAATTTATAGTCCTCTGGGTCCGCTCTCCATTTCATTACGGGCGGGTTTCTGGTAAGGTCGAGATTAAAATAAGGATATGTACGGTATAGCGTCAAAAACGATACAAGCCTGCGACAACGGTGCAGGGTTTTTGCTGGGGTGTTTCTTCAACTCTAACATGGAAACTGCCAAAATTTTTATCATGAAACTTATCTGCAAGGTAAAATTAGAAAATGGAAACTTTTTTGATTGTAGATGACGAAAAAAATACGCTTAAGATGTTGTCCCAAGGACTCAAAATGCGTGGGTATCAAGCTCTCACGGCTGCGAGTGGCGAGGCAGCGTTACAACAATGCGTCAAGTCCGATGTGGATCTTGTGTTGTTAGATATCCGCATGGAAAATGGGATGGATGGTGTTCAGACGCTTGTAAAACTTCGTGAACGGTATCCTGAGTTAAATGTGGTAATGATGTCTGCGCAACAAGATATCGAAATTGCTGTTAAGACAATGGAACTCGGCGCGAAGCGATATATCACCAAACCGATTAGTATTGACAAAATCCTCTCAAGTGTTCAGCCGTTTTTAGATATATCACGTTTATCGCAAGAAAATGAGATTCTGAAATCACAAATTACACCCACCGACGAAATGGTAGGTGAGAGTTCTGTTATTTCGCACCTCCGCTCGCAAATTGAGCGGGTCGCGGGAAGCAAACTCGGTGTCCTCATCTCTGGGGAAAACGGCACGGGTAAGCAGCTTGTTGCCAATGCGATCCATCGACAGAGCCGGCGTGCTGCGAAAACCTTTATCCCTCTCAACTGTGCTGCCTTGCCCGATGAACTCATTGAGAGTGAACTCTTTGGACATGAACGCGGCGCGTTCACTGGCGCAGATTCACGAAGACAGGGACGCTTTGAACTCGCTCACGGTGGAACTATCTTTCTTGACGAAATTGGAGATATGAGTTTAAAGGCACAAGCAAAGGTCCTTCGTGTCATTGAAACCGGCGAGGTTGAACGTCTCGGAGGAAATCAGATTCGGACGGTAGATGTGCGAATTATCGCCGCGACGAACAAACATCTCCCCGAAGAAATTGAGAAAGGACGATTCCGACGCGACCTTTTCTATCGGCTCAATGTTGTGCCGATTACCGTTCCGCCTCTCCGAGAACGGATAGAGGATATTCCGCTGTTAGTTAAATACTTTGCTGAGCGTTTACAACTCAATATTGCATCCTCTCCGAAAGTCATTGATCCAGGGGCTTATGCTGTATTTCAAAGTTACAATTGGCCCGGAAATATCCGGGAGTTAAAAAACATCGTTGAACGTCTGCTTATTATGGTAAATCGAGATGTCGTGATGGCACCCGATGTTGCCGAGGCTTTGTCTTTGATTCCTCAACCCTCTTCGCCGTATCCATCGCCAAGTGCGACTTTGGATCCAGGTGCCTTGCAGTCTGCTCTGGGGATGCCGCTCTACAAACCTGGAATGGCTCTGAGTAAGATGATGGACACTGCCGAGGCGGAATGCATCCTTGCGGCTTTGGAAGAGAATAAGTGGAATATCCGTCGTACCGCGGAAGCATTAGAGGTTGAGCGGAGCAACTTGTACAAAAAAATGAACCGGTATGGCATTTCTCGACCAAATTCTGCGAGTTAAATTGTAGGAGGGAACTCCGATTCCCGACTGTTACCATGCTACGAAAAAACATCAAAAAAAACAGCGGGATGACTCGACTTCAATTGCTCATCCTTGTTATTATAACCATGGGTATTGTGGCACTTTCTTTTCCACCGTGGCAGGAATATCGAAAAGTGGGCACAGCAGATATAGATGTCGAAACCATTGCCGTTGCTATCCAGAAGTACTTCAAGCATACCGGTGGGTATCCAACAAATTTAGATGCCTTGGTAAAGAATTCTGGTGTTAAAGGGTGGCGCGGGAACTATCTGGAATCCATTCCTGAGACACCTTGGGGTGGGAACTATGTTCTCCATCAAGACACCTATAAGGTAGGAATTGCAAAAGATCACCTGCGTGTCCCCGAAAAATACCGGATCGGCGGTGTCGCGGAGATTAGCAGGGTCTATCATGCGGATGCACGTCTCGGTGAAAAATATTGGTGGTAGTTAGTTATCAGTTGTCAGTTGTCGGCTGGTAGTTAAAGAGGGTACTGGTTTAAAGTCCATTTCTTAGCCGATAACCTTCTTCCGAAGACCGATAACCGGTAAAAAATATGTGGGTCTTTATTTTTCTTTTCGGTTTGGCAGTCGGCAGTTTTCTCAATGTATGTATCTATCGCATTCCGCTTCCAGACGTGTCGATTCATTCGCCACGTCTCTCTTTTTGCCCTGAATGTCATGAAACGATAAAGGTTCATGACAACATCCCTGTTTTAAGTTATCTGATTTTGTGGGGAAAGTGTCGGTATTGCAAGGCGAGAATTTCCGTTATGTACCCGTTGGTTGAGTTGGCAACAGGGACACTGTTTCTGTTCATGTTTTACCACTTCGGGTTAACCCTTGAGTTTCTACTCGCGCTCGCCTTCATTGCTGCGCTGTTACCGATCTCTGTGATTGATGCAAGGTATTACATTATTCCAAACATCATCATCGCGACGGGATTGATTCTCGGTGTGATTATCGTCTGTGCGATCGCCTATCAACGTGCCGATGTTTGGTATCTGCTCACGCGCCTCATCGGTGCTGTTACTGGAGGGATGGCGTTATGGTTGATTGCAGTAATTGGGAGCGCAATTCTACGTAAAAAAGCGATGGGTGGTGGGGACATCAAGTTGATGGCACTCATCGGATTGTTCCTCGGTGCGTGGCCCCAACTCGTGATGGTGATAGCTTTCTCTGCCCTGAGTGGTGCGATCGTCGGGAGTGCCTTGATTCTCTCTGGACGGAAAAGTCGGCAGAGTCCTATCCCGTATGGTCCGTTCCTCGCAGGTGCCGCTGTGCTTGTGCTTTTATGGGGAGATAAGCTCTGGGATATGTACTTGCGGTTTGTGGGGTGGAATTGAGTAGTTTTCAGTAGTCGGTTATCAGTTTTCTGTGGGACTTACGCATTTCCTCTTAAGGTCCCCCTACCCTCCCCCCGCTTGCGGAGGATAAAGGGGATTCGGGAATTGAAGGGGTTAAATACAGGGAAATAACGATTTTTCAGCAAAATATACCGTTTCTTTGTTCAATTTGCGTA
>JAAXHD010000064.1:0-1226 GCA_012271015.1 Candidatus Poribacteria bacterium | reverse complement strand
CAGGAAGATAAGCACTCCTATTCGCTTTGACAAACTCAGGGGGACCTATGCTTCGGACAGTTCCCTCATCAAATGGACGCTTGAAGTTCTAACGGTTTAAGGAGAAAATATGCGTTTACTTTCGGGATTGGCACGAAACTTGCTCAATCTTAACCCAAGTTGCCACCTTTATTTAAAGAGCTGTTTAATGCTCGTTGCGATGACAAACAAAAGCACTTTTAACTCAAAACCTTGCGCCGACACCGCATGAATCGACTTCGGTAGGAGTTGTTCAATAAGACGGATTGTCACCTCAACGCGTTTTCGCGTCTTCTGTTGAAGGTAAACTTCCCACGGCGGGTATTGGCGTTTTGAGTGCTTCTTACGAGCAGGTTTCAGGGAAATACCTGCTTCTTGTAAGGCATCTTCAATACCATAGCTACCATACGCTTTATCGGCATAGATTGTTCAACCTTGGGCAGATCAAAGCGATAAGACCGCAAACTTCGGACATCGTTACAGCGACCGGGTGTGAAGAAGATTTCAACGATTTCCCGGTTTTCAGAGACCCTCAGGTTGCCCTTGATACCCTAAAAATAGCGATGCTGACTGGCGATCTTCCACGCTACGCTTCGCCTTGATACAGCCGTGAACGTGAAATCCGGATGGTGTCGCAAACAGGTATCGGAAACGAGTCAATGACATAAATACCCTCAGGATTTCTCGCTTTCGCACCTGCTGCGAGGTATTCAGAAAGCATTTCAAAGAGGTGAGGTATCCGATGCAGACGACGATTGAAGCGCGAGTGTCGGAGCATATTCGAGATATATCCGAGCGTCTTCAAGGGGGCGCATGCGGTCTGCTGATTGCCTGCGAAATATCTCGCATGCCGAACGCGAACTGTTTCCGTGTAAGGCGTATGCGATTAGTTCTTTGCCGGTTCCGGTTTCCCCTTGAATCAGCACCGTCGCATTTGTATCCGCAACAGTTTCTATTTTTTCAAGGACTTCAAGAATCTCCGGGCTTTCGCCGAGGATATCCGTATACTCCCCATGTAATCCGTGTCGAACCGGGCGGCTTCCCGTTGCAGGTGCCTCCGCATCACGATGCTCTGGATCTACGGGCTTTTCTTTCGTGTTGCTTTTCATGGCACTTCTCCTCTCTAATTTTAGAGGTATCTGATTTTGTGTATTCTAACACACGCTGAGAATACGTCAAGCAGAATATGGCGCGTATAAAAGTTGAAT
>JAAXHD010000415.1 GCA_012271015.1 Candidatus Poribacteria bacterium | reverse complement strand
CCCAGTCCCGGAGGCCAAGATATTCAACGCAGCATTGATGTCCGCGTTGCCACTGTGTCCGCAATGGACGCACTCAAACTTGGATTGCGTCTTGCGATTCTCTTTTGCGATGTGTCCGCATTGACTACACTTTTGCGAGGTGTGAGCTGCTGGCACTCTCGTGACTGTATGTGCTTTGTATCCCAGAAAATTCTCTAAGATCCCCCAGCCGCTTCGCAGTATCTCTCGATTTAGTCCTGACTTTTGTTTGACCTTCTTACCAGGATTTTCGACAGTACCCTTGGCAGACTTCGTCATACTTTGCGTGTTTAAGTCTTCAATTACTATTTCCGAAGCCGATTGAGCTAATACGCGAGATATTTGATGGCACCAGTCTTTGCGTTGATTCGCTAATTTACGAGCAGTTCTCGCCCATAGCTGGTTGGCCCGCTTTCGACGATTCGAGCCCTTCTGTCTGCGGCTCACCATTCTCTGATAGTGTTTCTTCCGGGCTTCTAGACTCTTAGTCTCCGGTAGCGGAATAATGTCTCCTGTGCTCGTGGCAATCTGACCCACATTACGATCAAGACCCACGGCTAAGCCGTTATCGACGGGTTCGGGTAAATCGACTTCATAGATAACGCTACAGAACCATTTCCGACCACACTGCCTCACGGTTGCACTGATGGGTTTCCCTTGAGGATAGGGATTGTTACCCCGCACGACTAACCAACCAATTTTTGGAATATGAACATGGTTGGATCGGACTTTAACGTTTTCAGGAATCGTGAACGAATCATCGCCGCGTTTGCCTTTGAACTTCGGTCTCCCTCGAACACCCTTGAAATACTGCGCCCAAGCGTCGGCTTGATATTTCAGTGTGTGCCGAACTACCGAAAAGGATAGCTCTTGCAACCACGGGGTACTCAATCGTAATTGCGTAAACTCTTTTCCCAAGCTGAAGAACGACGTGGGTGGCATTGGATGACGTTCCGGGTCTTCCCGATGAACTGCCATTAAACGTTGATTCTCGCCTAAGAAGTGATTCCACACGTACCGACACGCGCCCGCTAAACATACAAGCTGTCGCGCTCGGGCTTTAGTGCCAGGTATTAAACGATATGTTATGCCTCTATACGACATAGTCCTATTATAATTGGTGTGTAGTTTCGTATATAAGTCC
>JAAXHD010000366.1:100911-105276 GCA_012271015.1 Candidatus Poribacteria bacterium | reverse complement strand
CTATGCAAACATGGGAGCGATTACCGAACAAACTCCGCGAGGAATTCGCGTGAGCGGCGCAGACCGTCCGATTCTGCTTCCCACGTTCGCCAATACCGGTAATCTTCAAGTTCTACGCTGACGATGCCATCAAAACCCTCGTCTTCCAAGCGTTGAACCACTCTCAGCCAATCCACGATCCCGTCACCGGGGATGGTATAACGCCACCAATCTTCACCGAAACCTTTTGCAGATTGAAGGCTCGGTCCCAAGTTGCCGTGTAGGTAGAGTGCCTCTTCGTCGAAGGCGGTATCCTTCCCGTGAACGTGTTTGACATACGGCGCGAATTCGTCCAAGGCTCGTAGGTAGTCGATACCGATTCTGACGAGGTGTGATGGATCGTAGTTGAGTCCTAATCCCGGGGATGAACACTCCGCGAACATTGCACGCCACATCTCCGGTGTGCAACCGAGGGCAGGATAAGCGGGACCGGGACCCGGCCATCCCTCTACCGCGATGGTTACACCTTTAGAGGCAGCGTATTCAGCGATAGGTGGGACGGTTCGCTTCCAAATCTCAAAGTTTTCTGCTCTGCCGAGGCTGGCATCCTCTGGCACGAAGACGCAGAACATAATATGGACATCGTTGTCAGCGGCGGCTTCGATGGCGGCTTTCGCTGCCGAAGCACCCGCTCTCTGTTTAGATTTTTTTGCGCTAAGTAGATCGCTGACCCCTGGGAGATCCGCTGAGCCAATCACAAGACCGGCATCTCTCGCCGTTTGAACAATTTCGGGGGTCGTTTCTCCAATGTCAACGGCTGCAAACCCGTTATCCCCACACCACTTACAGAAGTCTGCGAACGGCAATTGGCGGGCTGTGCCGGGAATTCGTAATCCTATTTTCATATTTTTAACTGTGATCCTCTGAGCATCGCTCCACTGTGTTTCGCGATGGTTTCTGGTTAAGTACGAAAGGGTTTCAGAAAGCCCAAAGCGGTAGCCTGCAACAACGGCGCAGGGTGTTTTTGATAGGGGTTTTTGCTTGGGCGTTTCTTCAATTTCCCCTTGCTTGGGTGTTTCCCTCAGATATACGGGGGATAAGGTTATTTGTCCAATTACCCTAACCGAACCGCAAGGTAAAATTAAAATCCCATCAATCCACAGCAGCGGCGGCAGACGGGCATCGGTCCATCATTACTCACGGACTGCCGGAATTTCATCGCCTTCTGGTTGTTCCACATATCGACAACCTTATCCGTCTGGATATTGCCGATGATGTAATCATGGTAATCGCGACAGAGACTCACATCACCGTTGCTATCGATCTCCATTGTCATGTAGATGCTAACACACTGGTTGTAACCGAAGGTTTGACTGTGATCTGTGTAATAGCGTTGGATCTCACCACGTGTGTTGAGCCTCGGCATCATAACAGGTGGACAGCGTTTCTGTTCATCGGAGATACTTTCCATCTCCTCAAAACGATCCAAGATGACACCATGATCAAAGTCCTTCCAGGTGCCTATCCAACCGTAATGCGTTTGCGGTTTGAATCCGAAACGTTTCTCGAAATCTTCTGTGTGTTCCTGCGCCGATTGGGAATCTATCCACCACGTCAAATAGAAGATTTGCGCGTCAGCGTATTGACTGGTAAATTTGTAGAGGTCTACGACGACATCAATGTTATACATCGTGACGCAGCTCAACGGGATGATGTAGGGAAATGCGATATTCTGCTTCTCTTTCTCTGCGCTGAGTGTTTCCAGAGCGGCTTTGACATCCTTGAAGTTGTCATAGTTTTCAGAAACACCCGGACGCTGCGTATTGTGAATCTCTTCATTCGGACCATCGACGCTCAGATAGACAATTTTGCAAGTTTCCAAAATGTCGTCGGCGCGTCTTGCAACGTTGGTTGCATTGCTAACAAGTGAGATCGGCATTCCGCGTTCTTTGATGTAGTGCATCAATTCAATGATTCCGGGGTAAAGCATGGGTTCACCACCCCAGATGTACCAGACCGGGGACCAGCCTTGATCGACAATCTGATCGACGAGATTCTTATAGACTTCAACAGGAACTTCGCGTTGTTTGAGATCTTTGAGGGATTCCCCGAGAAGGTAACCGTTATCGCCCCATTGTCCACAGGAATGGCAGCGGAGATTGCACATATCGGTAATGCGGAGGCTTACCAGTTGGATAGCGTCGCCTTTGCCGTGTTTCGCACCGAGTGGGTGTCGCCAGTTGAAGCTTTCTTTGGCGAGTTGGTAGCGCATGAACTTCCGCGAAGTTCCCCAATCCTCCGATATGGCGGTAGCAAGTTCGTTGACGAGAAATCTTGATGAGATTCGACTTCGTAGTGCCATCAATACTCCTTTATGAGTTATCGGTCTTCGGTCTTCAGTCTTCGGTTAAGACGTGTGGCCGTTGCGTTCGTTTTGTCCACCACAACCGCTCTTTAACCGACAACTGACAACTGACAACTGACAACCATATTTACGATTCGTCTTCGGGTTTGACCAGCGTAAGTGCCGCAGAATTCATACAGTAACGTTTACCTGTCGGCGGCGGGCCATCGTTGAAAACGTGTCCGAGGTGTGCATCACACCGGCTACAGACGACTTCAGTGCGCGGCATGAAAAAGATACTGAAATCCGATTTCGTCTCAATGGATTCGGAAGAGACAGCGTCCCAAAAACTGGGCCATCCTGTCCCTGAATCGTACTTGGTGTCCGAACTAAAGAGTGGACTTCCACAACAGATACAGTGATAGGTGCCTTCCTCTTTGCAATCATGGTATTGCCCTGTAAAGGCGCGTTCTGTCCCTTTCTTCCGAGTTACCTTATATTCTTCTTGTGAGAGTTGGTCTTGCCATTCTTTTTCTGATTTAATAACTTTTTCGGTTTCCGTCATTTTTCACGCCTCCCATGAATATAGTGGGTGTCCTGCTTCAGTACTATAGCACATTAAGAAAAAAATCGCAAATGTGTTTTAAATTTAGGTGTCGCGTTTTCGTTTTACAGTCCCCAAAACCCGACATTTCGTCGCTGACAGAATTTCATATCGCACGCCACCCCAAGTGATTTTGCGCTGAAAGATTGCATAGAAGGCGTTGAGGCCTCCCAAGAGTACCGAAATTGAAGCGACGTAAGAGGTTATACCGATTGTTTCCCGCATCTTGGGCATTTCGCGGAGCCATTGCGGCAGGTTTTTGGTGTAGAGCCTATAGCCAAATGCCTCCAGGAAAGGAATGAGAACAATCGGTAGCAATCCTTCACGATAAAATAAAAACGGAATCACTCCAAATACACAGAGACCCTTCGGTAGAAGCACAATGAGGCTCGCGAGCCACTGCTTCCAAAGTCCCATGTGAAGCGTCATAATCATCTGGCGATTCGTGAATTCGACGATTTGGTGCCATGTGCGATTAGCGGTGCGCGTGACGGCTACGCAGTCTGGGACAAAGTGCACCTTGTGCTTAACATCTCGCATTGCAAGCGTGGTATTGTGATCTTCGATGGTTGCCTCTTCCCAACGTTGAAGGATGCGTGCCTTCTCAAGCATCTCACGTCGGAAGGCGTTAGAGCCTCCCCACACCATTGATAGCCGGTGGTCCCCTTGAAAACTCATCTGGAAGTTGACCCAGATGGCTTCTACAAGTGACGCGATGTTCCATGTCTGCGGGAAGTAGAACCGTCCGCCGACGGTTGTTCCTATATCCTGTTCTTGGAGTGGATTCACAAGCAGCGTTAACCAATCCTCTCGGATAGCGACATCGGCATCTACAAATGCGATGACTTCGCTATCGTCCGAGAGTTTTTCTATTGCTGTCATGAGGTTCTGCACCTTTTGTGAGCGTGGGAGATTGTTTTCAACAATATTTGGTGCAAGCAGCACGTGGACGTGTGAATGTGCCTCAGCAATTTCACATAGGTGTGGGTAAGAGACATCGTGTTCTACATCTGCCTTTTGATGGGTCACAAAGAAGATTTCATACTCGCCCGCGTAATCTTGATACAGAAGCCCTTTTGCATGTTCTGCTGTGTCGGCATCCCATCCGTAGTGCGGGGCGATGATTGCTACTTTTGGCGTGTAAGCAGGTCGATCCGCTCTACGTTCGCGCCGCGCATACCGAAAGGATCGGCTAACGATGAGAAGTTCGACAATCAGGAAAAAATAAGCGGTTGCGATAATGTACGTCTGCATAGCGTTAAATATTAAGATGCCTCTATATTGGTTATCGGTAGACTGAAAGGGTGTTTTTGATAGGGTATTTCCTCAATTTCCCCATCGTAGCAACCCGCACCGACAACTACTTTGGCATGCGGAGTCGTGTCAACGTTGTTTTCAGTTTCGGAACGAGTTCTGCGTTGAGTAAGAAGATTAAATT
>JAAXHD010000366.1:70744-100852 GCA_012271015.1 Candidatus Poribacteria bacterium | reverse complement strand
GGTTCGTTCTGTACATAAGCGGCTGCCATCAGATCGTCGAGTTCATAGATGATAGCGTTAACTTCTGCATTGTTCGCCTCTTCTTTCACCGGCGCGGTAAGTCGCCAGTTGGTCCCGAGGCGTTGACACGTCAACGATTCTTTCTCGTGTAACAACGTGAACCGAACTGCGTCATCGATATGGAAGTTGAGAACCTGTTTATCTCTTAACCATGCCGCACCGAGCGCAATCTTGTCGATTAAGGTACGTTTGACACGGCTGACTTGATCGGACTGCTCGGCTTTAACGTAGACGGTTCCGTCCTTAGTGTAGTCCCCAATAAGTAGCACCGCTGGTTTTTCTTCACCACGTTGCGTGAAAGCGACCTCAATTGACGGGGACGCTAAGCCGTAGGACGCAAGATTTATGACAGGATCCTCAACGAAGGCGGCGGCTTCGAGGGAATCTACACCGAACAGCAGATCGTCCACCGCTTTCGCGTCTGCCTTCACTTTTCCTGTCGGTGTTTGCAATTCCCATGCGTTATCATAGTTCTTTGTACAGACAGTTGTCTGCTTGTTTTGTGCGATTTCAATGCGAAGTGTATCGGTGCGTTGAAAGTCAATAACCCTTTTATCGCGCAAGTCGAAAACAGATGTGTTGAGGAGTGTATAAATGTCATCGTTAACGGTGTAGATGGCTTGTTGGTGAACGGATTTGACGTAGACGCTTCTTTGCGTCCCATCTTCTGCCGCCACTTCTAAACCGATGTCAAGCGCATAGGTGTTGTTTCCATCTGTGAGTTTTATCTCGATGCGCGGGCTATCTAACCCAGACTTTTCTAACTGCACTGGGGTGTTCGCGTCTGCTTGGTCTGCTTCGAATGTTGACACTTGCAATGCACGTAATTCCGAAAGAAGATTTTCAATCTCTTGGGAGTCTGCTTTTGTTTCTATTGGGTGTGTGACGAACCATGTCCCATCTCGCTTTTCGCAATTAAGGGTTTTGTAGCCGTCAGCAGTCGGCTGTCGGATTGCCCCTCTTCCATCCTTTTGCTGACCGCCGACCGCTGATCGCTGATTACTATTCTCATCTATGTCTCTGGACGCGATCTCAATGTTAGACACTGTTTCCGTGTTGAACTTGATGACCGACGGGTCGCGCAGATCTGTCGGAGATTTCGTCAGATCGTCAAGCGCACTGGATTCGATCAGAAAGATCTGTGCTTCGGATTTCTCTTTGATATAGACGGAAAAGTTGATTGCTTTTTTACCGATAAGAAAGGTGGTTATCGCTGGTGATGTCTGTTCTGTCCAAAGTGAGAGTGTTATGTTCGGTGTATCTAACCCGTACTGCGTCAGCTCTGGCACCTCAAGCGTCTGTTTGACGCGTTTATTGAGCAGGTCATCTAACATTTGGTTCACTTTTTCACTGTCTGCATCTGCCTGAAATGGTTTTTTTATTTTCCAATTACCTGTCGCGTCTTTGGTCAATATCAGATTCTGATATGCTGTATCCGCGAACGCGACTTCCACTTGTTGAACCTTTTCTCTCGTTATACCATAAACCTGATGGATCGGAGGCTTTTCGCTTATTGATGCGTCCTCTCGCGATTGCTGAAAAAATAGAAAATACGCACCTGCAATGCCTCCAAGGAGAACGATGATAATAAGAGTGGTCTTGAAATTCACGCGTCCTCTCCTTTACGGCGTTGCCACCAAACGATAAGTCCAGCAATAAAGACAATTGAAGGTATCAGGAAGACGGACGTTATTTGCACTAAACGAATATCGTGAACGCGCATTTGACGCAACGTTTGTCCCTGTAAGTCGATGGGGCGGATCGCTATGAGATCCTCCTCCAATGTCAGCCAATTGATTGTAGATAAAAATAGGTCGCGATTTGCCTCTCGGAAAGCGGCATTCATTGCGAAATCTGAGTCTCCAAAAACGACGATTCGGGTCGGACTACGTGAGTCGTTCTCATCACTATTTTGCTCGGTTTTTTGCTCAACTGCGACGGCAACGGATACCGGTGGGGGTGTGTCTGTTCCCGGTGTATAGGTAAACGTTCCGCTGAAAGTACCATCAGTGCCGCGTTGCTTTTCGCCCCAACTGTCGTCTGTCCCGCCAACGGTTCTGGCAAGCGATTTGACGCTGAGGTTCGAGGCTGTATCTGCTATAGGTGTGACGGAACGGGTCACAGGGAATGCGACGGGATCTCTCATAGCACGCGTAATCTCGTGCAATTCAAATCCGGGTACCGGTGCGCGGGGGCCGAACAACGGAACGAACTGGGCTTCGTCAATAACGAGATCATTTCCTATCGCGATCCCCCATATCTTCATCAGTCCAACGAGCCCTCTGTTTACATCTTCTGCGGAGGCTACCGATGGATCGAGCATCAGGAACAATTTTCCGCTACGCTTCAAGTATCTCGCCACGATGTTAATTTCATTGGGGGTCAAGGCAGCTTTGGGACCGGCAATAACAAGTAACTCACAGTCTGCTGGAATGTCTGGCTCTGTCAGGAGCGAGAGCGAAAACGCCGCGTAGTTCTGATTCTCTAACTCTGTCCGCACTTCACTATATCCTTCCTTATTGAAGTCAGTGATTTCATGCTCTTTGTGGCCCACGAGGAAGTAGACTTTTTTTGTTTGATCTCGGATGAGTTTAAGAATTGCGCTCGTAAATTTCTGTTCCTCAACACTCGTAACTTGTTCGTACTGGTCTTCACTGTCAAAAATGATTGTTCCATCGTATCGCAGTTGATACTTGTCGCGAAGTTGGAGGTCGATGTAAGGATTTTTAAATGAAATGGTTAAGAATTGAGTCTCACGCTGGTACAATTCTAACATATCTTTGGCGCGAACGGCTGACTGTGAGGTGTCGTCGCTGAAGAACGCTATGACTTGGATTTCCTTTTTAAGGTCTTTGAGAACGGTTTTCGTTTGTTCCGAAAGCGTGTAAAGTTGCAACTTCGTTAAATCTGCTTTTTTATCGAACCGCTGGACAACAATGGCATTAATAAAAACCAGAATGCCGATAACCCCAACGATACTCAAAGCAACGTTCGCTCCATAACGCGCTTGGCGACTGATGAAGAAGTTCATGAAGTCCGCAAATCGCAAGCGTGCGAAAATGGCGAGTGAAACAAGCGCGAGCAGGAGACAGATCGAAAAAATGAGCTTCGCTTGAAAGATCCAACTGGCGATCGCAATAAAACTGAAAATTAGCGTTAGAAAACCGAGGAGCGGACCTATAACCCTTTTGTTGGCTTCCATGCTCTACCTCCATTTTGATGATTCAATGGACTTGAACGTCGCAAATAGGCAGACACATGTGAAACTAACGTAGTAAACAACATCTTTCAATAGGATGATACCGCGTGCGAAATCTCGATAGTGTTCAGGAAGCGATAGGTAACTCAGGAATTTCGCTATCGGTCCACCACGGGCTGAGAGCGAACCGATTACCCATAATGTTATGAGGATGCCGAAACTCGTCAACGCGGCGACGAGTTGGTTTTTACACATTGACGACATCAGCAAGCCTAATGCCAGAAAGGAGGAACTGATAAGGATGATCCCGATATAACCGCTGATCAGGAGTCCACCGTCCAAATAACCGAAGCGTTGGGTGAGGAGTGGGAACAGAAGGGTCAAGCCAAGCATAATAAGCACCAGTGTGCAACTCGCCAGAAATTTGCCGAGTACAACTTGACCATCTGTGATTGGAGAGGTGAGGAGTAGCTCAATCGTTCCCGATTTCCGTTCTTCTGCAAAGAGTTTCATGGTCAACACCGGCGTAAAAAAGAGTAGAACAATCGCCATGTTACCGAAGAGGGTTTCCATCACGTATCCGCTGGTTCCACCGAAGCTGCTCGCACTGATAATCAGGATAGAGAACAGGAAGCCCGAAATCGCAGTGAAGACAAAACAGACGAAATAGGCAATCGGTGAGACGAAATAGGTATAGAGTTCTTTTGTGCAAACGGCAAGAATATTTCTCATTATTTTTAATTGAGTCGCCAAGCGTAAGAGTGAGCAATTAGGGCGTTAACGGTTTTCGCTTAAGGTCCGCACGCGCCGTTGTTGCGTGCCCCTGGCAGTGGTCGATTTTTCTATCAACCTCTCGCAAATTGTTTCCGAACCTTTCCAACAAAGAAAGGACCGAGGGATTCGATGTATTTGGTGGTTTGCTCCGTTTGACGCATATCCTGTATCAAACGCGATAAGGGATGTAAATCGGGACCGACCAATCCGATAACGAATTCATTGTCGTTTGTATCTAATCCGAAACATGCAAGTCGGATGTCACTGGCGTATCCACCCGCGGCGTAACTACGACCCAGCAAGGCGTGTTCGCCTAAGATTCGACCGCGTTCACGATATTCAAGACGATAGAACTCAGGTTTTCGGCGCAGTGGATACCAAATCGCCCACGGAAACTCAGGATTGAGAACGTTTTGGAGCGGTCTATTGAGGAGCCATTCTTCCAAATTGGGTTCTCTGCCACTTGAATAGGTTCGACCTGTCATGGTCATTTCTGGACGATATGTGACTTTCGGCGTGTCCTGTGCTTTTACGAGTAGGGTTCGTGACTCCGCCATTAACACCGTTGGATCTTCTGCGACGAAAAGCACACCGATCCCTGTTGGGTGGTTTAAATCGTCGTATAGGACTGCGTTTAGGCTTCCCTTCTCAAGTATTTTAATGATGAGTCTGTGATCAAAGCATTCTCTAAAGATATGCAATTGAAAAAACAAACGCCGGGCGCTAACCTGTGGTTTTCCATCGATTGGTGCGCCGACTTCTTGAATATCCGGTGGTTCAGGGCGTTGAGGTTTCTTCTGTTCAGTATTCATATTTTAATTTATGGGTTTCTGAACTACTCTCCACTGTGGGAGGGGTTTGTAACCCCGATTTCCTTTCGATCAGATTTTAACTGACAACTATTCAACGCTTTGTGGTGTACGATTCACGAATCCACTCTTCGAGTATCTGATCTGGATTTTCCAAAACAGCCTTTGGGAAGGTGAATGAGGATTGTCCTGTATTCTGCTTAATTAGGTTTAACCCGTGCTGGTAGCTTCCCAGGAGTTGGTCGCAGACCTGCTGCACTGTTTGTTCGTCTGCAATCGCGCGTTCACAAATAAGCGCAGTCGCTTCAGCATCGAACTGAATTTGCAATTGGTGTTCTGCGAAGAATTCTGCTTCATATCGACGGATCTGCTCACACATCACGGTTCTGCGGTTGTAGTCGGAATCTTCGATGATCCGCTTGAGTTCGGCATCAGGGGCATCAACGACTTCAGCGGTGACGGCAAATTCCTCAACTCCCGTGGACGGGAGTTCAAATTTATAATTGCGCAAAACCTTTTCGCAGACTGTCATTAAGGCACGCGCACCGGTTTTTTGCGCAATGGCTTTTTCGGCGATGCGTCGTAAACCATAGTCCGAAAACAGTGCCGTGATACCATACGCCCGAAAGGCGTTTTCGTATTGCCGGATAATAGAGCCTTCGGAGTGTTTCAGGATATAGAAGAGATCATCTACACCGAGTTCCGTGCAAATGACGTGTACCGGAAGTCGTCCGATGAATTCGGGTTCAAAGCCGAAGTCGATGAAATCTTTCGGTGTGACATTCTCGAAATACTGTGCTGTCCCGTCAGTTTGACTGATAATCTCGGCGTTGAAACCAATTTTGCTTTGATGCATGCGTTTCTTGATAATGTCTGCCATACCGGTGAACGCACCGCTGATGATGAAGAGAATGTGCCGTGTATTGATAACTTCTTTCTCAACCTTGCCACTTTTCTGGAATTCCATAGCGGCGCGCATCTGTGAGGCGACATCGTTCCCGCTACGTAGGTCTACTTCGGTTTCCTCCATCAATTTAAGGAGCCCGATCTGCACACCGCGACCACTCACATCACGTCCAATGATATTTGGTGGGGTCGAGATTTTGTCCGCTTCGTCGAGATAGATGATTCCGTATTGCGCCAATTCGAGGTTGTCCTCGGCTTGGGTTACTAATTCACGGATGAGATCGTCTACGTTCGCACCGACGTAACCCGTTTCGCTGAACCGAGTCGCATCCGCTTTGACAAACGGCACACCGATGAGTTTGGCGATGTGTCGGATGAGATATGTTTTGCCGACGCCGGTCGGTCCGAGCATGACGATGTTCTGTTTGGAGTAATCAGCCTCCGCAGCGCCTGGGTTTTCGTGGCATTCTCGGACATGGTTGTAGTGATCGCAGACAGCGATCGCGAGTGCCTTCTTTGCCTCGTCCTGTTTGATGACGTATCGGTCGAGGTACTGCTTAATTTCCTTCGGTTTGAGGTCGAATTTCAGATCGAAGGTTTTTTGGGGCTCGGGTCCTTCCTCTTCTACTTCAGGCGAGGGTTCGCCAGCAGATGCGTTAATTAAACGGACACTGCCCCCGTATTTCTGTTGTACGAATTCTTGGAATTCTTTTTCAATTTCTTCAGGTGTGGGTATCTTCTTATCTGTGCTCACGACTGTTTGCTACCTCTCTTCTGTAGGAGGGAACTCCGATTCCCGACTTTAAAGTCCCCCTGATAAGGGGATTTAGGGGGTTCCTGACGATTTCCGACTGCTGATGACTGACCGCAATTTATAAAATGGAAAACCGATCCTAAGTTAATTGGTGCTACCTGTAATTTCACGGCGGACAATTTCAGTGCCAGCGACCATCGTTTTCAATTTAGCGGCAGCCGCCCATCGTGCTGTTTGACTGAAACCGCAATCCGGTGTGATGGACAGTTTTTCAGGACGCACATGCTTGAGTGCTTCGCGGAGCAGTGCCGCGACATCCTCCGGTGTCTCTACATAATAGTTTTTGACATCAATAAGCCCTGCCGCAAGTTCTTTATCGTTCGGGAATTCGCTCCATAATCCAATCTCTGCCATCTCTCGGTTTGCGAATTCCAGTGCGAGTTGATCGAAATCCGCATCTAAAATATAGGGAAAGAGCGGACGATACGAACGTTTTCCAACGGCTCTGCCGCGGTAGTTACCGAAACAGATGTGCAGTCCAATCTTTGCAGAGATACCTTCAACAGTGTGATTAAAAAGCTTGACGAACGCTTCGGGACGATCCGGATAAACGGCATAAGAGGGCTCGTCTAACTGGATGAATTCTGCACCAGCGGCGACGAGTTGACGAAGTTCTGTATTGATAATCGCCGCAGTGGCGTAGGCGACTTCAAGGCGTTCTTTATAAATGCCACCTGTCTGGATGCGTCCGGAGAGGGTGAACGGACCGGGACACGTTACCTTAAGCGGTTTCGTCGTCTCGTTCTTCGCGAATTCAAATTCTGGGAGGATGCCAAGACCATCGGGAGCCGTGAGCGGAACAGAGGGCAGCCATTTGCCACGTTGATCATGTCCGTCGGGTCCCTGTGTTCTGGGTGCAGGGAGTTGTTCTAACCCAGTGAGTCGTTCATAGAAACCGAGCACGAAGTCTTGTCGGCGCATCTCACCCTCTGTGATGATGTCAACACCGGCACGTTCTTGGTCGGCGATAGCGGTGCGAACTGCGTCATCAAAAGTTTCGTTAATGTCGGTTTCGCCGAGTTCTCCGCGTCCGATTGCTTCTAACGTCACGCACAACCAACTCGGTGGTGCGTAACTTCCGATAGTGCTGGTGGGTATCAAAATGTCCCTGTTTTGCATCAGGCTCCTCTGTTCCTTTACCTATAGGTTGTCGAGTTCAATTTGCTCTGATTTTTTTGTCTGTCTGTTCGTGGTTTCCTAACCGTCCCCTTCGCGTAACTCTTCCGTTGTAAATTTCTTCGCTGTAGGAGCGATCTCCCGATAGCGACTCCTACCAAAATTTTTATCAGGAACGGAGCGTTCTCCGCACTCCAGCGGAGTGCTATGTCTGTCTAACCTCCAACGTTTGCATAAAAGAACGGCGGCATCGTCAAGGCAACGACATCGTCTTCCCCAGAGATTTCGCGTGCCATCGCGAGGGCATCGTCCAAGTTTTTCGCCCAGTCAACACCGAGCCGTTGCGCAACGCTCGGTTCCTTAGGACCGACGAGGATGACCTTCGCGAGATATTTCAGCGGGTACGTCGCCCAATACCAGACAGTGAACGGATGGAAACCGTGGTGCGCGAACTTGTTCCGATAGCAATCGATCAAATACTCGTCCTTTGCGTATTTTTCCTGAAACTTCTGTTGCATCTCAAAAGGTTCCGTCGTCTCGGCGAGAACTTCATCGTAAAACTGTTTATAAGCGACGTGATACTCTTCATGAAAGATCTCGTAGGTTGGGTTCATGATGATGACGACACCGTTCTTTTTGATGATGGGTTTATTATAAAACCAGTTGAAGACGTAACCCAAGATGTCGCTAACGACCAACACCGGATTGATGCGCGCATCAACAGCGTAGGGACTCATATCGGGAAGTCCGAATACCAATGTGCTGAACTGGCGAGGGATGTCAATTGCCAACTGATCTTTCATTGATGTCAACGTCCGATCGTGGACGGCATCAATGTCGCCTGCGTTGATCTGTATCGGTTCGTAATCTGTCTGAACACTCTTGAGAATCTTGTAACGCAACGATTCGGGCAGCAGCGATAAGGTCGCCGGTGTGAAGGTTTTCAGCACCTTCTCTGCGATATTGCAGTCGCGGTTCGGTTTCCCCACGTAGCGCAGATGAAATGGATAGATCGCACCGTTCATTGCCGCTTCAAGCACCAAGATGGATGTCTCTTTCTGGATGAGACGACTCATCCGCTCGATACAGGCGTGCATGTGTGAACCTTCCGGTTGCATGACGTGCGGACTTTCTGATGTCATGTGCGGTGAGTGATGTGGTGCGATGGAGTTATACGTCCCAAGACCCACGGCGACCGACTTATGTCCACCATTGAGTGGAATCTGTATCGTATCAACGTAAATCACCAGGTCGGATTCAAGGACTGCCTTATCCGTCTCAACAATCTCGTCTTTTTCTGTGTGTCCTACCTCAACAATCTGTTCTGCGTCCTCGGCATCGAAGTTTCGGAGTTGGTGTGGATAGAACTCGTCCATGATGTCTTTGCCGAGCATATAGGCGAGTTCGTGCTTCTTCATTTTTCTATGTAACGCGACGGCACACATCAATTGGATGTTCTTTTTCTCTACGCCGTAGCTATAGAGCATCTTCAGGAGCGTCTCAATCATGATCTGCCGCATATCCGGCTTTTTGGTGGCGGGGAAGGGTTGACAGTTATCGTCAAACAGGATAAGCACCCTTGAGTTGCCATTGACGAGTTCGCGGAGAGGCGGCATCTCAAGTGGGTTTTCAAATGCACGTTGTGTGTGTTCACTCAGAGCAGCGCGCTTAATGCCTGGCAGGGGAGGTTTCGCGTAGTAGACCTCTGAATTGTCCGGCAATTTTGCGTTGATGAGATGATTTCCAAAGTAAGTAAAATATTTCATTTAAACGGGATAAATTGTTTTTTAAAATAGTTTCATTTGCTGTTCCTACGGCTTGCAACCACCTATGTATTTTAGCATAATTTATGGCAATGTGCAAATTTTTTATCGCATTTAGGCATTTCGTACTGTAGTTATTATGAGCAAATTTCGTGCCAGCCTGGATAGATATTCTGCTGGTCTTCTTGGCAAAAATTGCACCGAATGGTACAAATCTCATTCCAGATTGCACAAAATTGGGCAGGTTCACGGAAACGGAGGAGGTATCTATTGAGACGCACGCTGTATCAGCCGGGGAGCAAACGGTAACCTATACCGGTCATCAGTCCGACAACGATCCAGATGCCACCGATGAAGCACTCGCCTAATATAATCCCTAACACAAAAGGACGGAGTTTGCGATAGAGAGCAACGCCGCCGAACTTCAGGACGGTATATTTGAAAAGCCAACCGATGAAGAATGAACCCCAGAAACAGAAGGTTGCATAACTCGTCATCAAGAGCGCACCGACCGGATGCAATTTCCACCAGAGATAGTGGTGTCGCATCCAGAGCATCCCGAACATCGTGGCACCGCCGAAGATAAACGAGCCGAGTCGTTCCAATTCAATGCCGGTTGGATTTTGGAGAATGCTCGTGAGTCGGGTAAATGGGACGGTTGTGGAGATCATGTATGTCCAGTGTTGCAAGTTCACCGCGCCGTGCGTGTAGGCGAGATCTAAGGACGTATAGTAGGAGACACCCATCGCTAAGACGATTGCGATGCCCATCGCAAGCAGGAACGGACGTTGTCTCAGACGCAGCGGCTCTGCGAGTTTAAAGTTGTTCATGACCCCCGGCATAAGGATCTCCCGCATGTCGAACATCAAGACCCGTTCATAAGCGACCAATGTCCAACTCGGTGCATTCACACGAGAACTGCCGAACAACGTAATCAGGAATTCACCGGGTAGAAAGGAGTAGATGATAAACAACAAACCGCCATTCGCAACCATCCACGTTCCGACCGTCGTTATAGCAAGGAAAATCCCGAGCATAACGAGTGCTACCCATACACTCATTCCCGCCATCCTACATATTAGCGTAAGTAGTAGGATACCAACGATTAAACCACCTGCTGCCAAAACGTAAGGCAAGGGTTCGTTTGTGTCATCATCTGCTCGTTTCCCAAAGATGGTCGCAAATGCCCGTCCGAAGTGGCGTTTACCGATGAAGAGGATAAATCCAATAAAGACAAGCAAGGCACCCATCTGCTGATTCTGGTGGAAGTTCCACTGATTCACTTTTGAACCTGTTGCGTAGATAAGCACTGTCTCCATCTTTCCGAGCATAAAGAAGAACCAGAAACTAAACGAGATTTCGAGGGTGAGCAGATAGACCATCGCGACGATTGAGGGATAGATAAACAGATGCACCGTGGGCCACCACCCCAGCGCAGATAGCGGTTTTTCTGTGAAATATTGGGCGATCGGAAAATCGAGGGGCGGTCTTGGAAAGGCTGAGAAGTACGAGTTCAGCCCTCTCAAGCCGTGCAATATGACCGGCAAGGCAAAACCGAACCACATCAGCGGCGATTTGAAGAACCGGTTCAGCAGGGCACCGCCTGAGGGCGATTGAAACATTTCCTGTGGCAATTGAACGACCGGAAACGTGAAGCGTTCGTGTTCTACCCACTGTTTTCGGAGAAGCACTGTCCAGCAGATAGTGACAAAATAGAAGATGAGGACAAACGCACTCCACCCGACAATAGGCTTTAACCATGCCCGCCATGGGATCGAATCGCCATCCGGTAATTTTTCATAGAAATAGAAAACCGCTTTTGGATCTTTTACGATCATCCAATCGGGGAGGTGTTGATGGAAAAGGGTAATCCACTCGTTTTCAGGGGTTGCGAAGTAGACCGGACTGACAGCGAGCGGCACGAGGTATCGCATCAACCCCGAGGACGGAATGCCCGATGCGACCACCATCATCCCCCAAATGATGAGGAGTTCGCCGCCTTGCAATTCGGCACTGGGTTTCAGTCGCTTCAGGAGCACGTTGACAGTAAGAACGAAGACCAGCATTACGAAGACGACAGCGATTGGGAGATGGTTCCCTGCGAGGTAGGTGCTACCGACATGAAAATCGTTGTAGGGGGTGGCGAAGCATTGACATATCACGCCTCCCATACCGATGAGCACACTCCGTAGGGTGAGTCCAGTATGCGCTAGATGGGGGGCTTGTGAAAAGTTCTGCGGATAGGATGTGGAAAGAGAAGTCATAGAAGGCGTGTATCGGTCGGTTGTGTAATGAAAGTCATAGGTATTTCAATGTTAGGGCAATTAAAAGTAGTAGGCACACTCCGTGTGCCGTAACAGTCTTCAAAGAAGTGCCGTTGTGAGTCTTGACTTCTGTTCTGATTGGGATATACCTATCGCCTTGCTGCGGTTTGACCTGTGATAAAAATGATACGATTTTTTTAAGTGGCAACTTGGCTTAAATATCAGAATCCATCTGCTAAGTGCTATCGTTGCTTTCTTTAGTAAGCCGCATGAGAAACCGTAGTGCCTCGTTCACGGAAGCTGCGTCTGGAAATGCTTCAGCAACATCAGGTTCCAGTTGGATGATAGATTTACCAGACTGCTTTCGTTCAGTTCCCATTTTTCTCACTTGCAAACTTTTCAAATCGTATTCTGAGCGAAGTTCATTCTGCTTTGTCATTTTACCTTAAGTCAAAAACAGTTTTCACCGTAGCAGTCTTACCTGTATTCAAGGCAGTCTGGATAGCATGTTTATAATCTCCCAACGGAAATAGCATGCTTACCAGCGGACGCAAATGGGTTTCCATCTTTTGGAGGAGACGCATACCAAGCGTGAAGGTATGGATCTGTTCATCGTTGTGGGTTTCAAGTCCGTATGTATATGCCCCTGTTACTCGCAGTTGCTTATACCAAATCGAAGTCCAGTCAACGTTTTTGGGGATTCCCGGCATACCGACCAAGATGACCTCTCCGCCTGAGCGTGTGAAACGGAGCGCGTCGTCTATTGTGACGCTGGAGCCGATACAGTCGAAGGTAACGTCCACACCACCGATTAATACCTGTTGTCCTAACTCCGGTTGATGCGATGTCGCGCCTGTGAGTTCGCAGAATGCCGCATACCGACCACTGTTCGGTGATAGCACATCATCCGCACCGAGTTCGCGCGCCAATTGCTGTTGATGCGGATATTTCGCGAAGATAATGATTCGGTTTCGATGTCCGAGTACCCGAAATGCCGCAACGGTGAGCAATCCGATAGTACCACCACCGATGATACAAATTGAAGAATCGGGATTACAAATCCCTCCTACCGAGTGTCGCTCTTTCAGAACGCCGTGCAATGCGCAGGCGAAAGGTTCGAGTAGCACAGCGGCTTCGTCCGAAATAGCGTCAGGGATGTGATGAAGTTGCGACTGATGCGCGAGAACGTATTGACTCCACCCGCCACCTGTATCTCGGCAGTAACCCGTTTGAACCCCCTCAGAGATGTCTCCTTTTGTAATGTTTTCGCAGTTCGCAAAGCGTTGGTTTCGGCATTGATGACACGGGGGCGAGATCCCTCTCACTGGACACGACAATGCCGGTTCGATCACCACCCGTGTGCCGACAGAAAAGCCTTCCACCGCATCGCCTGTCTCCGCGACTTCACCGACGATTTCGTGTCCCAGTACAAAAGGCGTTGACGTGAACGGTGAAAAATAGGGACTCCCTTTCGCAGTGATTGTCGCCAAATCGGAGCCACAGATACCGCTGAGTCGGGTCTTGACTTTGACCCATTCAGGCGTTGGTAGTTGTGGCTCCGGAATATCAACGAGACGCGTGCAGGAGAATGGAGACGTATAAAGGCTTCGCCACCGTTTCCCAAGATAGCGCATCGTCAGATAACGTGGGATGCTTTTGGTATATTGAATGGCTTCCACTATGCTATTCCCAAAGAAATCACGAATTTACGCGTAGGTTGGGTTGAACGGGAACTTATTAAAAGTTGCGTAAGGAAAATGACCTTCAAAGTTCATCAGAAACCTGAGGGCACCAAAGAACGAGTGAAACCCAACACATCATCACACTTATAGTTTTGGGATGTTGGGTTTCGCTTGACCTACACGAGCAGATTATCCAAAAGCGAAGTTCCCAGTATGGACGAGATATATCCTTATCTTTTACCGCTCAACCCAACCTACTAAGTCGCTTCGGACTGATAGTACTCCGTCAGGATCTCCGCGACTTCGGGTCGTGAAATTTCGGGTGGGAGTGGTTCGCCAGCGGCGAGCATCTCACGCAATTTTGTCCCAGAGATCTCGAAATAATCGTCTGCATCGTGCGGGTAGTCGCGCATCATAATGATTGTATTGCGCTTTTTGCTCCATACCGTGAAATCACCACGAAAGATACCGATTTCGAGTGCGTCTTCAGGGATTGTGTCGAAAATCTCCTGTGCATCGAATGCGCCGTAGTAATCGCCTGCGCCTGCGTGGTCGCGTCCGACGATGAAGTGCGACGCACCGCAATTCTGACGGAAGACGGCATGGAGGAGTGCCTCTCTCGGTCCAGCATAGAGCATATCGAACCCGTAACCCGTGATAGAGACGGTATTTTCAGGGAAATAGTGTTCCACCATCGTACGGATGCAAGCATCACGAACAGCAGCGGGAATGTCCCCAGGCTTTAGCTTACCGAGAAGCATATGAATGAGAATACCATCAGCATTGACTGCCTCTTGTGCGATTTTGCAGAGTCCCTCATGGGCACGGTGCATCGGATTCCGTGTCTGGAAAGCGACGACGGTGTCCCATCCGCGCGCAGCGATGTCTTCACGAATCTCAACGGCGGTGCGGAACGTATCAGGAAAATCCTCGCGGAAGTAGGAGTAGTTCAGGACATCGATAGGACCGGAGAGAATGTTGTCTCCGACGTCGGCGAAAGCGGGGACGCCTGGGTGCTCAGGATCAGTCGTCCCGAAGGTCTTTTCGATGAGGAGGTGTTTCTGTTCTGTTGAGAGTGTCTCGATTGCCGAAACCTTCAAAACAGCCAGCGGCGGATTGCCTTCAACGTTCGGATCGCGTAGGGCGATTCTGTCGGCGTTCTTTACTGCATCCGTGAGTTGTTCCGATGAAACGATATTCATCACAGGGACGGGCCAGAAGAGTCCATTCGGCAATTTCATATCTGAGGCGACGCTTGTCGCGGCAGCGATGTTCATATAGCCCGTGAGGGGTGTAAAGTACCCTGACGCGAGCATAACGGCTGATGCGGCGGCACCTGAAGAGAGCAATACGGACGGAAGTTGTTCTGCCTCTTTAGTGAGTTCGGCACGTTCTGCATCATCCGAAACGTAAAGTGGGTTTAAGGTTTCGGCTCCATGTGGTTTAATCATTCAATCAATTCTCCTTTTCAAAAAAACGATTGTAGGGGTAGGTCTTGTGCCTGCCCACATATGCTCGTTATTTGGGTTGTATCTGTTCAACTGTACAACCATTCCAAATCCAAAAGTTGTGTTTTCTATTCCAATCGTTTTCGGTTCCTACTCGTTTTTTAAAGGTGAAAATAACTTGGGTGAGGTAGCCGTCCGTTACTTCCACGTCATAGGTGTGTTTAACAGTTTCATTCCCGATCGGAACAGTGAGTTTTCTAATAACTATTTCATCGTTTGCTGATAAGTTGACTGTGTGTGAGGCGTTTTCTGCTGACTGGAAAACATTGGTTACCCGATACGTTCCATTGGAAAGGTCGAGTTTGAAAGCGGCATCTTCTTTGCTCCAGACAGCATCCCGCGCCAGCGGTTCAATGCGTTTCGGTCCCCGATAGCCTTCATGAGGGGCGAGCGTATCCCATCCGAATTTACCGCTTTCATATACTGTGTTGGGTCCGATGGCGTGATGATTCGGGGCGGTTTCGCTGCCTTCGGGTTGCATGTCGAAACCGATAACAAGGTTTCCTGCTTCATTCTTCCGCCATAGGTCTAGTATCGGTCCCGGTGCTCGCTTTTTTCTGTAGATTTGAAGGTGTTTCGTTTCGTGGATAATTTCATAATTGGCGGTTTCCTGGCGGAATGCCTCTGTGTTAGGTGGATACCACGCTACGAAATAATCTATCATGGCGTTCTCATTCTTGCGATTTATTGGAAAATAATTGAAGGCGGCTTCGTAATTTTCGAGATGTCCTACATCCTTAGCATATACGCCGTAAAAGGCGGTGGAATGGACAAACGGTGTAACATATTTAACTTCGTTCTTCGATATCCATTTATTTGAACCCTTGTCGTAATGTGCAAACGACGCTTCCGATTTATGCCAACCTGCACTACGATGTCTAAAATTTGTATGCGGTTCTATGAGGTGTGTTCCGGACACAAGCTCGGTAATCTCTACAGCAATACGTCCGTGATCGTAGGCAGTTATACCGCAGTGGATTAAACTGAAAACAATGAGATACGCTGTAATAACGTAGCGTGGGAGTTTGCCCATGTTCGGAATTAACCATGCCCCTAACAGCAGAAGGATATAGAGATGGATTCTATCGTTAATCCATCCGCCTGGTCCGTAACTCCACGGGGCCCTAATGAACATATAAGTAAATAGGAGCGCAATCACTAAAAAGGCATCGGTCTGTTTCACCCATTCTTTTCGGTGAATTCGGTAGCCGATAGAGATAATGATTGCTATTCCTAATACTGCAAGCAGGAAATAGTTGATGGGAACGTGCCAGTCAGTGAAATAAACTATGGATTTAATACCTAAAAAGTATTCCCAAACCCATTCCATGCCCCGGTGATTTCCTTGCTGATGCAGTTTCAGGCTCTGCAGGTAGTACTCTATCAGCACAAAATACATCGGCACCATGTAGAGGAAGAAGCGAAAGACAGGCTTAAGGCCGAGGATAAACTTTTGGAACAGCGCAACAGCACCTTCACGACGCGCCTGCCAGGCTACATTTACTGCCGGAGCACCCAACAAGCATCCACCTGCGACAGAGATACCCAACACCACGAGACCATAGGAGGCAATATGTGACAGATAGGTGAGGAGTAGCAATACATAGAGCCAAACCAGATATCTTACCTGCATGTCGTCCTTGTGTTTCCACCAGAACCCGAAACTAAAGAAGAAGAACGAAATGCTCAGTTGGAAGTTGTAAAATCCCATATAGAGAAGGTAGTTGTAAGTGAAAGGAAAACCGAGCCAGGCATACACAGGCGGTTTCCCTGTCTCACCTCTGTGAACAGCATTGAGGAAATAGAAAAAGGCAAACGGGACCATACCTATCGCAATTGTGAGAAAGACCTTTTCTGCGATGACAGGTGGAAACACATAGAGGAGTGCTGCCAACATAATGTGAGACAGCCAGTTCGGAAAGATAGTGATGTTCAACTGCCACGCATCCCGCATTTTATAGTTTTCGTGTTTTCCATATTCCTTGAGCACCAAACCGTTGTAGACGTGGCTCGCGCCGTCTTGCGAGGGAAAATAGGCAAAGATCCAGAGCGGAAGAATGTGGAGTAGCAACAGCACCACAAATAGATGTTTCCACGACAAATTTCTCCAATTAAACATTATTTTTTCTCCGATACAGGGAAGCACTGCCTCAGTTTATGCATTCTCTCTAAAGTAGAGGCAGTGCTCCGTCAACGGACACCGCTCACATAACGGTTTTCGGGCATCACAGATTTTTCTGCCGAAGTAAATCAGATTTATATGGAACGGATATGCCTTATTCTCCGGTACAATTGGGGGTAACAGTTGATGTGCCTTCTCTGCGCTACAATTCGGTGGAATCAGTCCGAGGCGTTTGGAAATTCGCAGGATATGTGTGTCAACTGGGAAGACCTCTCGACCGCACGCGAAGGAGAGCGTAACGGAGGCGGTTTTGATACCGATACCTTTATGTTGACATAGGAATTCTAAGGCTTCCTCCGTTTCCATGTCGTGCATGAACTCCAATGAGAGTTCGCCGTGTTTAGTGTTGAGCCACGTGAGGAAGTTTTTGATAGTCCGGCTTTTCTGTTCTCCGAGTCCAACAATCCGTATCGCTGCCTCTATCGCTTTGGCATCGGCGTGTAGGACCTCCTCCCACGTTGGAAAGCGATCTTTCAGCACGGTATAACCTTTATCACGGCTAACATCTGTCGTATTTTGCGACAGGATCGTTAGGATAAGGCATTCTAATACGTCTCCTGCGCCTTCGCGGGTCGGTACACCGAATAGATTTTCCAGTGCTTCTGATATGATTTCCGCTTTCTGCTGTAATTCCACTCGTTTTCTTCCACGGCATTGCGTTTTTAACATTATACCATAAACAGAAAAAATAGCAACGCCTTTTTACAAATGGTTAGGGGCATTTAGTCCTTCCGTAGAAGGGCACCCCGATTCCTTAAAAGTAGTAGGCACACTCCGTGTGCCGTTACAATTTTTGCTGACGACTGACTCCTGCTATCTTCTGTAGGAGCGAGTTTTACTCGCGATCCTCCTGTTTGTAGTCGTGCGATTCATCGCACGTCAATTATCGACCGCCGACTGCTGATCACTGACTGCCAACTGCCCCTAAAATAGAAAACGATACATCGGTTTATCGAGTGTAACAGCAAGGAGACTCCAGAACGAGCCGATCACGAACTCGCCGAGCACAATACCGAGGAAAAACGGAACCGCTTTCCGATGCAAGTGGAGTCCACCATATTTCAGTACAAGCCATTTGAGTAGCCATCCAACGAAGATTGAACCTACCATCGGGTTGATCGCCCAGCTGCCAGAGATCGCATAACCGACAGGGTGCAAGTTCCACCAGATAAATCGCATCCGCATTGCGGCGAGCAATAGCGTCAGGACGAATCCGAACGATGCGAAACCGATCGCAGGCACATCCGGCGGCGCGGCGTAGGTGAGCCATGTCTCTAACCGATTAAAGGATTCTCGCCCAAAACTTGAGAAGCCGCCTTCTGAGTAATACATGGACAGATATGCCCAGAATGAACCGAGCGCACCCAAAGCAGAAGCCAGCATCATGAGAAGTGCAAACCGTCGCAGTGGAATGTTAGCACCCTCAGCCAATTTGAAGCCCTCCAGTTGATGTGGCATAGCATGTGAGCGGTGGGCACGGTTTAGGCAATAGAGATAGGCGAACCCTGTTAAATTCACCGCACCCAACCGACGGATACCTAACAAGCGCGGCAACATTTCATCGGGTCCAATGAAGTGTAAGTCATGCACTGGCGAACCGAGTTCCGCCCGCAAACGTGTGATCGCCATGGCAATTGCGAACCAAATGGCGAAGTAGACAATGATTATCCAAAAACTCATGCCCATCTTCAGACAGAATCCGATAATGAATCCCGATGCGGCGAGGAATCCGAGGACGATCAGACGATATGAAATTGGTTCGTCTGCCTTCGGGGACACGAGTTGGCGTGCGATTCCCGTCAGATAGCGTCGACTCATCCAGATAGCCACGACACACAGTCCGAGATATGCGCCGTGCGATTGCTCGGCTTCGTAAGGAAACCGCGGCAGTCCTCGCCATCCAGCAATAACGCCTAACAACCGTTCCGCTCGCCAGATTAACCAGAATGCCCAACAGGAGAAGGAGAGATCCAGTGGTATAAAGAACGCAAGCCCCACACCGAATGGAAATACACCCAGTGGACTCCAACCGATACCGCTCCACGGACGTTCCGTGAAAATCTTTCGCAGATCGTATAATTTCCCGCCGAGACTCGGAACGGCAGGGAACAGGAAGTTTAACCCGTTGATAATATCAATTGTGACCCCAATCGAAAGTCCAAGCCACATCCACGGCGAACGGAAGAAACTACGGGGGCGAGTCGTCATCTCAAAGGGGAGTTGGATGATGGGGTAACTGAGTCGCTCTGATTCCACCCACTGCTTCCGAAAAATCAGACTGAGGCAGAGCATTACGAGATGAATAGCAACCAAGAAAAGCGTCCACCACAAGATCGCGGGGAGCCAGGCTGTCAAGTAACGCGATTCATAGATACTCGCGAACCCGTGGTAATATCCCTCAAGCACACGTTTATTGCTGACAGCCAACCATTGCGGGATATGCAAGTGGAATAGGTTTGCCCAGTCGTTCTCTGGCGTCGCGAACCAGTGCGCATGCCCGATAATCGGCATGAGCACGAGAAAGCGATCTACGCCTGCAAGTCCTGCCCCTACTGAAATGCAAGTGTAGATGACGAGCAATTCAGCGCGGTTAAGCACGAGTGCGTGGTGCAAGCGACGCAAAAGGATTCCGATACCCAGTAGGATTAAAATGGTGATAACGGCGTTGTAGAAAAGCGAGACCTGCGTCGGACTGCCGCCGCCACGGATAATCGAGGCGGACACCCACCAACAGTTGGCAGGCACTAACACGCAGATGAGGAAAATAGTGAATGGCCGAATTCTGAGATCTTTGGTCGGAACGTTCTTCACCCTCTTTCAAAAAATACCTTTAATATTTTACATCATTTCTTGCCTGCAGGCAACCTTTTTTACGGATGCTGCCAGAGACATGCAGTTCTCTTGTAGGAGGGAACCCCGATTCCCGACTCTAACTCTTCTGTACCGTAAACTTTCCAGTTTGCGTCCTCAACCCGCCTCTTTACTGACTGCTGACCGCTGTCTTGTAGGAGCACCCTCCCGGTCGCGATGTTCCACAGAAATAATCAGAAAACCGAAAACTGAATAGTTCTGAATTACTCGCAATTAGATTGTCTACCGAAACGAGGTGTGATATAATCAAAGAGTTGGGAAAATTCACTGGACGCTTGAGAAACTGCTGACAGAAGTTTTTCTGTCGTAACAAAGACCTCAAAAAACCGATGCCTCTAAGCAAACCGAAAAAAATTACTCTCATCAGCCTAATCGTTCTTATTGGGGTTATCATTTTGCTATCTATTATCTATCACCGGACCGCGCTGTGGGAACCGGAACAACATCTTATCACGCTTCTCCCGCAATCTCCAATCTGCTACTTAACTCTCAAAGAATTGAAAGGCTTGGTAGAAACCTTCAATCGTAGCGAGCTCGGAAAACAGATGGCTAAAATGCCGATTCTCGCTGAGATTCAAAAGCAGCGGTGGTGGAAGCAACTCGTCTATCAGAAGCAGCTCTGGGAATACGAGATGGGTGGCGTACTTGATTTGAAGACGGTCACCGGATATTTTGGCGAGGAAGCCATTCTTGCGTTTTATCGACGTGAAGGAGATATCTCATTTCTGATCATCTCCGCAGTCGGAGCGCAGGAGAAATTGAGCATTGAAGCGATGACGGCAACGGATGCGATCAACCCAAAGTATGAACGAATTCAAACCGATTACAACGGGTTCACGATTAACACCATCATAGGGTATCCACGCAATTTCAGTTATACCTTCATCGGGAAGATTGGCATCTTAAGCCTCGATCCGTTGTTATTAGCGGAGACACTGGACCTCTATACAGGGCTTTCTGGCACAAAAACTGACCCAAAAAGACAAGGATTTCTCGCTGCGCATCCCATGGCGGTGGAGATACAGGACGATTATCAACAGGACAAAAGCACTGGATATATAGATTTGCAACAGTTCGTTCCGTTGTTGGATAATATGAGTTCCGATGTACTGGTTAAACAAATTTTGGGGTGGTTTGGGGATTCAGGGACTTGGGCGTTTAGCAACCGGTATGAAGAAGGTGTGATTGTATCCCGGCATCGGTTCCGAAGTGGTGTTGGCAACAATCGTTCAAAGCTTCCGACTGCGGATAATTCGAAACCGTTCCTCGCTTTTCCCGAACGCACTGCCTTTATCGCTTCGCTTCCCGTTCTGAATCTGATGCGTGAGTTTTTTGGTGATATAGATCTCTCCCAAGTTCTCGGATCGGATTTAACTGTCTTGTTAGTTGCTCCTGATCCGGGTGAAGTATCGGTGGTGCCTTCGTTGGTTTTGCTGGCGCATGCAAAGGCTCCCGATGCATTAAACGCAGTTTTGGAAATCGTGAAGGAGGGAAAGCCCTTGATCGCTGGCAAACCGCTCGAATTCCTTGAACCGAAGGAGTACAAGGGAATCACGCTGCAACCTGTGCAGCTCCGTCTCAATTTTCTGTTAGCGGTTACGGGCGGATATGCTATCGTTAACGATTATTTGGTTTTGGGCACAACATTAGCCGGATTGAAGTCTGTAATTGATACGACTACAGGGGACGCGCCTGTCTTGGAGGATATAGCGGTCTCCGCAGATACTTATAGTGTTCAGGCTTTCATTCAACCGGAGCTGTTTGTGCCAGAGTTAAAGCGTTTCCTTCCGATCATAACGGTGCTCGTTTCTCTTTCAGGACAGAAAATGGACACGACGGTGAAGCGACGCATCACAGATAACCTCTTTCCACTGGAATCCCTCGGTCCGATTTCTGCTGAAATGGACTTTAGTGAGCGCGGTATAGATGCGGAGGTTCGGATCGTTTTGGAGAAGTAATTCGTTTGTAGCATAAACTGTGAGTTTGTGCCATTTCGGGAAAGATAAAGGAGGTTTTTAAAATGGCAAATACGACGCTTGAAGATATCGTCCAACGTTTAGATCGTTTGGAGAAGATGATGACCGAGGTAAATCAGAAGTTTTCTGAGCTTGTTGAGCAAATGGTACCAGATGTTCCGAAAGACCGCGAAACTGCCGCTGCGCTGAGGGGAACTGAAGCCCTAAAAAACAACAAGCGGGATGCACATATCGCCAAGGAAGCCTTGGACAGAATATTTGAAAAGATGGGAATTCCGTCTGATTTTGAACTCAAACCTCTTGAAGAACTTCACGAAAGTATGAGGCAACACGGTATTCGTGCGGAGGACAACGAGTTTAGCCGCGGAATTATCGCAGAGCGCGAGAAGTAACCGTAACCCCAGAAATAGATTCACAGCAGATACTCGTAGATTGGATAAATTAATAGTATGGAAACAAAGATTGGTATCGGCATCATCAGTTTCGCACATGGACACGCCAACGCTTATTGCAACCAGATGCAGGCGTTTGACGACGTTGAACTCGTTGCGTGTTGGGATGATAACGTTGAACGCGGAGAAACCGCCGCAACACAATACGACATGCGCTACTCGCCGCACCTCGAAGATATTGTCAACCACCCGGATATTCACGCCGTTATCGTGACATGTGAGACGAATCGGCACGCCGAGATGGTAGTGACAGCAGCGTCAGAGGGGAAGGATATTCTCTGCCAAAAACCGATGGCACTCACGTTGGAAGATTGCGATCGCATCGCCGTAGGCGTCGAGAAAACGGGTGTGAAATTTATGATGGGCCATCAGATGCGGCGCGATCCAGCAAACATCGCGATGAAAGAACTCATTGATAGCGGGGTTCTGGGTAAAATTGGTGTGCTACGTCGCCGGCACTGTATCAATGCCCTGTTTAGCGAAGCCTTCGTGATGGGACCCAGCCGTTGGCACATCGATCCAGAAAAGAACATGGGAATGTTCATGGACGATGCCTCTCACGCAACCGATTTTATCCATTGGATGCTCGGCAAACCGACGAGCGTCATCGCCGAAATTGATAACATTTTGACGGATGTCGCTCCTGATGATACGGGGTTGGCTGTCTATCGGTTTGCGGGTGGCGAGATGGCGATTCTGCTGAACACATCTGTGACACTCGCTGGTGAAAATACGACCGAAATTTATGGCGATGAAGGCGTGGTCATTCAGAACTATGGCGATGCACCGTCGTGCAATATCCCGCGTCCTACAGATGCTGTTGCACTGAAGTTGTATACGCGAGATGAACCGTCGTGGAAGGATTTAGGTATCCCAATTCCAGATGGACATGGAGAACGGATTGGCGGCGTGCCTCGACCGTTTATTGATTGCCTGAAAGACGGGACAGAACCCGATGTCACGGTGGAAGATGGACGGGTTTCAGTAGAGATGATTTTAGGGGCATATCGTTCCGCACAGGAGGGACGACGCGTTACATTTCCACTTTAAAGCATGAAAGTTCATGAAAGTTATAGTAAAGCTTATAATTAACGTGAATTCGGCTTAGGGATTTGGTGAAACTCGACACGGGACATTGCATCTATCGCAGTTCCGATGATAGAGGAATTCCCGCACTCCAGCGGAGGGCTATATCTATAGAAAAAGGGGCAGTCAAGGTCTCGCACTCCAGCGGAGTGCTACGTGTTTGGTTGACGTGGTGTCAAAACTTTGCATTTATTACATTGAACTCACGTTATGGACTGTTGCGTCGCATGATGCTCAGAATCTGACCTGTCATTCCGCTTGCCGGGGGTTGTGCCGCCAGAAACAGGGCCGATGCGACAACCTGTTCCGGCTCTTTCCACGGATCACTTTGTGCCCTGAAGGTCCCTGCATTTTCCCACGAGGCTCTTGAGAGTTCGGTTTTCACGGGACCGGGAATAAGTACGTTCGCGATGATACCGTCTTCCCAGACCTCTTCAGCGATCGCTTGTGTCAACCCATGCAACGCCGCTTTTGAAGCGCAATAGACACTGAGGTTCGCATGTCCGACCTGTCCCATACCGGAACCGATGTTAATAATATTTCCGCTCCCCTGCTGTTTCATGATTGGTAATACAGCGCGACAGCAACGCACAACACCCATAACATTGATCTGCCACCCCTGTTCCCATTCTTCATCAGTGCTATCCAGAAACAGACCCCTTGGATTGATGCCAGCGTTGTTGACGAGGATGTCTATCCGTCCGAACCGATCTACGGTTTTCTGAACGAGGTTCTCCACTTCCACCTGGATGCGTAAGTCGGTTGGCACGGTGAGAACTTCCCCACCTTGATCGGTTATTTCTGTGGCGACTTTGTCAAGTTGTTCGGTGCTTCGCGCAGCGATGACAATCCGTACGTCTTCAGCGGCGTAGGCGATAGCGATGGCTCTACCGATGCCGCGTCCACCTCCGGTGATAATAGCGACTTTATCTTTAAGTTGCATGATTGATTCCTTCTGTCGATTCTTCAACCCCGTAGGGGCGGCATCTCTGTAGATTAGTTTGAACGCTGCCACATATTCATGAGTCGGGCGAGTTGTCCTTGACTTGCCTTGATTTTTCGTTCTAAGTCTTTGGCGAGGGTCGTAAGCAGATCTGTTCCCACCTTTTTGGCGTTTTCTACCTGTTGTTTCAGTTGATAGGTGCGTCCCGTCTTGAGTCGGTTTATCTCAAACCGCAATTGACTCGCAGCTCGGTTAAGCCTTCGCAGTTCAGTATGGAGTGCTCTTCGTTTCTCTGTGGCTGTTTTTTCAGGGACATCTGGTTCTGTTTCGCCGAGGCTTAACCGCTCTAAGGTCTCAAGGTCATGTTCGTTATAGGCTCGGTTAATGAGCGGCATGAGTTGTTCTCGCCGTTCCTCCTCTTTGGCATCTATAGCCTTGTCTGGATGATACCGTTTGGCGAGTTTGCGGTAGAGGTTTTGTAGGTGCTTGGCTTTGGTGTCGGGAAGTTTCTCCTCTTGAGGCGTTGGTTCTGATTCATTGACCTCTTCATATGCGTCAACCCGGGCTCGACTCGCTCTGAAACACGACTCCACCCGTGCTTCTATCTCTTCTTCATTCACACCTTCGCTGCGCAGTTGTAGACGGAGACGATACTCCTTCGTTTCGAGTTCAACTTTATCAAGTTTGAGATAGTATCGGCTGATATGTGCGTTGTAGCGTCGCTCAAAGACGTCGACTGCTGACTTGAGCGTTTCGATTGCTATTGTGAGTTCTTCCACTTGCCTCTGTTTCGCTTCAATAGCCTCTAAGAGTCGAACTGTTTCCTTTTCATTGGCAGTATTGACGTGGATTAAGGCGGCAGGTTTCATACGGATACCCTAAAGAGTGATAAAATCAGTTCTGTAAACTGGGCGAGCTTTGAAGGTGTTCAGACTTACGAAAATTGAGACCGATGCGCGGCGGGAAACCGCGCCTGCAAGTCTGTTTGGAAGCTACTTTTTCCGGTAGGTAATACGTCCCCTTGTGAGATCGTAAGGAGAGAGTTCTACAGTCACCTTATCACCCGGCAAAATTTTGATGAAGAATTTTCGCATTCTACCGGAGATATGTGCGAGAATCTGATGCTTATTTTCCAATTCCACACGGAACATCGCGTTGGGTAAAGGTTCCACAACGGTGCCTTCAACCTCTATTTTATCGTTTTTAGAGGGAGTTTGCTCTTCGCCTTCGGCTTGAGGCTCCGTATCCACGTTAACATCAGCATCTCGTCGTTTTTTAGGTTTCGACTTCTTACGCCTGTTAGGCTGCCGCGTCTGCGGTCTTCTTGAATTTCCTGAAGGTCTGCGATTCACAGTATAAATCTCCTTTTTGTGGACTGTTAGCGTCCACTATTGTTCGTCATTGAGACTAAAACGCTTCCCCGCTTCAACGACAAGCTCTCGAAAGTAATACGTAGCGAGTTCCAATTGCGTTTCGGCATCCGCTTTGTCCGTGCTTGTTGAAACAAGGTCGACGGGCATCGTATCTCCGTCCGCGTTGCGAAGGGAGACGTATGCCTTTAGATAAACATCTGGGTAGCGTTCCATCACTTTCTGCATCAGTGGTGAAACTTCGGCTTCAAACATATTGACATGAACCCGCGCGGTTGTGATTTCTGCGCGGTAACGTTCTGCGATTAAGGGTTGAATATGCGTTTTAAAAACTGCCTTCATTTCGCGAGGTGGACCCGGCAGCATCATGATTGTGGAAGACTTGTGTGCCACACTGACACACGGAGCCCATCCTGCGGGGTTCTGCAAAACGATAGCCGTTTCCGGGACAGTCGCCATTTTCATCAGGGCTTCGCTAACGACATCGTTCTCTGGCATCTCGCGCCGTTTCCGATATTCGGCGACAGTTTCTTCGCTCACGACGGGTTTCATGCCGATCAGGGAAGCGACAACTTCAACGGTCATATCGTCGGGTGTGGGTCCGAGTCCGCCTGTTGTGAGGATCAGCGATGTTTCCCGTTCTATTGCCGAATCCAACGCCGCGGACATCTCCTCGCGGTTATCGCGTAGCATTGTGACTCGCCGGAGTTCACCACCGATCTGAAGGATTTGCTGGGCAATCCAGTGTGCATTGGTGTCCTGAATCTGTCCGAGAACTAACTCTGTGCCGATCGAAAACAGTTCAATTGCCACGCTATTCTCCTTATTTATGGGATTATAGTACCTGTTTGAGAAACTCGAACGCACCGACACCGTGGAAACTATGCCCTGCCTCGAATACCTCAAGTCCTAATTTGTCTTCCGCATTGAAAAGTTTGTAAATGGCTTGTGCCTCATTAACCGCAAAGCGAGTGGCTTCAATCGGGAAGATCGTATCTTCTGTACCGGACTCAACGAACATCGCGCGCGGTGCAATCAACCCCGCAATGTCGTACATCTCAGCATATTGTAGCACATTCGGTATATAGTTGTCTATACAATGGCTGAGACTCAAGATACTGTCCCGGAACGTGTTGAAGTAACCGCTCACAACCGCCGCCTTGACGCGCTCGTCAATTGCGGAAGTGAAGAAGGTGGTCGTGCCGCCGCCAGAAATGCCCATCACGCCGAGACGGTTCGTATCAACCTCTGGACGGGTTTCCAGATAGTCAAAGGCGCGTATCGCATCGTAGACCCGCCAACCTACCATTGTGTGACCTAAGAGTAGCGCGGCACCCGCACTCGGTTGACACGAGGAGTTCCCACCACCCTTCTGATGCGCAATAGGATCCCGTCGGTGACCAAACCCGAATTGTTCAATGGCGAGCACGGTGTACCCGTTTGCCACACATTGGAGCGCAAAGTCGTTCTGATACCCGCCATATTCTGCGCGCATGGTACCATCTTCCTCAATGCCGACGATGTCATCTACACCGCGCCCGTGCCCCGCTAAACAGAGAATCGTCGGTTTCGGGGTCGAACTGTCGAGAGGCTTCGGGGAAAGGAAGTATCCGAAGATATTAGCATGTGGACGACTCTGAAACTGCACTGTCTCGCGGAAATAGGTGGGAAATTCACAAGAATCCAGAACTTGCTGTTCTAGATCGCAGGGCTCCTGCGCGAAACCACCAACTAATTCGATAAGTTTTGCCCGTAGTTCGTGTTGCCAGGCTTCCGCTTCTGCAATACTCGTCGCCTGAAAGGCAAGTTGACGTGGTGTCTCCGCATATAACTGATGCGAAAACGCTAATGTGTCTCGTTCCTGTTCATAGTACATAATCTCACCTTAAAAGATATTCCGTTTGGGACGTTTGCACCATTATTCGTTCAACAGGTTTAAAACGAACCCCGTTGCCATCTTCGGATAAAAGTAAGTGGATTTCTGTGGCATTGTTGATCCTGCCATAGCCACATCTAAGACTTGTTCAACGGGGGTCGGATTCATCAGGAGTGCGACGCAGCCTGCTCCTTCTTTCACGTGGGCAACAGCATCATCTGTGTATGCGGTGTAACTGATGTGTTCCGCCAGTGTTTCAATCTGAAATAGATTCTTGATGAGGGTTTCTTGAACAAGTGTTACATCCAATTGTTTAGGTGGAGTTGAATGTGGAATCAACAGACGGTAGGTATCGTCTGCTGTGTACATGCCAACTCCAGCAGACTTCCCTTTCAGTGAATCCAATTTTGCCATGAGGTTTGCTTGTGTGTCGATTTCATGCACTTCAAACGGCTCTGGCAGTTTAGCGATGGCATCTGCGATCCGATCTGCGCTGAGATGCGACAAGAGCCGATGAATCGCTAAAACCGCTAACCCAGGTGATTCCATCCTGACGAGGTTTACCATCATATAGTCGTAACCACTGGATGCACTATTGGAGGTCTTCTGAGCCATTTCGTCTCGAAAGGCAAGAGCGGTTTCATAACGGTGATGTCCATCAGCGATTAGGAGCGGTTTTGTGGAAAAGATGGATTGAATCTCACGATTGCGTTCTGAGTCGTCTAAGCACCAGAGTTGGTGTGTGCTTCCAAAGGTCTCAGGACAGTCGATCTGGGGCTGATTCTTTTCCGTGAAACTATCCATTATCTGTTCGATATCGCCAGCGGAATCGGCATAGAGGAGGAAGATCGGGCTAAGATTCGCGTGGCATTCCCGAATAAGATTGAGTCGATCCGCCTTCGGTCCGGCGTGTGTTTTTTCGTGTGGTAGAATCACCCTATTCTCAAAAGGTTCCAGTTTCACGAGTGCTATTAAGGCGCGACGCGTGTAATTTTTCCCGTCAGGGGCATCAAAGGATTGGTCATAGATGTAATAGCGGGGGGTTGCGTCTCGGACGAGCGTGCCCTCTGAAGTCCACTGGTTCATGCGTGCCGCTGCGCGTGTGTACTGATTTTCATCGTCGGTATCATTGGCTTGTGGTTGACTTAAGATTAGGCGGATAATATTGGCGGGGTGGCGCGCCTCTAAAGCGGCCTGTTCATCGGGTTTGATGACATCGTAAGGGGGTGCTATGACGTTCTCAATTCTTTGCACTTTGGTCGCGTTGTAGCGTAAACCTCGAAACGGAATAACTGTTGTTTCCATATTTTTAATTATACCCTGCGGCTTCTTCAGATTGATCTTCGGAGGAGCGTTATTCTCCATGTATTCGCTTAATTTTGACGAGCACTCGTTGGAAAGTGATGGCAGCCTGCAACAACGGCACAGGCAGTGGATCAGCAATAATCGTTATGAAACTTATTGCTTCAGTGAACGCCTTGCGAATTATTTAAAAATTAATCCCAGAGCCTTGTGCTGAAATAACGTTCGCCGAGGTCATTAAAGACAGTGACGATGATGCCTTCCTGAATTTCTTGTGCGACTTTATATGCGCCGTAGAGATAGCCACCGGAAGATTGTCCGACGAACCAGCCTCGTCGTGCGAGACGGCTGCACATTTCGTGTGCATCCTCAATTGTCGCAGGGATCCGGCAATCAATCACGGATTCATCCAGGATTTCTGGAACAATGTCATCTGGGTGTCCGAGAGGTTTGAGTCCTTCAATACCGGGGAACGCCTCTGGTGAAATGGAACAGACTTGGATGTCTGGGTTATAGTTTTTAAGCCGTCTGCCGACACCGGTGATAGTGCCACCAGTCCCTACACCTGCGACAAAGTGTGTAACTTTTCCGCCTGTTTGGTTCCAGATTTCGACACCCGTTGTTTCATAGTGGGCGTGCCAGTTGTTGTCGTTTTCGTATTGTGATTTGAAGAAATACCGCTCAGGATCCGCTTCATAACGCCGATCGACTTCTCGGAGTGCTTCATCGTAACCGAGAATAGCATCGGTATAAATAATATCCGCGCCGTGTGAATGGATACGTTTTTTGCGTTCTTCGCTGGCGTTGTCTGGAATCACAAGTTCGACTTTATAGCCGAGAGCAGCACCTATCATCGCGTAGGCGATCCCCGCATTGCCTGAGCTGGAGTCGAGGATAACCTTTTCTCGTGTCAGTTCCCCCGATGCAATTGCTTCGGTGAGCATCCTGAGAACCGGTCGGTCTTTGATCGAGCCTCCGGGATTGTAAGTTTCCACCTTCGCGTAGATGTCAACGTGCGGCAACTCGTTTGAAAAAAGATCTATTTTGGCGAGCGGGGTCTGTCCTATGATCTGAAGTAGTGGATAGTCTGAAAGATTCACCTTTCCAGGCTTTCGCTTGCTCATGTAGTGTTATTTATCCTACCTTTTTATTTTT
>JAAXHD010000366.1:67786-70639 GCA_012271015.1 Candidatus Poribacteria bacterium | reverse complement strand
GGCAGCCAATCCCGAAACGTATCGAAGAAAGCGCGTTGCGCAGCGCGACCATTCATGTATGGAAAGTCCGCTGTACGCCGCCGAAACCGTTCCGGTCCTTTCGCGAGTGCCGCTACGTGGTGTTGTTGACAAAACTGACAGTATTTCTGTGACGCATAAGCGAGCGGGATATTCGCTGGGTAAAACCGGAAGGTCTGCTCTCGGTATTGTGTAAAGTGTTGAAGTTCGTCAAATTCAAAGATAAAGTGATACGGTTCAGGGAAATAGGCATCGGGAATCAGGTAACCGTCAGCTTTCGCTGTTGTGCTCTGCCAGTCGCCTTCTAATTCAGCATAGAGTGCCATCACAGCATCGTAATGCTCGCCGAAATCTTTGGGTCGTGGTTTATTACGAAGCCAGTCAAATTGGGTGCGGCGTTCTGCGGTTATTCCGAAAACCTCTTCTACCAGTGCGATGATACCAACTTCTAACCGCATGAAGATTCCCAAGGATTTCTATTTTTACAGACTAATACGACTTACGGATGTTGCTCTTTTGTAGCACAAACTGTTAGTTTGTGTCAGGATACCGTCTAACAAGGCGTGCTGCAGTCAAAACTGTGTAAATCCTGTTAATTTATATCAGTTTCAGACAGGTGCGATGTCGAGATCCTTCAGCGTCTCCCCATTCGTGGCGTTAATTAGACTCGCAAGATAGTCGCGATCGCGTTGGAGTGCCTCCATTTTGTTATCACCATGGACAAACTCGACTTCTAAGTATCCATCGTATCCCTTTGTGCTCAGCGTTTCTACGATTCGGGTGTAATCTACTACACCGTCTGCGATTGGGCATCCTTTTCCGGTTTCGTCGAAATTTTGAGCATGGACATTTACGATATGTTCAGCGAGTTTTTCAGCGGCAGTGTGTGGTTCGTCGGCATCCGGACGTGCAAGGGGTTGATAATAGGTTTTCAGTGCAGGCACTCTGACCCCTTCAATCGCCTCCAAGATACTGGCGACGCTGTCGGTGAGGTGGTTATTGTGCATTTCCAATCCGATCCGAATGCTGCGGAAATTTGCCCACTGTGCAAGGCTCACCAATCGAAAGAGAATCAGGCGTTTATCCGAGGGAGCGATGGATTTGGAAGGACCGCCACCAGACCAAATTCTGACGAGATCGGTGCCCAATTCATGCGCAATTTTGAAGGCTTCCTCGAAATGCTTCTGGTGTAGATCCATCAAAGGATCCACATAAGAGCCGAACGCTGATATCGCTAATCCCTTCCGGTGCGCCATGTCCCTAACGTTTTTGACGTAATTTTCGTCGTAATCCGCTGGTAGATGCGGCGGCTTTCCCCAGATTTCGATGCCATGAAAACCGTAATCCGCTGCTATATCAATGACCTCTTCCAACGGTTTTTCCTGAAAGGCGATGGTGCATAAACCTAATTTCATGGTATTTTCCCCTATTCCCTGTTTCTGTGCAAATTAGGATACCACAGGTACAAACGGATTGCAAGAAAAGTTTCTACACAGATGTTGAAGAAATTGAGGAAACACCCCAGCAAAAACACTCCGATTCCCGACTTTTTGATCTGGTTCTTCTTCAACCCCATAGGGGTGGTATCTCTGTAGAACGTTTATGAACCCTAACAGTGAACCCCGTAGGGGTGACATCTACAACCTTTGACAAAATATTTCAGAGCCATTCAATTTTCCTATAAGAAGGAACTTCGACTCCCGACCTCTGCTGTAGGAGGGAAGAAACGCCCAAGCAAAAACACTCCGATTCCCGACTCTCTCTTTTATAGAAGGAATCTTCTGATTGAAACCCCCAGCACAAAACGGATAGAAAACCGACAATTGAATGTCTCTGCGAAATATTTACACACCCCTTGACACAGTATAGCAAATCAGTTATACTTGTCAAGTGTTTTTTCAGATTGGAGAAACTATTAGATTGTGCTACGGGTCGTCAGAAGTAATGCAACGAAGTGTTAAATTTCTCACCGCAATTGGCTTTGTGTTCACTATGCTTTCGGGGTGTGCGACAGATAAGCAGAAACCGATTGAGTTAAGTATCTTCGCCGCTATCAGTTTGACGGACGCGCTTGGTGAGATTGGGACAGCGTTCACAGCAGAAAATGGGATTAAAATCTATTACAATTTCGCCGCGTCTACGACCTTACAACGCCAACTCGAAAAGGGGGCGACAGCCGATATCTTCATCTCTGCAAGTCCACGCCAAGTCGTTGCTTTGGGGACGAATGGGCTGATTGAAGCCGAGAGTCGCCAGGATTTGCTAACCAATCGGTTGGTGCTTGTTTCTGATGATACCGAGGAGATTTCTGTAAAAACACTTACGAACCTTGCTATGCCTGAGATTTCGAGAATTGCGATTGGGCATCCAAATATAGTCCCCGCTGGCACTTACGCGAAAGAAGCCTTGACACACTTTGGATTATGGGAGACGCTGCATCCGAAATTGGTCTTCGGTACAGATGTCCGTGCCACGCTTGCGTATGTAACCGCCGGAAATGCGGATGTAGCGATTGTCTATAAAACTGATACAACGCTAACCCGACACATAAAAGTACTTTATCAGTTGCCAGCTGAAGCGTATACACCGATTATCTATCCGGCTGTTGTTATGAAGGATAGCCCGCAAAAGCAATTGGCGCGTAGATTTATGACGTATCTTCACTCTATGGAGAGCGGTGAAATTTTTGAAAAGCACGGATTTACCTTCTTAGTACTCAAATGAGAATTACCCCCGCCGAAGTTGCCGCCCTTACTTTATCTATAAAAGTTGCGTTGCTCAGTCTTGCTATAATGTTCCCACCAGGGCTATGGATCGGTTGGCTACTCGCAAAAC
>JAAXHD010000366.1:46884-67718 GCA_012271015.1 Candidatus Poribacteria bacterium | reverse complement strand
CAGTGGGCTGTTATTATTGCGGTCTCAATTATCTCGTTTCCACTGTTAGTACGTGGTATCGTGACAGGCATGGAGTCCGTGCCACTGGAACTTGAGAGTGCAGCGCGGACGCTTGGCGCATCGCCATTCAAGGTGTTTTGGACGATAACGTTCCCGCTTGCGTATCGCGGAATTATCGGTGGAACGATCCTCGGTTTCTCCAAAAGCCTTGGTGAATTTGGTGCCACAATCATGGTAGCAGGAAACATTCCCGGCAAAACCCAAACGATGGCGTTAGCAATTTTCAGTGCTGTTCATCTCGGAGAGGATGCCTCTGTTTATCGATTGGTGTTGATTTCCACGATTGTTGCCTTCATAGCACTCTGGTTAACAGAACGCTTTACGCTCCGGTAGGCACGCTTTTTATTCAGGTTAGAGTTTACGCGCTGCACTGGTCGGTGCGGTTCATGTAGGCGCAGGTCTTGTGCCTCCCTCACATTACTACAAAGGCAACTCGCGTTATATAAAGGGGAAATGGTATGAACTGGGGAATAATCATTTTCATTGGTGCTATTGCAGTCGTGCTACTCGTTTGGTATCTGTATCGACGCTCCCAAAATGATGCCGATGACAATACAGATGAACCTATAGATAATGCTGATGCTGAATATGAGGATCTGCTTTTGACAGGTCTAGTGCTCGAAGAAATCTATGATGACGATAATGACTCATCTGATGATCAGGATTCTGATGGCTATGATGATGGGTTCGACAGTGGTTATGACGATAGTAGTGGATTAGAGTAACCCAAGGTGCTGCTTTACTATAAGAATTCGCCTGGGAAATGTAGCCCGTAATGAAATGAAGGGGTTTTTGCTTGGGTGTTTCCCCAGATATACGGAAAGGCACGTTAATGTTCAGAATCTGCCTCACCGAACCGCAAGGAATAACTAAAAAATGGCAGATAGTACCAAAATCAGACTCGATTTTCGCAAAAGCCTCGGTAGTTTCACCTTGGAAGTCAATTGCACACTGGAAACAAAGGTTTCGGCGTTTTTGGGTGTGTCTGGAAGTGGTAAAAGCACGCTTCTCAATTGTGTTAGTGGCACGCTTGCACCTGATGAAGGTGAGATTGCTTTTGGGGACGAGATACTTTACGCGTCTGCCGATGGCGTTAATCTACCACCTGAAAAGCGGCGGTTCGGCTATGTTTTTCAGGAGGGATACCTTTTTCCGCATCTCACGGTTGCACAGAACATCCGATATGGACAACCCAACCCACGAAAATCATCAGATGCGATAGATGTTCTTGAAATTTCCGATCTGCTACAACGGTATCCGAAAGAGCTCTCTGGGGGTCAACGTCAACGGGTTGCGATCGCGCGGGCACTCGCAATGCAGCCACGGATGCTCCTGATGGATGAGCCACTTGCTGCCCTCGATAGCGGACTCAAAGATCGAATTATACCGTATCTGCACCACGTTAAAGAAGCATTTGAGATACCGATCCTTTACGTTACCCACACCTTTTCCGAGGCGATGGCACTGGCTGACGAAGCGTTCCTAATCGCTGATGGCGAAATTATGGCGAGCGGCGAACCACACCGGTTGTTAACTGCCCCCTCCGCGATGCCCATCGCACAATTGACCGGTGTCGAAAATATTCTATTCCTTCCTGTGACGGCTTCAGATAAGGCGCGCGGCTTAACTTCATTGGAAATGGGGAACCAATCCCTCATTATACCTTATATTGATGTTGAAGTCGGTGAGGTAGTTCCAGTCGCTATCCGCGCTGAGGACATTATCATCTCGCTTGAACCCAATGTCTCGCTGAGTGCGCGCAACGTATTACCCGGAAAAATTCAGTGCCTTGATGTCAAAAGTGAACGAACGTGGTTATCTATTCTCGTTGAATGGCATCACCTTGCGGTAAAGATCACGCACGAAGCGCGAGATCAGCTGCAATTGAAAGAAGGGTTAGAGGTCTACTGCGTCATCAAGGCAAGTGCCATCAACCTCCTCTGGGATTAATTTCTGCTTCTGTAGAGGCGATCTGTGTTCTTGAATCTTACTGACTGCTGATTGCTGATCGTTGATAGTCCCTTCTTGTAGGAGCGAGCTGTGCTCGCGATCTTTTACTTACCACGTCTCTGAAGCCGCTCCCAAAGCGCATCCACCTGTCTATGGAGTTCTTCAAGCGTCCCTTCGTTCTCTATAACAACATCCGCATACTTGACTTTCTCCGTAACCGGCATCTGTGAATCAATCCGTGCTTGAACCTCGGATTCAGTAAGCGGTCTTCCTTGTGCGACGCTACGTTCCAGTGTGCGTCGCAACTGCGTTTCCGATGATGCCGTCACGACGACAATCAGATCAACGGTGTCATAAGCACCCGCTTCAATGAGGAGCGGCGCATCCAGTAGTACGACACACGTCGGGTCTTCCGAGACGAGGTGGTGTGCCTGTCCCCGGGAGCGTTCGATAATCAACGGATGCAGGATACTGTTCAATCGTTCACGGGCGGCTTTGTCCTTAAAGACGATGGCTCCGAGTTTTTTTCGACTCACGTCCCCAGATGCATCGAGAATGTCCTGCCCGAAAACGTCAGTGAGTTCGCCAATAACGGGACTGTCTGCCTTGAGGAGTTGGTGTCCGATTTCGTCCGCATTGATCGGGATCGCACCCTTTTCTGCGAGGAGATCTGAGACAGTCGTCTTGCCGCAGGCAATCCCACCTGTAATCCCAACGATGGTGCCGCGTGTGCGGTCTGTTGTTGCTGTTTCCATACTATTGAGTGTATACCACACGTTGAAATTTGTCAATCTCCTCCCTTGTAGGAGGGACTTCCGAATCCCGACTCTGACTGAATTATAAGGGGTTCTTCTTGTGGGAGGGGTTTCCAACCCCGATTGTCCTACTGGCGAGGTTTCTAACCTCGCCCTCTTAATAAACTTCTATTTCAATTGACACCCATAACCTCTTCTGCTACGATGTTAACCCACTACATCTATTTCATTCGGAAAGGGATGATTTCATGGGAAGATTAGAGCGTAAAGTCGCAATCGTAACGGGTGCTGGTAGAGGACATGCTGAGGCAGTCGCGAGACGCTTCGCAAAAGAGGGAGCCGCGGTTTCCATCTGTGATGTTCTCCCAGTCGGAGAGTTAGAGGCAAAGGTCGGTTCAGAAATTAGAGCCGCGGGTGGAGATGTCATTTGCTTTGAGACCGATGTTTCGCAAGAAGCACCTGTCAATGAGATGGTCGCGGCAACCATTGAACAATTTGGCACCGTCGATATACTCGCCAACGTCGTCGGTGTTGCGGGACCGACGAAGGATGTCTGGGACATGACTTTGGAAGAATGGAGACGCACACTTGAGGTCAACCTCGATTCCCTGTTTATCTGTTCTAAAGCCGTCTTACCTGAGATGATTCGCAAGGAATACGGAAAGATAATAAACTTCAGTTCAGGGACGGGTAAACAACCGCTTTCCCACAGAGCCCCTTATGCGACCTCGAAGATGGGGGTTATCGGTTTCACGCGCACACTCGCTGCCGATGTCGGGCGTTACAACATCACCGTCAACGCCATCTGTCCGGGAGGGCACATGGAGCGAAGTCTCGAACTCGCAAGGGGTAGAGCCGAATACATGAACAGACCCTTCGATGAAGAAGCGTTACGTGAACGGTACGGACGGACGAACCCCAAGAGCGTAATCGCAGGTCGGTGGTGTTCGGATGAAGGGTATAGCGACAAAGGTTCAGGATCAGAAGATGCCGCGGCGTTGGCGGTCTTCCTCGCGTCAGAGGACTCGGTGAACATGACTGGGCAAGACATCAACACCGGTGGTACGGTGATGTGGTAGATAGGATCTCGCCCGAAGGTAGGTGCGGTTTCTAACCGCACCGAGTCTCCATTAAAAATCTCTCTTCCCCGATGGCGAGGTTTCTAACCTCGCCGTTCACGTAATGCTTCCTATTTAATCAGTTTCAACCAAGGTCGGTAGGTGCGATTTCCCAACCGCGGGGGCATCGGAAAAATTACCCGATTAAATTCTTAATCTTCATAGGACTTACGCAATCTTTTAGTGTTCGCTTCATCGGGCGAATTCGAGGTAAATAACATCATGAAAATTAGAGTAACCGCCATTTTTGTTCAAGATCAGGAAAGTGCGTTAAAATTTTATACTGAAAAATTGGGATTCGTTAAGAAGAGGGACATTCCCTTAGAAAATGGTGACAGATGGCTTACGGTAGTAGCAAAAGAAGAACAAGACGGGCCTGAACTTTTGTTAGAACCATTATCTGGTAACCATTTTGAACCCGCCAAAACGTATCAAAAGGCTGTATTTGATGTAGGGCTTCCATATACCCAATTCAGTGTGGAAAACGTTCAGGAAGAATATGAGCGATTAATCAATCTTGGAGTCGAATTCAGTGTAGAGCCTACTAAGATAGAAACAACAATTTTTGCTGTTTTCAATGATACTTGCGGAAACAATATTCAGATCGTAGAAATTGAGTGAGGGTGGTTCATTGTTCGCAGCATTTTTGTAGCGCAAACCGCTCGTTTGCGGACCGATAGAGGTCATCTAATACCATTTCTGATTGAGATTGTAGCATAAACTTTTAGTTTGGGTTTCCATCTTGTAGCATAGACTGTGAGTCTGTGCACTCAGGTGAGGTTAATGCGATATAAACTTTTAGAAATGGTATAACAAGAGAAACTCTAATATGTACGGATCTAGTGGAAGACATTCGGCAAGCTAAAGCGCGTCTCGTCGCTATCTTCGGGGACTTGGAGACCTATATGGAATTCATGATGCAGCGACAGGAAAAGCGTAGGAGTGTAATGGATGAAGCAACTCACGCAAGCCGCGTTTCAGAGAGCAAAGAATTTTATAATGGATCAGGGGAGAGCGTTCGACCAAAGGCGTTTTGAATTCCATTTTGAAAATGGAGCCGCTGATGCCGTCCTTGCCGCGTTATCACCCTATCAAAACGACGACGGTGGCTTCGGCCACAGTCTGGAGCCTGACATCAGAACGCCTGCTTCGTCTGCGATTGTGACCACGATAGGTTTCCAGATTCTCAGGGAAATTCGAGCACCTGTAAGTCACATATTGGTACGGAAGGGAATCCAATATTTTATTGACACCTATGACGAGCACCAGCAGGTATGGTACATCGTTCCACCTGAAGTGGACGGAGCACCTCACGCGCCTTGGTGGAATTACGAGAGTACTACCGAATCTTTCGGTCGATTTCTGGTCAACCCTCGTGCTGAGATTGTAGGATATTTGCACGAATTTAGTGATGGTGTACCGACGAAATTGTTGAAGACATTGACAACCGCCGTTCTGGAGCATCTGGATTCCCTGCCCGACGAAATGGAGATGCACGACACCCTCTGTTGCGTGAGGCTCGCGGAGACAGAGGCTCTGCCGGATAGAGACAAGATTTGGGCGAAACTCGCTCGAACGGCGATGCATGGTGTTGCCCGGAACACAGAGCAGTTGACTGGCTATGTGCTTAAACCTTTGTGGTTAGTGCCATCTCCAGAATCACCTTTAGCGGCTGGGATTAAGGATGAAGTGGAGATGAACTTGGACTTTGAGATCGGACAGCAGGGAGAGGACGGTTCTTGGTCCCCGAATTTCTCCTGGGACGATCAATATCCAGAGGCGTGGCGAGCAGCCAAGAAAGAGTGGCAATCCAGGATCACGGTCGATACCCTTAAAACGTTGAAAGATTTCGGTCGCATTGCGCAAGAAGATGAGTAAAATAGAATACGGGTACAGCGATTTCTATTAGAGTCAAAAACAGATAGTGAATTTTTGTGTAAAATAAATTTCTAATTCGTTAAAATAAAAGAGTCTTTTGCGGGACCGTATTACATCCTGCAGAGGCATGAAATTTCAGAGTAAACTTCACAGAAACACCCTAAGAAACTGCCAAAAACCCAGACACCACGTAGATTTATGGCACATTTCCAAATCTACTACTTTCCCAATTTTACTCTGAATACTCTGAAACTAACAATTTTTATCTGAGCTTAAAATATCTCCGCTTCACATGAGTTCAATGCGAATCTATCCTGCCAAGATCGAAGAAACCTGTAAATCCTGATTCAGACAATAAACACATTTCATCCTTATAGAGCAACCAAAAAGCAACCGAAGATCCACTTTCACGGAGAATCCCTTTTTTAATCGCTGGGAACTCAGGTGCCACCTACTACCAGAAAATTCTCCGTGAACCCTCCGTGAATTACCCTATTTTTCTGACACAAATGCAAGTGTGTTTGTAGTAGTGCGATTCATCGCACGTCCTAAAGGGGTACTAACGGGCATTGTCCCGCAAGTCCACACGCGACTTGCGCATGGTTTCCCTACTACGAACCAGCGGCTTACGGCGCGGAAAACCAAATGCCTCTGTTCAAATCCAAAATTATCGCTTGACATTTCTCCTAACTTCTACTAAAATGAATAATGCTACATACAAAAAGTGGAAGGAGAAAAATAAATGGCACAAGATACAATTCGAGTCGGTGTTATCGGCGCAGGTGGCAACACAACCTCACGACATATTCCCGGACTCCAAGCCATCGAAGGTGTTGAGATCGTCGGGGTCTGCAATCGGAGTCAAGAATCTTCACAGCGGGTGGCGGATCAGTTCGGTATCCCGAAAACCTACGGCGGTTGGCAAGAGGCTATTGCCGATACGGATACCAATGCGATTGTCATCGGGACATGGCCCTATATGCACTGCCGCGCCACAATAGCGGCACTTGAAGCGGATAAGCACGTGATGTGTGAGGCGCGAATGGCGATGAACGCCAGAGAAGCGCACAAGATGCGAGAGGTATCGCGTCAGAAAACACATCTCATCGCGCAGATCGTCCCGTCGCCGATGACGCTCAGAGTAGATAAAACAATACAACGCCTCATCGCCGAAGGGTATATCGGGGATGTACTTGCCGTGGAAGCACGCGCAGGCGGCGCGTTTCTCGACAGCGAGGCACCGCTCCAATGGCGGCAGGATTTTCATCTCAGTGGTCTTAACATCATGAGCATGGGGATCTGGTACGAAGCGTTGATACGTTGGGTCGGAGAGGCGACGCGGATTATGGCGATGGGAAAAACTTTCATCAAGATGCGTCCAGATGCCGACGGTGTGATGCGTTCTGTACGGATTCCTGAACATATCGATGTCGTTGGGGATCTTGAGTGCGGTGCACAACTCCATGTACAGGTTTCTAACGTTGCAGGGTTGGCGGGGGCACCAGAGGTTTTGGTCTTCGGTAGCAACGGGACTTTGCGTTTTGCGGGGAATCGACTCTACGGTGGACAGAAAAGCGACACTGAACTGACTGAAATCGATATTCCAGATTCAGAGGCTGGTGGGTGGCGAGTCGAGGAAGAGTTTGTGAACGCTATCCGTGGCGAAGAAGTGATCACGCATACCGACTTTGAGACAGGTGTGAAGTATATGGAGTTTACGGAGGCGGTCACGCTGAGTATGCAATCGGGGACAGCCATTACTTTGCCGCTTCACATTTAAAACGGGTTGTGGCACAATGAAATGTATCTGTTACCTTGAAAGGAGAGACCTTTGACCTTAGGTGAACTCTTTAGTCTTTGTCAAGATATCGAGCTGCGGCAAGCGAAACTCTACGCTTCTCTCTCATTGCATTTAGGGAATGTCGATGAACGGATCGCGCGGTTCTGGGAGCAGATGAGCACGGAGGAATGGCAGCACTACATTCTCGTGGATTTCGGACGGTCTTTGTGTGTTGATGCCTTCGGAATTGATGCGCCTGTGACGGAGTTATCGGATGTGCCGGTTCAACAAATTACAGATGCCTTGGATGCACATGAGCAGAAGGTTGACAGTGGAAAGATCTCACTTGATGAAGCCTTCGAAATTGCAATCGCAATTGAGGGAAGCGAGGCGGATGCTATCTATATGTATCTCCTCTCTATCATGAGGAAAGCGATTGAGCAGAGCGATCAGCCGTATCTGATTGATCGGATTGTGCAGGTGGAGAAGGATATGGTGTCGCACGTAGATGGATTGGTTAAAGCGACACAGCGGTTTTCAAGGGATAACGACCTAATTCGGAAGGCACATCGCCTGAAGGCAGAGCACGGTTAAACTGTGGAAGAGGTTTGTAACCTCGATGCAATTTTCGACTAAGCTGTGGGAGAGGTTTGTAACCTCGATGCAATTTTCACGAGTGTTGTGCATTGCACAGAAGATTTCCCGCTTGTGCACACGCGACCTGTTCGAGTTGCAAGGTGGTATGGCTGATGCCGAAGTGTGTTTGCAATTCAGCGTTAATCTGCTCAAGAATCCGATCAGGGGCTAAGGTTGTGTTTTCGTCAACGACAATATGTGCGCTCAACGCAGAGTAGTTAGAACACAGCGACCAAATGTGCATGTCGTGGACATCTTCAACCGCCTCTAATTCGCAGAGGTGTTGAGCGACGGTGTGTGCGTCTGCATTCCGCGGCGAGTTTTCAAGCAGGATATGCACCGCTTCTCTTGTCACATTCACCGCGCCGAAAAGAATAATCCCACCGATAAGGAAACTCAGCAACGCATCAATCGGGTACCATCCTGTCCAGAAGATAATCGCGCCTCCGACGAGAACCGCGACGGAGGAGAGGGTGTCTCCTATCACATGGAGCATCGCACTCCGGACGTTGAGATTTCCCTGCCCCTCACCGTGCAACTGCCATAGGATGATTAGATTCCCAACGAATCCGAGACACGCCACAATAAACATCCCTGTCACTTTTATTTCTGTTGGGGACATGTACCGTTGGTAGGCTTCATAGAAAATCCAGCAGGAGATCGCGATGAGCGACACGCCGTTGACAAAAGCGGCGAAGACCTCTGCGCGATGATACCCATAGGTCCGAGAAGACGTGGCGGGACGGGTTGAAAGGTAAATTGCCAGCCAACTAATCAGTAGTGAGAAAACATCCGACATTACATGCGCCGCATCGCTTAACAGTGCCAGACTACCTGACCAGATGCCGCCGATGAGTTCGCCGAGGAAGACACAAAACGTGATGAGCACGGCAAACCTGAATTTCTTCTGGAGATGCCTCTGATGGCTATGTGCATGCGCATTGCCGTGAGCGTGGTGATGCGTGTGATCGTGATTGTGCACAGCGTCTCCCTTTACAAGTAATAGGCACACGCCGTTGGGCAGAAACTAAAAACGTAACCGAACTGAGGTGCGCGGACCTCATCCCATAAGGCAGGTTCGTTTGCTTCTAATCGGTAGATGTGCTCTTGGATTCGCTACTCGTATCGGTTTTCTTTTCTTTTTTCTCCCCTTTGTCCGATGAAGTGCTTTTGTCTGATGACTCGTTTTTATCTTTCTTCGCTGATTCTTTGTAGCCGTCACTTCGGTAGTCTGTAATGTAGAATCCAGAGCCTTTGAAAATCAACCCGGCACCGGCTCCGATGAGTCGCTTCACCTTGCCACTGCACTCCGGGCATTCCTCGATTGCGGGAGCGGTTATGCCCTGAAACCGCTCGAATCTGTTGTCGCATGCGAGACATTTATACTCGTATGTGGGCATATAGAATGTTCCTCCATGTTTTGCGTATCCGCTATTGCACCAAGTCGGGACACGCTATCAAAATAAAAAGTTTGTTGATAAAAAGGACATATTCTGATAAATTTTAATCATTACGCGGGCAAAAGTCAAGTAATTTTTGTAATTAGCGCAGAGGCATTCAATTCTTCTATAGGACGGAACTCCGATTCCCGACTTCTTTCTATAGAAGCACTCTCCCGGTCGCGATTTCTTACAAAAATGGATAGAAAACCGACAATTGAATGGCTATAGTAATTGGCAGAGCCAATGGTTTTCTATTTTCTGTTGTATTCTCGTCTTTGATCCAGCGTTTTTAACTGCAACTACGGTGATGACTATTACTTTACTGATAACTGATAACTGACTACTTCTGTGTAATCGGAGTTTTTATGTTTCGCCTTCCTATTGATTCTGAGAGTTTCCCGCTCGGTAAGGGACCGATGGTAATGCTTATTCTGTTTCTTATTTCTACACTTTTCATCTTCGGACGTTCTGAGCAGGAAGGTGAGAATCTCGAATTCTGGATTTTCGCGAACACCCACTATGAAGAATACCAAGCACGCGTCCCTATCTTTGAAGCGCAGAACCCAGGGATCAACGTCCAGCTCATCAATTTCGGTGGCACGATGCACGATAAACTCCTCGCGGCGATGTTGTCCAATTTTGGTGCGCCTGATCTCGTTGAGGTTGAAATTACATCTATCGGTCGGTTTCTTAAGGGCGCAATTGATGAGGTTGGCTTTGTTGATCTCCGTCCGCGTTTAGAAAGCGAAGGCTGGATGGAGAAATTAGTCGTCAGTCGATTCACACCCTGGTCCTACCGGGGCAAGATTTTCGGAATTCCACATGACTTACACCCTGTCGTCCTGCTCTACCGAGATGACCTCTTTAAAGCCGCTGGTGTTGAGATGACAGAGGTTGAAACATGGGACGACTTTATCGCTGCCGGAAAGAAAGCGACGCGCGATCTCGATGGCGACGGTAGGATTGACCAGTACGCAATCGTGTTGGATCGACGCACGGAGAGCGACTATTTCAGTCTACTCCTTCAACAGGGCGGCGGATTTTTCGACGAAGCAGGCAACGTCATTATTGACAGTGAACTCGCGATTGAGACATTAGAATTTTTCACGGCGTTGTTCAATGAACATCAAATTGCCACGCCAGTATACGGAACATGGCATGGTGATCCAAGTAACTTCGCCGCAATGCAGGATGGCAAAATTCTCTCTATTCTCGCACCCGATTGGTACGTCGGTATTCTCAAAAGTCAGGTGCCGCAGATGTCAGGTAAGTGGAAAGCGGTTAGCATGCCAGCGTGGTATCCCGGTGGTAGGCGCACCACGACGCGCGGGGGCACAATGATTGGGATTACGAAGCAGTCCAAAAACCCTGATCTCGCGTGGGAAGTCCTCAAGTTTACCTATTTTGACAGACCCGGTCTTGTCAACCGATACGAGACGACACGGATTATTCCGCCGCTCAAATCGGCGTGGGATGCACCTATCTTTAAGGAACCTGATGTCTACTTAGGTGGACAGCGGCTTGGGGAGTTGTTTATCGAAATGGCACCCAATATGCCACCGCGCTATCAGAATCCGTACTGGTCGGAGGGAGCAGATCTGCTCAACGATGCGATTTTCGCCGCGGTTACAGAGAAACAGACACCGAGAGAGGCTTTAACCGATTTGGCAGGGAAGGTGCGAGCATTGATTGCCAAAGACAGAGGCAGATGGGGAGATCTGTAACTATCTTGAACAGAAAACGCAGCCTGAAACGAAGTGGAAGGGTTTTTGCTTGGGGTGTTTTTGCTGGGTGTTTTTGCTGGGGCGTTTCTTCAATTTCCCCTTGCTTGGCTGTTTCCTCAATTTCCTCAGATCTACGGAGAGGGATGTGAAAACGCAAACCGCCCTTACCGAACCGCAAGGAACAATTAAAGGATATGAAAAAGAAACGCACAACGAACGTTTTTTGGAACCAACAACAGAAAATCGCTCCCTATCTTTTCATTGCTCCGTTTTACCTACTGTTCGTCATTTTTATGGGCTATCCGCTCATTTCGTCGCTCGTAATGAGTCTCTATGAAATGCGTGGATTCCAAAGCCGGATATTTGTTGGTATCGGCAACTTCACAGATCTGTTCCGCGACCCTATTTTCTGGAAGTCGCTTCGGAACACTGCCTATTTCGCCGTAGGTACCCTCACCCTCCAATTACCGATTGCTTTACTGTTAGCGATTCTCCTCAATTCCAAATTCGTCAAGGGAAAGAATTTCCTACGTCTCGCCTTTTTCGCACCTGTCCTCGTCGCAGGGGTCTTCGTTGCGATTATCTTTAACCTCGTCTACGACCAGCGAGCAGGCTTGGTAAATCAGGAATTCGTTCTCTTTGGCAAAGAGATCGGTTGGTTGAACGAGGAGAAATATGTGATGCCAGCGGTCATTCTAACAGGTGTTTGGCAGTGGGCGGGGTTCAATATGATCTATTTCTTAGCCGGTTTACAAGGGATTCGGCAGGAATTATATGAAGCGGCAGCTGTTGACGGCGCGAACTGGTGGCAGGCGTTCATCCATGTCACACTTCCCTCGTTACGACCCGTGATAGCCTTCGTTTTTGTCGTTTCGATGATAGGTTCGCTCCAACTCTTTGATCTGCCGTTCATTTTGACGAATGGCGGTGAACCTGCGGATGCAGGCTCGACGATCGTCATGTATCTCTACAAAAACGGGTTTCAGTTCATGCGTCTCGGCTATGCAGCGACGATCGGCTGGGTGCTGTTTTTCATTATTGCGGTTATCTCGATCGTCCAGTTGAAATTGCTCGGCATTTTCCGAGATGAATAGTAGTAGGCACACGCCGTTGTGTCGTCAACCACGGAAGGGAAAGACTTTGTATATACTACCCGCAATTGATCTTCGCGGTGGCAAGTGTGTAAATTTAGTACAGGGTATCGCCTCGCAGGAGACGATCTTTTCAGATGCCCCTGTAGAAATGGCGCTGCGATGGCAAGCCGAGGGGGCGGAATACTTGCACCTCGTGGATCTGGACGGCGCGTTTCAGGGTGAATCTGCGAACCTCCACATCGTCAGCGAAATCGTATCTACACTTGATATTCCTGTCCAGCTCGGCGGCGGCATCCGCAGCATGGAGCAATTAGAAGCGGTTTTGGCGTTGGGCGTGGATCGCGCCATTTTAGGGACGGTTGCACTCAAACAACCGAGTTTAGTAAAACAGGCGTGTGCCAAATACGGCGCGCGTGTTGCTGTCGGCATTGACGCAAGAGATGGAATGGTTGCTACGGAAGGATGGTTAGAGGTTTCCGAGAAATCTGCTGTCGAATTTGCCGTAGAGATGTCGGAAGTCCAAACGCTTATCTACACCGACATCAAGAGTGATGGTATGCTTAAAGGACCCAATGTTGATGCCACTGCTGATATTATTGATGTTGTTCCTGCCGATGTGATTGGTTCGGGTGGTGTCACGTCGCTTGCTGACGTAGCCGCTTTGAAACAAATCGGTGCCAGCGGTGCAATTATCGGGCGCGCTTTGTATACCGGTGACCTCACCCTGCAAGACGCAATCGCTGCAGGATAAAACGGTAGGGGCGGTTTTCAACCGCACCCGTCTGAATCCGTATGAACCATGCGTATGTGAACGGATCATACCACACCCGTCACAACACCCAACCCGATTCGCACATCCATCTTTTTTACCTCAAATCGCGTACCGACCTCCATTACCAAGGGTAAGTCGAGTGTAAGGCGCACGTGGGCATAGCCCCCCGGTGTGATAAGAGAGAAACTTGGCGGGAGTTTTAGATGCGCAGGCATGTCAATACCCCATAAATGGATGTCAGGTCTATCGTTTTCGATGAGTGGGATGTGTGTGCCGCTTTCTTCGTGTGTTAGCAGATAGATGATCGCGGTAAATTCGGAATGCGATTTGACTGTCTTCGGTGAGCAAAGCACCTGTCCGATAGACAACCAGTCGGGTTCAGATTCGACGCAGACTTCGTCCTCCTTTATGCTGAGAACCCGTGTTTTAATCCTGTCGCCTTTGCCCACAATATCGACTGCTTGTCCGACAGCGAGTTGTCCCTGCGCGATATCGCCGCGGACGGCTACACGCTCCTTCGTTTCCTCAGCGATTTCATGAATAGGCATAATAAGCGGTAAGTGTGCTGTGTCTACAGGTGTGGGCATTGCCCGGTTCATCGTGAAGATAAGGTCTACGATCGGTTGCCACTGCGTGGAGGTGATGGTGTCTCCTCTGTAGTCTAATGCCTTGCGTGCATCACCGACAATTATTGGAGCGGTTTCTTCGTCCCAACCACACGCGTTCAGCAGTTCTTCCATTTCCTGTTGGCAAATGTCTATAAGTTCATCATCTTTTGGGATACCATCCGTGTTCAGAAAGGGCAACACTGTTGGGAAGTGCATTTGACTGGCAAGACGGAGATGTGCCTCGGAGTCAGGTGTGACTCCCTCGACTGCGTTCACGACCCAAATTGCACCCTGAATTGCGGGTGAACCGCTGATGAGCATTTTTACGACATCAAGGTAGGTTTCGCAATCGATGTGTGTATAAAGTTTACCGCTGGTTTCATAGGCTATTGCACGGTAGGTGATCCCAACGCCTTCTCGGATTGGGTGGTTGATCGGGGTTTGTACCTCAAAGTCGTTATCTCTGTTTGTGTGAATCGCACCGATTCTCGCGACGACTTTCGCTATCGCCGCCGTCAATGTCGTTTTACCGTGTCCGGGTGCGCCGAGGGTGCAAATAGGCAATCTGCGATGCGTGTCTTTTCTTTTCTCGGTCATCCTTTTTCTCCTGATCTGCATAATTTTTTCTACAATTTCCGTTTCATTATAGCACAAGGTTGGAAATTCAGCAATATAGGAAAAACTTGCCAAGCAGTCTGATGCGTGCTAAACTATACTAAAGTTTAAATGCTTTGTGTCACTTGCAAGTTGAGTCTCAAGGGGGTGAGTCTTTTCTGTAAATCTTGCTCTCTGATGAACTCTTAGAAAACTCCTGCACTCCAGCGGAGTGCTATGTCTATAGAAAGCGGTATATCCAAACTTCCGCACTCCAGCGGAGTGCTATGTTTCTCGAATTATTGAAAATCAATCTAAGTTTAGTAAATTAACTTACCCACTTCCCCGGTAGGTGTGGTTTCCCAACCGCACCGATTGCACTATTATTGATTGAGTTCTCTCGTTTTGCGTAAGTCCTGATTAAATAAAAAAATGTCAAACCAAAAAATCTATCATCTCAGCGAACTTGCTTCCACCCTTCAGCAAGCGAAATCAGACGGAAACGTAGTTGTCACCACCAACGGTTGTTTTGATGTGTTACACTTGGGGCATCTCCGTTATCTTCAGGCGGCGCGCCAACTTGGGGATCTGCTCGTGGTGGCGGTTAACAGTGATAGTTCGGTACGTCAACTCAAGGGTGAGAATCGTCCGCTCGTTCCTGAAGAGGAGCGTGCAGAGATGCTCGCCGGATTGGAATGCGTCGATTACGTCGTCATCTTTCCAGAGGAAACGCCAATCTCCTTGCTATCCGAACTCAAGCCGAATATCCATGTTAAAGGTGGCGACTATAAACTCGAACAGCTCATCGAAAGAGATGTCGTTGAGGCAAACGGTGGTAAGGTGACTGTCGGTTTGAATGTCCCGGGTAAGTCCACAACCAATCTCATCGAAGTGATATGTGAACGGTATAGAGATACTGATGCCGCAAACAAACCATAAAGCAGTTTTAAATTAATAATGAGTGCACTGAGGAGGCAACTATAAAAAAATGCAGATAAACGATGCATTGCGTCCCGTCGATCTAAAGCCTCAGATTGAGAGGCTTTTTGAATGTTCAGGTCAAAAGATTTTAGCCATTGAGGATACGTGGCTTCCTGAAAAAGGGACACCTGTCTTTACCGTCGCTGGGACCTACACGACACGCGGCTGGACCGAATGGACACAAGGGTTCCAATTCGGCTCCGCTATCCTTCAATTTGATGCTACCGGTGATGAGCAGTTCCTTGAGATCGGTCGGCGGAATACGGTTGAGAAGATGGCACCCCATGTGACACACATCGGTGTCCACGATCACGGCTTCAATAACGTCTCGACTTACGGCAACCTCCGACGTTTGATGCGGGAGGGTGTGATTCCGTGGAACGATAGTGAGATGGATTTCTATGAGTTGGCATTGAAAGCCTCCGCTGCCGTGCAGGCGGCTCGCTGGACCCGAATTAATGATGGCACAGGATACATCGCCTCTTTCAACGGACCGCATTCGCTCTTCTCAGACACGATCCGTTCTTTGCGGGCTTTGGGACTTGGGCACACACTTGGTGCTGTGCTGATGGGTGAGGGCGATGCCGCTATCAGTTTATTGGAACGCCTGCTTCAACATTCGCAGACGACGGCGACCTATAACGTCTACTACGGCGAAGGACGTGACGCATTTGACATACGTGGACGAGTCGTGCATGAATCGATCTTCAATACAAACGATGGGAACTACCGCTGCCCAAGCACCCAGCAGGGGTATTCTCCGTTTACGACGTGGACGCGCGGGCTTGCATGGATTATTACGGGGTATGCAGAGCAACTTGAGTTTTTTGACACATTGCCGGCAGATATGCTTGAACCTTACGGCGGATATGAACTGGCGACTGCACACATGCGCAAAGCCGCGGAAGCCACCGCCGATTTCTATATTGAGAACACCGCACAGGATGGAATTCCGTATTGGGATACGGGTGCTCCCGGTTTAGCAGGACTCGGCGATTACTCGTCAGTCCCTGCATATCCGTATAATGATCTTGAACCGGTGGATAGTTCCGCCGCGGCAATTGCGGCACAAGGCTTAATTCGGCTCGGCAACTATCTCAGAAAGCATGGCGAATCAGAGGTGGGGGACTCCTATTACCAAGCGGGTTTAACAGTCGCGAAGACGCTCTTCGCTGAACCCTATCTCTCTGAATCCGATACGCATCAAGGGTTATTGATGCATTCGGTGTATCACCGTCCGAACGGATGGGATTATGTGCCGGAAGGCAGGCAGATTCCGTGTGGAGAGGCATCCATGTGGGGCGATTACCACGCCCGCGAACTCGCTGTCCTATTATGGCGAGAAATCGTCGAAAAGCCGTACCTGACGTTTTTTTAGTGTGTATAGTACTCCAGATTGCTGCTTACTTCGCTGATGTTCTTGTAGGAGGGGTTTCTAACCCCGATTGATAACTTCCGGAAAGAAAGATAAAGCCCCAGCGGGGCGACAGATGTATAGGCACTTCTGCCGAAACAGGTCGGATTAGGGGAAACAAGGATGAATGAAACCAAAAACACACAGCAGCATCCAAAAGTCGAAATCGCTGTTAAAAATTTCGGTCCCATTGCGGAAGCGAACATTGATCTGCGTCCATTGACAGTCCTTGTTGGTCCTAGCAGTACAGGAAAGACCTATTTTGCTACGCTGGTGTATGCTTTGCACGGTGCCTTCGATGGTCTATATCATTCGGGTGTTCTTTCTCCCTTCAAGTTTAGGGCTATGGATATACTCAGCGAACTTATGAACGGTCTCACCACGTCGAAAGAAGAAATTCAGGAAATACTTGACAAGTTGGATATGGATGAGAGACCTTTTAAATTGTCTGATCTACCTCAAGAAATTCACCAAAAATTAGGCACTATTATCAAAGATACAGATTTTTTTTCGAGAAATTGCAGGACGAACTCAGAAATTGCTTTAATCTGAATTCCATTTCAGAACTAATGCGATTGACAGGGAAACAACGTAATGAAACAACGGTTTTGCTGAAAATCGGTGAAAGAGATCGAGAGTACTTGAACATCAAGATGAGGGCTTCTGGATCCAAAGTTAACTTAGAGGGTTCAACTTCTTTACATGGATCAACTCATGAGGACATGGTACTTCTTCCTGATGGATGTTCAGTGTCTGGCGAATTTGATGATGATAAAATTTTCATCAGAGGTATGAGTATGCCTTCAGAAAAGTGGAGGTATTATTTGCCTGCCGCTCGTAGTAATATCATGCAAAGCCACCGTATCATAGCAAGTTCACTTGTAAAGCAAGCGACCCAAACAGGAGTGAGACGTTCATCCAAGTTGCCGACTATGTCAGGCGTGATAGCAGACTTTATGGAGAAGATTATCCTTTATGAGGAGAAAACAGACTTTGAATTTGACTTTGATGAGAAGATGCAGGATTCCGCTGAAATACTGGAGTCTGATGTGCTTGCTGGACGAATACTTCTGAAGTCCACACTAAGTGGGTATCCAGATTTTTACTACCGGCCACAAGGTGTAGAAGAGGATATACATTTAAGCAAGGCTTCGTCGATGGTATCTGAACTCGCTCCCCTTGTTCTATTTCTCCGAAGTCTTGTTAACCCTGGCGATACACTCATTACGAGTGATTGTGAATCTGGAGCATGAATTTGATATGCGCGGAAAAACTGAGAGGCGGTGTGACCGACTTCTCTTCTTTATTCACCCCGCTGAAAACAATCTTGTTGCGACTACGATTGAACTCAAAAGCGGTAGAGCCCCTGAATCAGACGTAATCGAAAAGTCGGAAAACAGCCTGAACTTTATTGCTCAAATTGTCCCAGTTTCGATGCGTGCGCAAATAGTCTATATCCCCGTTCTATTTCAAGGACGAGGTATTAAGTGGACGAATCCCAAAGGGGCAAAACAGTTAAAAGTAGCCTTCCAAGGCAAACGTTTGCAAATTCTGACGGGACGTTGTGGTAGACCACACAATTTAGCACGTGCGCTGTTTGGGTAAGGTTAACCTTAAGCGATAACCCGCTCAACCTGTCCTGTCTCCATAGAACGGTTCGCCGCGAGTGTGACAGCAAGAGACTTGACGGCATCGGCGTAAGGCGCAATCACCAATCCCTGATCGTTTGCTTCAACCGCCTTGATGAATTGTTCAACCTGTCGGAAGTAACCCGCTTCCCTGCCGGTGTAGTCGATTTCCTCACCGCTAATTTGCCCACGCAAGCCGAGGTCGAGCGTGAGTTTGAGATAGAAGTCATCACCGACCAATTCGGCTGCAAAATGGTCATGTGCGCGGGCGACACAGGTACTGGTGATACTCCCTACCGCTCCGCTTTCAAACTGCATGTTGCAGACGGTACACTCCTCAAAGTCAGCGATCCCCTCGGATACTCCCTTGATACCGTAGGCGTGAACATTTGCGACATCACCGAGGAAGTAGCGGATGAGGTCAAAGACATGGGTCGTCTGCTCGACCATCTGTCCGCGGGATACCTCGTATTTCCCCCACCACGGATGCCCCGCACCCATCCGCGTGAGAAACCGTCCGATCCCCATGGTGAATTTCCGATCGCCGACTAATTCCTTTGCTTTCGCTGTAATGTCACTATAGCGTGCCATATAACCGACTTGATTGATGACCCCGGCAGTGGCAATCACATCGCGAGCGTGTTGCGCGGTTTCCAAATCCTGTGCGACAGGTTTCGCAACAAAGACCGCTGCACCAGATGCCGCTGCGTCAGCAACCTGTGTCGTATGCGCGCCGGGTGGGATGCAGATAAATACGACATCCGGTTTCTCTGACTGTAGCATCTCACCGTGATCGGTGTATGCTGTCGCATTTTCTTCCGCAGCAATGGTTGCGACGCGTTCAGTATTTATATCACAAACTGCCGCGATCGGACGTTCGAGTTGGTTAAGGCTTTGGCGGTAACTTCTGGTAATACCACCGACACCGATAAAAGTAATTTTCAAATTCTGTTCATTCATGCTGTTGCTTCTCCTTGGTTTTCAACAAATTGACAAATCAATGCTGAATACTCAGATCAGTTCTCGAATTTTATCTCGAAAGTAACAGAAACTGGGTGATGCGTTTTGGTCTACATTCATATGCGGAGTGATTTTCTGAGCCCATGCCGATTTTTCTTTCCCACGTACATACCAAGGTTTCTTTCCGAGGGCATTTGAGCCTCCGACGAATAGGCATCAGCCGGAAATTCCCACGTTCCACAAATAGAGTCATTTTGATAACCATTCAGAATGTTATCCTTGGCTTTTGGATAAGCTGCCTTGATTGCTGGAATATCCCTGAGTAGCCACGCTTCGCCCTCTTCTATAGCAACACAAAACCGGGTTTCTGGTTTGGGGTTGCAAGAATCCAAGACTCGCAAGAGTTCTTGGCGGAATGTTTTCAGACAGTTATCATCCAAATCACAGACCACGATTACTACCTTGGTAGGATCATTAGCATAACTTTTTCCGTAATCTCTGAGCTGTATAGGGAGTTGATCGAGCAAGAGGTCAGTATTTACGGTTGTAGGGCTGGTGAGGTTTTTTGGAATGTGTCCTATTCCTCGGTAGGGATGGATATTGTATGTATGTTGAGCACCAACGATTTTCTGTATCAAAATGTCAAGTGCTTTTTTGCCAGATAGGTCTTCAACAAGTATTTCAAAATGCATTCTATTGTCTCGGATCAAGATAGTCACTATACCAGAGGCCACCCAAGGGCAGCCCCTCTTCGACAAGTTCGTTCACAAGTGGATCTTCATTTGCTCGACGTATTTTGGAAAACCCATTTTCGTCTTTTTCGAGGATCCAAACTTCTTTCGGTTCCAAGGCATTGACAAAATACGGCTGGCGATACCAAGTTTGCGCGGGTCATTCAATTCAATAGTCTCTGTTTCCCCAGACTCCTCTGATTTTATGGATTCCAGAAATGTCATCAATGATTGTAAGTTGTCAATCGCTTCATCAATCTGGTGTCCTGCTTGATCTCCTTTCCACGCCACACCACTACCATTATTGATTGAGAAATAGAAAAGAGAAAGGCCAACCCCTTTTCTGTCCCTTGCGTCTTTGTCGAAGGCGTTCTCGCAGGATGTAGGGACATCCGAATTCGTCTGACGCAATGGCAATTTGATAGGTAATCGGTCTGGCATTTCCGTGTTCTCTATAGTACACATCAAACTCGATGGGGTCTGTTGTGCCTTGTGATCGCATTTTTTCAAAACCCCACGCCCGCGCGCGTCGCAAGCCTCCTCCACATTATTGAGGTTGAGGGCATCGGCAAGGAAGCCAAAAGCATCGAACAAAGCACTCTTACCCACTCCATTTTTCCCAATTACCGCTGTCATTGGCGTGAGTGCTTCTTCTCTTCTTCTATCCCATAGGCGACCGAGTGTAACATCTTTGAGAACACCGAAATTT